>CAYJKM010000005.1:23662-42487 GCA_964370805.1 uncultured Alphaproteobacteria bacterium | reverse complement strand
CACAGCCGGCTCGAAAACGTGCAGAAGGACGGGTGCGTGCGGGTGCGCGTGGACGGAGCGGTGCGCTCGCTGGACGAGAAAATTGAGTTCGATAAGAAGCGGCGGCATACGATTGAAGTCGTCGTGGACCGGTTAGTGGTGAAGGAAGGGCTGCGCTCACGGCTGACGGACTCGGTGGAGACGGCGCTGCGCTTGTCGAGCGGACTACTCACGGCGGTCATCGACGGGAAAAGCGAGCAGGTGTACAGCGAGAGGTTTGCCTGCACGTTCTGCAACATCTCGATCAGCGAAATCGAGCCGCGGCTGTTCTCATTCAATAGCCCGTTCGGGGCATGTCCGACGTGCACGGGGCTGGGATTCAAGCTGGAGATCGATCCGGATCGGGTGATTCCGAATCCGGATTTGTCGATCACGGACGGCGCGATATCGAGCATGGGGACGAACTACGACGGCTGGACGTGGGGAATCCTGGAAGCGATCGCTGACACGTACCGGCTCAAGCTGGACGTGCCGTGGCGGAAGCTGAAGCCGGAGCACCAGAAGATCATTCTGTACGGCACGGGCGGCAAGCGAGTGGACGTGACGTATGAATCCGAGAACTCGAGATTCGAGCACAAAGCGCGCTGGGAAGGGATCATTCCCAACTTGATGCGGCGGCATTCGCAGACTTCATCGGCGCAGGTGCGCGAGTGGATCGAGGAGTTCATGGGAAATATCCCATGTTCGGATTGCGGCGGGGCGCGCTTGAAGCCGGAAGCGCGGGCGGTGCTCATCAACGAGCGGAACATCGCCGACATTACGAATTACTCGATTCGCGAGGCGGTGAATTTCTTCAAGGAGCTGGAATTGCAGCCACGCGAAGCGATGATTGCGAAGCAGATCCTGAAGGAGGTCAAGCAGCGGCTGAGCTTTCTCCTTAATGTCGGTTTGGATTATCTGACGCTGAGCCGAGCGGCGGGATCGCTGTCGGGCGGTGAAGCGCAGCGGATTCGACTGGCCACGCAGATCGGATCGCAGCTCACCGGAGTGCTTTACATCCTAGATGAGCCGTCCATCGGTTTGCATCAGCGCGACAATGACCGGCTGATTCACACGCTGACGCAGCTCAGAGACATCGGCAACACCGTGGTGGTCGTGGAGCATGATCGCGACACGATCGAGGCGGCGGATTACGTTGTTGATTTGGGGCCGGGCGCGGGACGTTTGGGGGGCGAATTGGTGGCGGCCGGAACTCCCGAACAAGTCAAGCAGGTTGAGACTTCGGTGACAGGGAGATTCCTGGCCGGAAAGGACCTGATTGATATTCCCAGAAAGCGCCGTGTGGGAAACGGCAAGAGCGTGACGATCAAGCGCGCCCGCGGGAATAATCTGCAGGACGTAACAGTGGAAATCCCGCTGGGGACGTTTACGCTGGTGACCGGCGTTTCGGGGTCGGGAAAATCCACGCTGATCAATGAAACACTGTATCGGGCATTAGCGCAGAAGTTCTATGGCGCCAAGGAACCGGCGTTGCCGCACGGCGGCTTGGCGGGCACCGGCAACATCGACAAGGTGATAGACATTGATCAATCGCCGATCGGGCGGACGCCGCGCTCGAATCCGGCCACATACACGGGATTATTCACGCCGATCCGTGACCTTTACAGCCAACTGCCGGAAGCGAAGATCCGCGGATACAAGCCGGGGCGGTTTTCGTTTAACGTTAAGGGTGGGCGGTGCGAGAACTGCGAAGGGGACGGCATCATCAAGATCGAGATGCATTTCCTGCCGGATGTTTATGTCCCGTGCGAAGTGTGCCACGGCAAGCGGTACAATCGTGAGACGCTTGAAGTCCGGTACAAAGGCAAGTCGATAGCGGAAGTGCTGGACATGACCGTGGCGGAAGCGCGAGAGTTCTTTCACGCCATTCCGACGCTTGCACGCAAGCTGGGAACGTTGGACGAAGTCGGTTTGGGTTACATTCATCTTGGGCAACAGGCGACCACACTCTCGGGCGGCGAAGCGCAGCGCGTAAAACTCGCGACGGAGCTCTCGCGGATGTCCACCGGCCAGACGATCTACATTCTGGATGAGCCGACCACCGGGCTGCACTTTGCGGACATCAAGCTGCTGTTGAAAGTGCTGCAGACCTTAGTCGAGCGCGGCAACACGGTGGTAGTGATCGAGCATAATCTGGACGTGATCAAGACGGCGGACTACATCATAGATCTGGGTCCGGAAGGCGGCGTCAACGGCGGGCGAGTGATTGCCCAAGGCACTCCGGAGGAAGTGGCGCGGATTAAGGAAAGTCATACCGGCCGCTATTTGAAGAAACTGCTCGGCAAGAACGGCAACGGAAACGGCATGCTGCCGGTGAGCGTACCGGCGAAGACGACGCGCACATCCCAACCCCGCACGGAGAAAGCACGCTGATATGCTCAAACGTGGTTTGCCCGCACTGTTCTTTGTCATCGCGGCTGTAAATGGATTTGCCTTTGAGGCAGGTCGCGCGCGCGAAATCGTGAACGAGATCTCATCGGACCGGTATCAGGGGCGGCAGTCCGGACATCCGGGCGGCGAGCTGGTGGAGTATTATCTGGCGGAGAAACTGAGCCAGTATGGCATTTATCAGGGCGGAGCCGGGAGTTATTTCCAGGAGTTTCCGCTGCTCGCGACGCAGGAGAAGAAGGCGTCGCTGACGCTGATGGATCATCCGCTGGGGAAGATCCCGTTCGTGCTGGGCGCAGACTTCACGATGATCACGCATAGCGGTTCGGGTTCGGTATTGGCGCCGGTGGTTCTGGTCGGTCATGGTTACGCGCGTCCGGATAAGGAGCGGGATGATTATGCCGGAGCGGATATTCAGGGAAAGATTGTCGTCGTACTGCGCGGGTATCCGGATAGTCCGTACGATTTTCAGGAAGACTACGAGCGTCGGCACGCGCTGACATGGGCAAAGGAGCGCGGAGCCGCGGCGGTCTTGTATTACCAAGGGCCGCGGTTGGTCAACGGAGGGGCAATCCCCGAAGCCGTTTACGATGCCGGGATGCCTCTGATGTACGTCGGCGACCGGGTGCTGAATCTGTTGCTCGACGGCACGGGATATACGCTGAAGACGTATCAGGACAAGATCAAGAACGGGCCGCTGCCGCTCGAAACGGGAAAACGGCTGTTCATGGGCGCGAGTGTTTCACGGACGAGAGACGCGGTCGCGAATAACGTGCTCGGGCTTATTCATGGCACTGATCCCGTGCTGAAGAACGAGATCATCGTGATCGGCGGGCATATGGATCACATCGGCGTGAATGCGAAAGGCGTGGTCTATAACGGGGCCAACGATAATGCATCGGGCAGCGGACTGGTTTCAGAGCTGGCGCGCTCGCTGGCGGAACGGCCGCTGAAGCGGAGTGTCTTGATCGCGCACTTTGCGGGGGAAGAGTTGGGGCTGTTGGGATCGGAGTATTTCGCAACGCACCCGACGATTCCGCTCGCCGATGTGGTGTGCATGATGAATTTCGACATGACCGGTCACGGCGGCAAGAAGGTCGTCATGGGCGGTTGCGAAGCGTTGGGGCCGGTCTGGAATGAATACCGAGCGACGCTTGATTCGGCCACGCTGGAGAAGAGTTCCTTCTATCAAGAGGATGGCTACGGAGCGAGCGACAATCTGAGTTTTCTAAGAGCGGGAGTTCCCGCGATTGCGTTCTGGTCGAGCGGTGATCACATCTACTATCATCATTATTCGGATGATGAAGACTGGATCTCGAACGACGTTTTGCAGATGATGGGGGATCGCGCGGAGCAGTTCATTCGGTTTGTGGGCAATCGCGAGGGAGCACAGGCTTTTGGCGCGGACTCGTTGAAATTGATGGCGACCTATGCGGACGTGATCGACTTCAAGGGATTTGCCGTCGATGCCCAGGGGACACTGCCGGCACGGCTCGATCTCATTTCGGCGGCGTGGGTGGCGCCGGAGCCGGGCATCATCACGACCGAGGTTGTGCGACGAACGGCGGAACTTCAGTATGCCTGCGCGAGTCATGACGTCACGGTGGGCAATCTGAAGGAGGCCGTCGAAGCGAAGAGAAGGGAGAACGACGCGGTCTTTTTGGCGATCACCGAAACGGGATTGAGTTCGCGGCGGCCTTCCGAAGTGGGCATGCTACGGCGACAGGGGGTGGAAATCGTTCAGCTTTCGCGCGGGAGTGATCCGGGCGCGAAGTCGGCACCGCTGGATGTACTGGATGAGATACGTAAGGGTGGAATGAAGGCGCTGGTGCCGCTGGATTACAACACGCCTTCGCGGGTGGCGCGGTGGAAGGATCAAGCGATTGTGCTGGGGACATTGCAGGAGTTTGCGGATTCGCCGGCGAGCGTGCGCGACGGATTACTCAAGAGCGAGGCGATGGTGATTTTGGAAATCACCAGCATTCCGACCAAGGAGCAATTGGCGACAGTCTATCCGGCGCGAACACGACATGTGCATTTGAACGCGGGCACGGCACCGGCGGCGTCGCGACTCGCGGAGCAGAAGGCCACGTTCAAAGCGATATACGCAGCGGGGATGACGAGGAGTGACATCCTGTCCCTGACGGGGGGCAATTTGCGTCACTACCTCGGATTTGAGCATTGACGGGGGTGAGATGGCGGAGACACTGACAAGCAAACTGCAGCGCGTGGACCCGGAGTACTACTCCGCAAGTCGCGTGCACGAGATAGAGGCGCAACTCGAGCGCATCCGGGAATGGAAACGGGTGCGCAATGCGGTACTGCTCGCTCACAACTACCAGCGGCCGGAAATTTTCGAAGTGGCGGATTTCACCGGGGACTCGCTGGGATTGTCGCTGCAGGCGGCGGAAGTGCGGGATGCCGAAGTCATCGTTTTTTGCGGCGTGCATTTCATGGCGGAAACCGCGAAGATCGTCAATCCGGAAAAGAAGGTTTTGCTGCCGAATCTGGCAGCGGGGTGCTCGCTGGCAGATACAGCCAAAGCCGCCGATGTGGAGCGACGCATCGAGCAGCTGAAGCGAGTCTATCCTGATCTTGCCGTGGTCACCTATGTGAACACGACAGCGGACGTGAAGGCGCTTTCGGACGTTTGCTGCACGTCGTCGAACGCCGTGACCGTGACGAAGGCAGTCGCGCCGCAGAACATCCTCTTCATTCCCGACCAGAATCTGGCCCGGCACGTGGCGCTGCATATTCCCGAGAAGAACATCATCGCGTGGGATGGATACTGCTATGTGCATCATCAAATCACGCCGGACGTGATCGAGAACATGCGCCGACAGATCCCGGGAATCAAGATATTGGTGCATCCCGAGTGCCGGGATGACGTGCTGAAGCTGGCCGACGCGGCGCTGTCCACCTCCGGGATGATCGACTATGCCAAGCATAGTTCGGCCGAGAGTTTTCTGGCCGTGACCGAGTGCGGACTCTCCGACATGCTGCAGATTTCCGTTCCCGAAAAACAGTTTTACCGAGCTTGCAAGATTTGCCGGTTCATGAAGGCGATTTCGCTGGACGACGTGGAGGCATCGTTGGAGAAGCTCCAGTTTGAAATCACCTTGCCGGAAGATGTCCGCCTCAAAGCAGGGCGAGCGATTCGCCGCATGTTTGAACTGACAGGCAATCAGCGCGACAATTTGGCCTTGCCGGCGGACGTGGAAGCCGAATAGAAGCCAAACCAACAATACAAAGCAACTCCCGCCCTTTCTTACCGAGACTTCTCTCATGACAGAACAGAACTTTCGCATGGAAAAAGATTCGCTGGGCGAACTCCGCGTGCCGGCGAACGCGTATTACGGCGTGCAGACGGCACGCGCCGTAGCTAATTTTCCGATTTCCGGAATCCGGCCGCATCCTGTGTTTGTGCGCGGCTATGCCATCATCAAGCGTTCCGCGGCCGTGGTACATCGCGAGTTAGGTCTGCTCACACGCGAGCGCGCCGATGCAATCGTGAGCGCGGCCGACGAGATCCTGGCCGGGCAATGGCTGGATCAAATTGTGGTGGACGTGTACCAGGCCGGCGCGGGCACCTCGACGAATATGAACATGAACGAGGTGATCACCAACCGGGCGCTGGAGCTGATGGGCGCGGCACGCGGCGACTATGCGCGGCTGAACCCGAATGACCACACGAACATGGCGCAGTCCACAAACGACACGTATCCGGCGGCGATCCGGATCGGATTGTGCCTGAAGACTCCCGATCTGTTGGCCGCGCTCGACAAGCTGATTGAAGCAACGGCCGCAAAGGGCCGGGAATTCGATGACGTGATCAAGTCGGCGCGGACGCATTTGCAGGACGCAGTGCCGATTCGATTGGGGCAAGAATTCACCGGATATGCTTCCGTGCTGAAGCGTTGCCGCGAGCGGCTCGTGGAAGCGGAGAAGGGACTAAGGCAACTGAATCTGGGCGCCACGGCGGCGGGGACGGGGATGAACGCGCACCCGCGCTACGGCAAAATGGTAGCGGAAGAGATTTCTCGATATAGCAAGATCAGCTTCCACCCCGCTCCGGACTTAGTCGAGGTCACGCAGAGCTTAGGCGATTTTTTGTGGTACTCGAGTGCGCTGCGGCTCTTAGCGATTGAACTCGGCAAAATTGTGGCCGACATTCGCCTGCTGCAATCGGGGCCGCGGACAGGATTGCAGGAGATCGTGCTGCCGCCGGTGCAGCCGGGATCGTCAATCATGCCGGGGAAGGTCAATCCGTCCATGGCGGAGATGATGAATCAGGTCTGCTATCAAGTGGTGGGATTTGACACGACAGTCTCGTATTGCGCACAAGCCGGGCAGCTTGATTTAAACGTGATGATGCCGGTTGTAAATTACAATCTCCAGCAAGCGGTGCACATTCTAAGCACGGCGATTACGGCATTCAGTGACAAGTGCATGAGCGGGATTGTGGTGGATCGCGAGCGCTGCCGCCATTATTTTGAAGCATCCGTGGGCATGGCGACGATCATGAACATGCACATCGGTTACGCCAAGGCAGCCGAGCTGGCCAAGCAGTCGGTAAAGGAAGAAAAGACCATCGTGGAGCTGATTCGCGAGCAGAAGCTTCTGACCGAAGAGCAGCTTGCGGAGATCCTCGATCCCTATAAGCTAACGGATCCCAATAAGCAACCCGTCGGCAGCAGCGGCGGCGGCGGTTGATCGCAGAGGAGAACCTTACTGATGAAGAAAACGTTTCGGGTTTCGGCGGAGATTTACAAGAGCCCGGCGCGCGTGTGGGACATTTTGACCACGACGAAGGGGATGGCGCACTGGTTTTCAGAGACAGCGGCGCACGACGGCATGACGGGCGGCACGTTCCGGTTTCGGGGCAACTTCGTCTTTGGCTGGCGGGAAGGCATGGAATTCGAGTCAAAGCTGACGGCTTATGAGCCGGAAAAGAAGTTCGGTTTCGAGTTTCCACTCTATCTCCGCGATGGGCGCGTGTTGACCGGAGAGGTGCTGTTCGAGCTGGAGCCACAGGGCGGGCACACGAAAGTGACGCTGACGCACCGGATCGAGAGTCCGCCGAATGAGCCGCCGTACTATCTGAACGATCTGTGGGGATATTATCTGAACGTGCTGACGAACACGTGCGAACATGATTACAGCGAGCCGGGGCTGCTGTTCGATTTCACGCGCGCGTGGACGGGAAACATCAAGCAGGTGATTTACATCAATCACAATCCCGATCCGATCTTTCAGGCTTTGCACAGTCCTACGATGCTTTCGAAGTACTTTACAGACGCGAAAGTGTTTGAAGAGCATGAAGACGGACGAATTGATTTCGGGTGGGGAGACTCCGGCCCGCGGCGCGTGGTGACATGGGACCCGCCGATCGAACTGGCGTATGATTGGCCGGTTCTGCACGATGGTGACACTCACTTGGGGCAAGTGACATGGCTGCTCGAACCCGAGGGACGGCAGACCAGGCTGACGATGAAGCAGAGCGGATTCGCGGCGGACGTCGATCATTTTCGCACGGGAGAAGCATTGGGTTGGGCGGCAATCATGCTGGATCTGAAGCGATTGCTCGAATCGGGCCGTCCGGCATTGAATCAGGCGGGCGCGTACGTTGACTAAGCGCGCCGCGTGACGCCGCTCGTTTACATCGTGTTGGGGGCGGGAGCGCTAACCGCCTCGACGGTTTCGGGGATTGCCGGCGTCGGCGGCGGCATGGTGTTTTTGCCGATTCTCACGTGGGCGGTGGGGATCAAGCAGGCGGTTCCGTATCTCACCATCTTGCTGCTTGTTTCCAATGTTTCGCGCGCCTATTTCTCGCGGAACGAGATTGACTGGCGGCTGTTGAAGTACTTTGCACTGGGGGCGGTCCCGGGGGCCGCGGCGGGCGCACTGCTCTATACACAGCTATCCGCCGTGTTGATTGCCAAGGCACTCGGCGTATATTTACTTGCGTATGTCTTTCTCAACTTCACGAAAGCCACGTGGCCGAAGAGAGCGCCGCTGCGCGTGTTCGTTCCGGTTGGGGCATTGGCAGGATTCGTATCGGCGGTAGTGGGCGGTTCAGGGCCGGTCGTGGTGCCGTGGATGCTCAAGTACGGTTTGGTCAAAGATGCGTTCCTCGGAACCGAGGCGATCGGCGCGGGCATCATGCATCTCACCAAGCTGGCGATTTGGAGCGGCGCAAAGCTGATCACCCTAAATGATCTGATACTGCTGATGCCGCTGGCCGTGTTGATGGTGGTGGGAACGTATTTCGGAAAGCTCTTGGTGACGCGGATGCACGCGCACGTGTTTCACAAGGTTGTAGTACTCATTTTGGGCGCCATTGGCGTTCGGTTCCTACTTTACTAATCGGGAGCGGACATGAACCTGCTACACAAATCTCTACTGGCTTTGTTCGTCCTGTCTTGCTTGATTGCCACGGCGCTTGCCGAGGCCCCGAAGGCGGTACAGGACATTCCGCCGCCGGACGGTTACAAGCGCATCACGGTTCCGGCGGGGACGTTTGCGGCATCGCTGCGCGAATTGCCGTTGGCTCCCTCTGCACCGCTCTTGGCCGGTGATGGCAAGACGTGGCTGTGTGAAGAAGAGAAGGTTGCGGCGACGCAGGTGGAACCGTTCGCCAATAAGCAGGACGTAGGGGTGGACGGGATCGTGAGACTGTGGGGAGAGTACTTGTGGAAGAAGCGTCCCGGCGGAATTTCGTTTCCACTTGATAATGGGCAGCTCGCGCTGTGGAGGGATTGGCGCGACGGACTGAGACCGCGCGCGCGGGCCGGCAAATTCATCTTCACTCAGGAGACAGGGCCGGACGGTAGTTACGCTAATTATATGCGTTATCTTTCGTTTGTGGCGGAAGAGATGGGAGCCATCGCGCTGAAGCGGGAAAGCACGATCATCGTTGAGGATTCGGTGACGGTGGGCGACCTGATTGTGGCGCTCAAGAAAGAGAAGGAGAGCCGGATCGGAATCATCCTCGATATGTGCAAAGTGCAGGGCGGGGAACGACTATATCTCCTGGGGACTTGCGGCACGCCAAGCACAAACCTCTATATCATGCGGCCGTACTCGCCGGTGCAGGGATTGTACGAGTGGTTTACGCTCGAAGGAGCGAAATACGCGATCGGCGAGGGCGCAAAGACGGACATGAGAAGAGTGACGTTGAAGTGACATCCGAAATTCGAAATCCAAAATTCAAGTCAGACGTAACACAAGACCAGACGTGCCGCAAGCCGCGAAATGTACACCAACATAAACAACCTTGAGCACTAATGAAGCCGTGGTTTGCGATGGGGCTGGCCGCGTCATTTCTGTACGGAGTGAGTGCGATCCTGTTCAAGCTGCTGACAGAGTCGAGGTATTTAGGCGGCAGGCCGGGCTGGGTGCTGGCGGGGATCGGGACGGGAATTGCGCTGTGCGGAGTGCTGGGGACCATGTTCTGGCCGTCGGTCGCGACTGCACAGGATACAACGTACAAGGCGTATCTGTGGGCGATTCCGGCAGGACTGTTGAATGGATTCGCAACGCTTCTAATTCTTAGGGCGCTGCAATCTCCGGCCACGAATCTGAGCCAACTCGTTCCGGTCTACAATACAAATACGCTGATTGCATTTGTGCTGGCGATTCTGATTTTCAGAGAATTGCCTTATGGTCCGGACCTGATTCGGAACTTGATCGGAGCCGTGTTGATTGTGGCGGGGACGGTGTTGATTGGGATTAAGTGAATGAAATAGTATACGAACCTTAAAGAACCCCGGTCTTAGACCGGGGTTCTTTGTTAGGAGAATTCACTATGCTTGTACGATTCAGCGCTTGCTGAGCGTCATCCCTGAATCGTGGATCTTCACCAAGGGCGAGGCCGTACCGACGGCTGAGACATGCAGCTCGACTCCACGTCCGAGCGGACAAACGGTTTTGTCAGTCAGCGGGCCAAACCGGATCGGAGGATCACTCCAGCCGTGCGACGTCGAAAAGGCGACACTCACGGAAGGACGCACTTCGGTGCCGGGGCAGCCCGTGCGAGAAGACGTGACGAGAAAGGAATCGGAACCGGACGGGGTCTTGAGCATGATGCTCGATTCCCACGGGAGGGCGATACCGCGATCCACCGGATCAAGCGACATCGCGACGTTTACCACTTGACGCGGCAGCGGGTCGGCGGTCGAATACGCGACCGGCACCAGCGAATGGGCCGCATTCGGATTTTGCACGTCAATCACGACGCGCTGGGGAGCGGGAATGCTGTCCAACGGCGCGGGGCGATTGTAATTGTTTACTTGAACTAAATTGAAATTAATGGGTGCGGGAGGCTCGTCGGCCAGAACCGGCTGAAAGCAGAGGGCCGCCAGGGCGGCTGTCCAAATGACGTGTTTCATGGCACTCTCGAGATAGGTTGCGCATGTGGAGAGAGTGCAACAGACGTGCCGGGAGGTGCGGGAAATGGATCTCATGAGTTATCCTGCGGTTAGGAAGAGTAGGACGCAGACAAAATGTCATGCCCGTGAAAGAAACTGCACACCCCGCGCCCTAAAAAGCGAAAAACCGCTGCCCGACGGGAATGGCCGACCAAATCTTGCCCTGAAGTTGATATAGTTAAACCCCGATTCCCTAAAGCTATGATTTGGGGGAATCGGATGGTGGCTGAGGATTTTCGTCCGTGTGAGAGGTTACCGACACTCCTTCGCCGATCGGAGCCTGCTCATCGTGCAGGTCTGCCGAGAAGTCCGTGCTCACGCGCTCGCCCAGAAATTCGCGCAACTCCGCCCCTTCGAGCACTTCCACGACCAGAAGTTTCTCCGCCATGCGCTTGAGCAATTCGAAATCATCGCGCAGGATCTGCTTGGCGCGCTCGTGGCACTCGTCCACGATTCTGCGAACTTCGATATCGATGGCTTCGGCCGTTTTCTCGCTGTACGCATCTTCCTGAGTGGGAAACGGAATATCGCGCGAAGGTGGAATACGACGGCGATAAACGAGCAGACCGAGCGAATCCGACATACCATAGTCCATGACCATCGCGCGCGCCATGCTGGTGACCTGCATGAGGTCGTTGTGCGCGCCGGACGTGATTTCATCGTAGACGAGTTCCTCCGCCGCGCGGCCGCCCAGCGCCGCTGTGATGCGGTCGAGAATTTCTTCTTTTGTGATCAGATACTGGTCATCGGTCGGCAAGTAGAGCGTATAGCCGAGCGTAGCGACGCCGCGCGGAATGATGGACACGCGATGAATCGGATCCATGCGCGTGAGTTTGGCACCGACAATGGCGTGGCCGCACTCATGATATGCAATTTTCGCTTTGACTTTCGGTTTGAGCACGCGGCTGCGGCGTTCGAGGCCGGTCATTTCGCGGTCCACGGCTTCCTCCAGCTCCTTCATGCCGATCTCTTTTTTGCCGCGCCGCGCCGCGAGCAGCGCCGCTTCATTGAGGACGTTAGCGAGATCGGCGCCGACAAAGCCGGGCGTGCGCGCGGCGATCACGCGGAGGTTGACCTCCGGCGCGATCTTCTTGCCGCGAATGTGGACTTTCAGAATCGCTTCACGGCCGTCAATGTTGGGCGGATCCACAACAACCTGTCGGTCAAAGCGGCCGGGACGGAGCAGGGCCATATCGAGGATTTCCGGGCGGTTGGTAGCTGCCATGATGATCACGCCCTTATTACTCTCAAAGCCGTCCATTTCAACGAGCAGAGCATTCAGCGTTTGCTCGCGTTCATCATGTCCGCCCCAAGGATTGGAGCCGCGCGCCTTGCCGAGTGCATCCAGCTCGTCAATGAAGACAATGCACGGCGCTTTCTGCTGCGCCTGTTGGAACAGGTCGCGGACGCGCGCTGCACCGACGCCGACGAACATCTCGACAAAGTCGGAGCCGGAAATCGAGAAGAACGGAACCTTGGCTTCGCCGGCGACCGCTTTGGCCAGCAGCGTCTTGCCGGTTCCGGGAGGTCCGACGAGCAGCACGCCCTTGGGAATATTCGCGCCGAGTGAGCGGAACTTTGCGGGAGACTTGAGGAACTCCACGACTTCGCGCAGTTCCTCGCAGGCCTCGTCGATTCCGGCCACGTCTTTGAACGAAATCTTGGTCGCGCTCTCCATGTAAACTTTCGCGCGCGACTTGCCGAACGACATTACGCTCCCGGCGCCACCGCCGCCCATCCTGCGGATGAAGAAACTCCAAAGCAAGAAGAGCAGGGCAAACGGCAGTACCCACGCGAGCAAAAAGCCCTTCCACCAGCTGCTGTCCTGCCGGCCTTCAAACGGAATTCCTTTTTCTTCCAGTTGCTTGACCAGCTCAGGGTCTTCGACTCGATTGGTTTCAAACGAACGCTCATACAAGGTGCCGGCGGAGTCCATCCGCGCATCGCCGTAGATCTTCTCGGGAGTGATGACCACTTTGGCGAGCCGGTCTTCGACAAGCATCTGCTTGAATTGCGAATATGGCACCATGATGTTGCGCTGGCCGCCTAAGAACGCCTGCGCAACAAACAGGGCAAGCAGCACCACGACGAGGTACCAGACGGAAAAATTGAATTTCCGTCCGGACGCCGGTCGCAGCGCCGGTTTTTTCGGTTTCGGACTGGAATTTTGAGCCACGTTTAGAAATCTACTCCGCGTTGTGCCAGAATGCCCTGCCGATACGCATGCTTGATTTCGCGCATCTCCGTCACGGTATCCGCTCGCTCAATGATCTCAGCGGGCGCGCCGCGTCCGGTCAAGATGAGCGTGGTCTGCGGCGGGCGCGCATCCAGCAAGCGAAGGACATCCTCGGTACGAATAAGGTTGAGACCGATAGCGACAAAAATTTCATCCAACAAGACGAGGCGATACTCGCCGGAAGCGAGTTTCTCATGAGCAAACTGCAGCGCTGCGCGGGCGGCTTGCTCGTGCTCTTCGCGCGGCAAGTTATCATCGATGATGCCGACAAAGCCCTTGCCCATGCGATGGAACTCGACTTCAGGTTCCAGCCGCTTGATGGACTTCAGCTCGCCGTACATCCAGCTGCCCTTGATGAATTGCACAATCAGGCAGCGATGACCATAGCCGACGGCGCGCAAAACGGTGCCAAGCGCGGCCGTGGTCTTGCCTTTGCCATCGCCGGTATTCACGAGCACCAGGCCGCGAGCTTCATCCGGGCGCGCTTCCACAGGCTGTTGACTGCCGGTCGTATCTACCACAAGATCCCCATTTGCAGTGTAAACGTGTCCGGCGGATAGTTGCGCTGCCAGCGGTCGGCAGGATCCGGACTGAACGTAAACTGCGGTTCGATGAACATGGACTGATTGCCGCCCCAGTCGTGCAGATAGCCACCGAGCAGCGTCAGGCCGAACCAGGTGGCGCGGCGGACTTCCCCGGGACGCGGCTCGCCCTTCACACGCAGACCCGCTTGTCCCCAGCGCACGGACGGGCCGCCGCCGATGTACCACTCCGGGCACCTGAGTGACGGGTGATACTGAAAATTGAGACCGAGGTCGATTTCGCGATAGTACATGCGTTCGGTCTTCGTATCGTCATTGAGCGCTCCCTGCGTACAGGTATCGCACATCAGCGTACTTACCGTGCTATGCATCGCGAAGTAGCTGAAGTAGGGAGCGACGGCGAGTTGCGAGCCCGTGGGGCTAATCTTGCGGAGACTGATGAACGGCGCCATCGTCCCGGCGCGGGGATAGCCCTCGTTGTTCCAGCGCCCATTCCAGATGGTGTGCACTCCGCCCCACGAAAGGCCGGTGAATGCCTTGAGGGGTTTCGGAGACGACAGATCCGATTCATCGTTTTGCGCCAGCAGAGACGCAGGCAGTGTCACACTGCAGATCAAACAGACAATCGCCACGAGACTGCGCATAGCACCCTCCTACTCTGTTGTGACGGTTTGCCCCCAGCCTTTATTGTATTCGGTCCGTCAGCGGTCAATAGGCTTTGGCGAAGACGACGCGCTGCGCGGATTCTTTTCCAGTCAACATGCACTTGCCGTTTTCTTTTGCGCCATCAATGGGGATCACGCGGTGCGTGGCTTTCGTCTCTTCCTGCACGCGTTTTTCATCCGCGGTGGTTCCTGCCCAGTGGACAAGCGCAAAGCCGCCATCGGCCTTGATGAACTCTTTGAACTCATCATAACTATTGATTTCGCGCGTATGTTCCCGCAGCCGGGTCTTCGCGCGATCAAAGAGATCCTGCTGAATACTCTCAAGAATGCCGTGAGCCTGCGCAGCGATCTGATCCAGCGGGAGGGTCAGCTTCTCGCGCGAATGCCGCTTGGTCAGCACGGCCTGCTGCGCTTCAAGATCGCGCGGGCCAAGCTCGATGCGCAGCGGGTAGCCGTACAGCTCCGCTTCGGCAAACTTGAAACCGGGCGTCACATTGTCGCGGTCATCAACGCGCACGGCGACGCCTTTGGCGCGCAAATCACTGGCAAGTGCATTGGCCGTATTCAGCACACGCGCTTTCTCGTCGTCCTTCTTGAAGATTGGCACCAGAATCACGGGAACGGCGGCCAGGCGCGGCGGAATGACAACGCCGTCATCGTCACCGTGCGACATGATGACCGCGCCAACCAACCGCGTCGAGACACCCCACGACGTCGCCCAGACGTGTTCCAGCTCATTGTTTGTGTTCTGAAAGGTGACGTCGAAGGCTTTGGCAAAATTCTGGCCGAGAAAATGCGATGTTCCGGCTTGGAGGGCGCGGAAGTCCTGCATCATGGCTTCGATGCAATACGTCGTCACGGCGCCGGGGAAGCGCTGGCCTTCGCTCTTCTCACCGTAGAGTACCGGCACGGCCATATAGTTCTCGGCGAAGTCGCGATAGACGTGAAGCATGCGGATGGCTTCAGCCTGCGCTTCCTGCGACGTGGCATGAGCCGTGTGCCCTTCCTGCCAAAGGAACTCCGCCGTACGCAAAAACAGCCTCGTGCGCATTTCCCAGCGATAGACGTTGGCCCACTGATTGATGAGCAGCGGCAGATCGCGGTAGCTCTGGATCCAATTCTTATACATCGCCCAGATCACCGTTTCCGAGGTCGGGCGAATCACATAATTCTCTTCGAGCTTGCCTTTCGGCTGCAGCTTGCCTGTAGAATCCGAGGGCGCGAGTCCCGAATGCGTGACGACGGCGCACTCCAGCGCAAAGCCCTCGACGTGCTCGGCTTCTTTTTCCAGAAAGCTTTGTGGGATGAGCAGTGGGAAATACGCGTTGACGTGACCGGTTTCCTTAAACATCCGGTCGAGCTGCTGCTGAATGGCTTCCCAAATCGCGTAGCCGTTGGGACGAATCACCATGCAGCCTTTGACCGGAGCGTAATCCGCGAGCTTGGCTTCACGAACTACATCGACGTACCACTGAGAATAATCTTTTGCGCGCGGGGTAATGTTTTTTGCCATGCCGTTTTTACAAGGTGACCCTATCCCCTTCCCCGCCGAGCGGGCAAGGGAAAGGAAAGGTAATAAGATTCAGATGCAGCCGTTACTGAGAGACGGCGACCAGCTCTTGAGCAAGGTCAATGGACTCTTCGTCCAGCTTGCTCAGCATCACTTCTTTTTGCGAATCCGTCAGGTTCATACTCTCGCGCACCATTTTCTTAGCGCTGAGAATTTCGCCTTTGCGTTTGACCAACAGCGCGCGGATCTGCTCTCTATCAGGCGGCTGCGCATGACGGTAGGTCTCTAATTGCTGCTGCACAACCTCGCCGCGTTTGATCTGCGCGTCAAGAAAGGAGGGATCTACTCCCGGGCGCCGCGGGGCGGCATAGGTGGAATCAATCGCCGATGTGCTCGTGTTTCGGCGTGACGCGTCTCTACCGCAGCCGGCTATCACGAAGTAAAAGCACAAAACGGCCATGACCGAGCGGATAATAGCGATTCTCACGATCAATCCGCCGACAGCACAACGGCTGTAATCGCGGCCGAGGAGACGATAGCTCCGGCGATGTAGAACGTCTTGTGGGCATTTTTCCAGCCGGCACGATAGCCGTTCTTGAAGCCGCTGTTGAATTCTTCTTCCGCCATGATCGGCGGCTTGGCGGGGCGGCGCGGCTCCACGACCCAAGGCAGCCACATCAGCGGTACGTTGCCGGCCAGTCCGAGACCGAACCAACCGAGTTTGCCGGAATTGTCATCCCCAACTTTGACGCCTTCTTCCCAGCCTTGTTCGTAGAGCGGCATCACGCGCGGCGGTGCGGATTGCATGTCCACTTGACGCGTGGGTTCCGTTTGGGCAAAGAGGGAAACAGAGCAAACCAAGAACGTGAAAAGAGCGAGAGCTTTCATCTCATTCTCCCGAGAGGTTAAGCTCGACCGAGGTAGTGGATGGCATGCCCGTGCGCAGCGGCGGCAGCTTCCATCACTGCTTCCGTGAGCGTCGGGTGCGCATGAATCGTGTTGAAGATGTCGGCGGCCGTGGCTTTGAGCGCTTTCGCCGTGCAGAGTTCCGCAATCATCTCCGTGGCTTCGCTGCCCACGATGTGCGCGCCAATGAGTGTACCATCAGCTTCTTTGAAGAGCAGCTTGACAAATCCGTCGGTATGACCGATGGCATTGGCCTTGCCTGACGCCGTAAACGGAAACTTGCCGACGCGATAGGCGAGGCCCAGCTCCTTGCATTTCTGCTCCGTGTAGCCGACGCTGGCGACCTGCGGCTGGCAATAGGTGCAAGAGGGCACATTGTCGTAATCGAGCGCATGCGGCTGCTTGCCGGCAATGTTCTCGACACAAATAATACCTTCATGCGACGCCACGTGCGCAAGCTGCGGCGGGCCGATCACGTCACCAATGGCATAATAGCCGGGGACACTCGTACGGTACATCGGATCCACTTTGATGAAGCCACGCCCTGTCGCCACATTCGTCTGCTCGAAGTTCCAGCCTTCAAGATTCGCCGCGAAGCCGATGGCGACCAGACAAATATCACCGACATAATCTTTCGTGTCATCGCCGCCCGTGGCGCGAACGACAACAGAGTCTGCCGTGGACGTCACGGACTCCACGCGCGTGGAGGTGTGGATGTCGATTCCCAGCTTTTTCAATGAACGGGCGAGCATCGTGCTGCATTCCTGATCCTCGATCGGCAAGATACTTGGCAGCATTTCGACGATCGTTACTTTTGTGCCCAGCGCCGCATAGAAGTAGGCGAATTCGATCCCGATCGCTCCGCCGCCGATCACGACCAGTTTTTCAGGTTGTTCGGGCAGCAACATCGCCTCTTTGTACGTGATCACGCGCCGGCCGTCAACAGCGACGCCGGGGATATTGCGATTCACGCTACCCGTGGCGATAATGGCATGTTGACCCCGAACCCGGTCGATGACGGTTTTGCCATCGTTCTTGTCAACGATCTCGAACTCGCGATCACCGACGACTCGAAAGCGTCCGTCAAGGCGACGGATGCCGAGCTTCTTGACAAGAAACTCAACACCGGAAGAGTTCTTCTGCGAGACTTCACGCGAGCGTTGAATGACGCGCGGCCAATCGAGACCTTTAAGTTCGGCTTGAATACCCAGACCCGGAACCAGATGCTGCAGGTCCTGATAAACTTCGGCAGTCTTGAGCAGCGCTTTTGAAGGAATGCAGCCCCAATTCACGCACACGCCGCCGAGCGGCTGTTCATCGATGACGCAGGCGTTCAGGCCGAGCTGGGCAGCTCGTATGGCTGCCACATAGCCGCCCGGACCACCGCCGAGTACCACAAGATCAAAATCGCGTTGCGAATCGGCCATGAATGTATCTGTTTATCCTTAAGTTGCTTGCCATGCACTGGCATTTTTGCGCAAGTTTAAATATAAGGAAGGCTTGCGAAACTCGCAAGCCTCCATAGGGCGTAACTTCATGAAAGAGAAGCTTTTTGCCGGGTACTCTGTCGATCAGGCCTCAGCCAGAGCCGACCGCTTCGAAGTTTTTGCATGATGCTCGGCCTCAAGCCACCGTTCCGCATCAATTGCCGCTTTGCAGCCGGCACCTGCCGCCGTTACCGCCTGACGATAATGATGATCGTGAACGTCGCCGGCTACGAAGATTCCGGGAATATCAGTGAAGGATGATTCCGATTCGTGCAACAGATAACCGTTCTCGTCAGTTTTGAGGATGTCCCGAACGATGCGCGTATTCGGCTCATGTCCGATGGCGACAAAGAAACCGTCGGCAGCGACATCAACGACTTCACCGGATTTCAGATTCTCGGTTCTAACACCCGTAACCGAGCTGCCGGTGCCGTCATCGAGGATTTCCGTGATTACCGTGTCAAAGAGCACTTCAATTTTGGGATTCGTCAAGACGCGTTCCTGCATGATCTTCGACGCGCGAAAGCTGTCGCGACGGTGAATGAGAATCACTTTAGACGCATGGCGAGTGAGATAGGACGCTTCTTCCATCGCCGTGTCGCCGCCGCCGACCACGACAACGG
>CAYJKM010000005.1:0-23652 GCA_964370805.1 uncultured Alphaproteobacteria bacterium | reverse complement strand
GAAGAACCCGTCGCAGGTCGCACAGGCGGACACGCCTTTCCCCTGCAGGCGCTGCTCGGATTCCAAGCCGAGCCATTTGGCGGACGCTCCGGAAGCAATGATCACCGCCTCGGCCAGCAAATGATCTCCCGAACCGAGGTTGACTTGATATGGCCGCTGCGCGACATCCACGGAAACAACTTCGTCGTCAATAAACGTTGTTCCGAAGCGCTCGGCTTGTTTGTGAAATTTCTCCATCAGTTCGGGACCCATGATTCCCTCCGGAAAGCCCGGATAATTCTCCACGTCCGAGGTAATCATGAGTTGTCCGCCGGGCTGTAAGCCCTCGATTACGACAGGATTCAGATTTGCGCGACCGGCATAGATCGCCGCCGTCAAACCGGCGGGGCCGGAACCGATAATCACCAACTGATGAACAGGATGCGTGCTCACACTTTTTCCTTCGTCTGCTTTTGTTCGATCAAGGTCGTCAATTGCTCAAGCGCTTCAAGATAGCCGGCCGGGCCTTTACCACTGATCACGGTGACACAGGCCGGAGCCGTCAGGGACGCACGGCGGAATTCCTCGCGCTTGCTGATATCCGTTAGATGCACTTCGATAGCGGGCAGGGTCACAGCGCTCAAAGCGTCGCGAATGCCCACCGACGTATGCGAATAGCTGGCCGGATTGATGACAATTCCATCCGCCCAATGGCGTGCTTGCTGGATCAGGCTGATCAATTCACCTTCATGATTGCTTTGGCGAACCAGCAGCTCGATGTCACGTTCGTCGGCCCAGCGGTGCAGCATTCCTTCTAATTCTGCATACGACGAATAGCCGTACATATCGGGCTCGCGTTCACCCAGCAGATTCAGATTCGGGCCGTTGAGCACAAGGATTCGAGGCGCACGCCTCAGTTCGACTTGCTCACCCGCGCACGTCAATTGACAGAGCCAGTCCGCTACCTTCTCGATGTTCGTTTGCGATACATCGGAAGTTATGAACGGCTGACCAAGCGCTTTCAATAATACCCAGTGGAGCTGCCTCGCCTGAAACTTCTTGTCATGCGCGAGTGCGCTCAGCAGTGCATCCGTCGTCACGCTTGCCCGCGGCAACGGCACTTGCGCGAGGACGTCGTCGATTCGCGTCGAATCGTCTGCGTCCAGAAATCCTTCCGCATGTGACAGGCCGACGGCTGCCCGGAGACCGAGAAAGATGGCTTCGCCGTGCAGGTAGCTGCGGTATCCGGTCGCAGTTTCAAGCGCGTGACCGAAGGTGTGCCCTAGATTCAGCAGACGGCGCAGGTCGCGCTCGCGCTCATCCTGCGAGACGATCCCCACTTTCACGCGGGCGGCACGCGTAACGGCGTCGGAAGCGGTAGCTCGCGGCCATCGATACAGATCGGGGCCGTTTGCCTCGACCAACTGCCAGAGTTCGCCGCCGTCAAGCAGACCAGACTTGACGACTTCCGCGGAACCGGCTTTCCACTGCCGTGCGGGCAGCGTTTCCAGCGTACTTAATGGCGCGAGCACCGCCAGCGGGTGATGAAACGTGCCGATCAGGTTCTTCCCCAGCGGATGATCAACGCCGGTCTTGCCGCCGATCGCTGCGTCCGCCATTCCCAAGATCGTCGTGGGAACCGCGATCCAGCGCATGCCGCGTGCATACAGCGAGGCCACGAACCCGGCAATGTCAGTTGAGACACCGCCGCCGAACCCAATGATGACATCGTCGCGAGCGAATTGACGCTCCGCGAGGGGATTCAGCAACGCAGCGGCCGTGCGCAGATGCTTGTGCAATTCACCCGGCTCAAACGTCGCCGACGCGACCGTGAAGCCGAGCGACGTCAGCGCCTCGCGCAGCGGCTTTTCATAGAGCAAGGCAACCGCAGCATCGGAGATGAGAAAGAGTTTTGGGCGCGCGGGCAGAAGCTCAGCAATGCTTGCGGCAACCCACTCCATGCCTTGTGCGGCGAAGCGGATTGTAATACTCCTTGCTTGCACACTGAGTGCGGACTCACGCACCGCCGCGCCACCTCAGCTCTTCAATGATGCGTGTTGCCACAGCGTTAGCTGTGTCGTCAGGTAGTATGTCCACCACAACCGGTGCGGCCATATAGCGCTTTTTCCTGCGGCTCAAGAGTGTGCTGAGCTTATCCCGCAATTCGTCGCGGCCGATCGAATCGGCGAGCAACGGACGATTCGTGATTTGCAGATTGCGCTCGACCAACAGATCAAGACTTGCGCGCAAGTAAACCAGTGTTCCGCTCAGCATGACAAGTTCAAAGGATTCGGTCTGTTCGATCGCACCCGCGCCGAGCGCAATCACACCCTCATACTCTTCGCATGCATCAGCCAGCAGTGCCGCTTCCAACTTGCGGAATTCCCGTTCGCCGTCTTCGGCAAAGATCTGCGTGATGCTCTTACCCGACCGTTGTTCGATTTCCCGGTCAAGATCGATGAACGGAATGCTTTCTCGTTCGGCGACCAACGCGCCGATCGTGGTCTTCCCCACTCCCGGCATGCCCGTGAGCAAGATCAAACCCACGGCGATTTGGGCGAGGCGTTGACGTGGGCACCGATTTCAAGCATAGAATCGCCGCCGAATTTCTCCAGAAACGGATTCATCAGCGCGAGCAATGCCATGGCTTCACCGACGATGCAGGCGGCCGGCACGGCGCACACATCGCTGCGCTCGCGCAACGCCGCCACGGACTCGCCCGTCACCAAATCCACGGACTCCAGCGGCTGTCCAAGCGTGGAGAGCGGCTTCATCGTGACACGCATTCGCAGCGGCTCACCATTGCTCATGCCGCCTTCAATGCCGCCGGCATTGTTTGTCTTGCGTATCACTTTGCCGGAAGCATCGGTGAAAATGCGATCATGCACCTCACTGCCGAAGCGTGCTCCGGTCTCCTCGGCCAGACCAAATCCTACAGCCTTCATGGCGTGGATAGACAACATCGCCTGAGCGAGGATTCCGTCTAACCGACGGTCTTGATGCACATAACTGCCCAATCCAACCGGCAAGCCGGAAACGATGACTTCGAACACTCCGCCGACCGTATCTCCGCGCGATTTGGCGTCGTCAATCAGGGCCATCATCTCCCGTTCCGCATCGAGATCGAGACAGCGAACCGGACTTTGATCCGCGCGTTCTGTGATCTGTTGCGGCGTCAATTCGCTTGCGTCCACGTTGGTTGCCGCAGCCCCGATTCGGACAACGTGACTTGCCACGGTGATCTCGAACTGTGCCAGAAATTTCCGGCAGATGGCTGCGAGCGCGACGCGCGTGGCCGTTTCGCGAGCGGACGAGCGCTCGATCACATTGCGAATGTCCCGGTGCTGATACTTGATCGCGCCCGCCAAGTCGGCATGGCCGGGACGCGGGCTGGTCAAGGGAGCCGTGCGTTCCGCATCTGGGGGGACATCCGCACGCATGCGTGACTCCCAATTCGGCCAATCCTTATTCTCAATTAGCAACGCAATCGGCGAACCCAACGTCAAACCGTAGCGTACTCCGGTGAGAATTTGCGCATGATCCTGCTCGATCTTCATGCGGTCGCCGCGCCCGTAACCGAGCTGACGGCGGCGCAAGTCGGCCGCGATCTCCCCTTCTGAAATCTCCAAACCAGCCGGCATCCCTTCCAGGATTCCGACCAGACACTTGCCGTGACTTTCTCCCGCCGTCAGGAACTTGATCATGATCTAGTCAGTTGCGGAAGCAACTCATTCATTGCTTTGTCGAGTGGAAATGCCTTCCCTGTCCAGCTTCGAAATGCCTTGGCCGCTTGCCCGATAAGCATCGGCAAGCCGTTTTGAAGTATCGCGCCGCTGGCTTGTGCGTGTTCAAGGAAACGTGTCATGCGTGGTGCGTAAATGAGGTCTATGACAAGAGTGCCTTTTCGAAACACGAGTGGTTCCGGAAGCGGGAGGCCGGGTTGCCTAAAACTGCCGACCGGGGTGGCCTGAATCACGAGATCAAAATCTGCCAGCGATTTCGCGGCCGTGTCCGGGTCAATGCAGTTGGACGAAGCGAAAGGAGCAAGTAACGATTGCAGTTCTTCCTGCGCCGCATCAGGTTTGCGGGATGCCACTTCAACTCTGGCGCTCTGATATTGTTCCTTCAGCGCGAAAAGAACTGCGCGCGCGGCGCCGCCGCTGCCAACTACAAGAATCGACTGCGGTCGGGGCTCGGTTCCGACCAACAGATTCAAGGCGAATTGAAAACCGGCCACGTCGGAATTGTCACCGTGAATCCCATCCTTTGTCCGTGTCAAGACATTGACCGCCCGCGCGGCCTGTGCGGCCGGAGACAAGTCGGAGCATGACTCAAAGGCCAGCTCCTTGTACGGCGTCGTAACGCTTAATCCGTGCCAAGCAGAATCTTGATGCAGGAACTCGCGCACCTGCCCGTGAGGCAAATCAAAGATGTGGTACTCGCCGTTAACGCCGGATTCACGAAATACCCATTCAAAGATTCGCGGCGAAAGGCTGTACGAGATATTCTCGCCTAATACACCCAGCTGAAGCCCGCTCATGCGAGCACGACTGATTCCGGGGCGAGTGTTGACAGCTCGTTCCAGAATTCCGGATAAGAGACGGCTACGGACTCGGCATCCTGAATCGTCGTCTGGCCTGTAGCGGCCAAGCCCGCGACGGCAAAGGCCATGGCGATGCGGTGATCGCCTGCCGTTTCGATCACAGCTCCCTGCAGTTCGACAGGTCCTTCGACAGCGAAACCGTCCTTCCACTCTTCGACGCGCACACTCATGCGCCTGAGATTTTCAGTGACGAGCTTGAGCCGGTCGGATTCTTTCACGCGCAACTCACCGGCCTCGCGAAACTCACTCTTGCCGCGCAACTGCGTGGCCAGCACAGCCAAGACGGGCAGCTCATCAATGAGCGCGGCGGTGTCAGGCTGACGAACAACAAATGAGCTGATACTGGATGAAGCAACGGCTATGTCCGCCGCGCCTTCGCCGCTGGCATCGTGCACATGTGTTAGGTGAATGTCGCCGCCGTGTTCTCGCAGCAGCTTGATCATGCCCAAGCGGAGGAAATTCGCCAACACATCGGGCAATTCAAGTCGGGAACCCGGAATCATCAGGGCCGCTGCTATCCAGAAGGAAGCAGTGGACGGATCGCCGGGAATGCGGCCGTTCAACTTTGCTGATGTGACGTTGACCTTTTCCGGATCAACGGTGATCCAGTCCACATAATCCAGATGGAGACCGAGCAAGCGCTCGGTGTGATCGCGCGTCAGAACCGGCTCGCGATAGCGGGTCACACCTCGCGCGTTGAGACCAGCCAGCAGCACGGCCGACTTGACTTGCGCACTGGGAACCGGCGATTCGTAGTCGATACCTTCCAACTTTCGACCGATGATCCTTGCGGGCAAGTGCCCGTCTGTCAGCTCTATGTGAGCCCCCATCTTCCGCAGTGGCACGGCGACTCGCTCCATCGGTCGCCGCGAGAGCGACACATCACCTGACAGTGTCCATTCGCCTTCCCGACCGGCAAGTATTCCGAACAGAAGCCGTGCCGTCGTGCCGGAGTTGCCGCAGTCTAATTCTGCTGATTGGCACTCTGTCGGGCCGGAAATCTCTACACTCGCTGCATTTTGCGCCACAGACTTGCCCAGCTTCCGAACGCATTTCAACGTCGTGAGACAATCTTCACCCGTGGCAAAATTCGACAGATGCACGGTATCATCCGTGAAGAGCGAGAGCAGTGCACGGCGATGCGAGATGGACTTGTCCCCGGGCAGCTTGATTAAGCCACGCAGAGGCTGTTTCGCAGCGGTGACAACAGCGCGACTCATTCAGTCGCGCTTCGGCAGTGTTCTGCCCACGACGGGTGCGATTTGCCGGATCTCGCTGACCAGCTCGCTGAATTGCGGCGGATAAAGTGATTGAAATCCGTCGGACAGAGCATGCTCCGGATCGGGATGCATTTCCACCATAATACCGTCCGCGCCGGCGGCAATCGAAGCTCGCGCCAGCGGAACGACCATGGCGCGCCGGCCCGTGCCGTGCGAAGGGTCGGTGATGATCGGCAAGTGCGAAAGCTCTTTGACCGCCGGGATCACGCTCAGATCAAGCGTGTTGCGCGTGAAGTCGGAGAAGCCGCGGATACCGCGCTCGCACAGGACAACCTGATAGTTGCCTTCGGCAAGAATGTACTCAGCTGCACTGAGCAACTCTTCCAACGTTGCTGCCGCGCCGCGCTTCAGCAGGATCGGCTTGCCGGTGCGAGCTGCTTGCTTGAGCAACGTATAGTTCTGCATGTTGCGGGCCCCAATCTGGAGCAAGTCAACATACTTTGCCGCGAGCGTTGCACTTTCTTCGTCCATCACCTCGCTGACCACGGGAAGACCGCTGGCCCGACCGGCATCGGCGAGCAATTTGAGACCGGTTTCACCCAGCCCTTGAAACGAGTAGGGCGATGTGCGCGGCTTAAACGCACCGCCGCGCAAGATGTGGCCTCCGGCTGCGCGCACCTGTTCCGCCGCTACGCGGATCTGTTCGGCTGATTCCACGGCGCACGGTCCGGCGATGATAACGAGCGCTTTGCCGCCGACTTTGACTCCGCTCACATCGACGACAGTGGCATCAGACTTCGACTCGCGCGACACCAATCGGAATGGTCTGGTGACGCGAACCGTCTGCACGACGCCGGGCAGCGCTTCGATCAATGCCTGGTCAATGGGCGACTGATTGCCGGTAATGCCGATGGCCGTCCGTGTCGCGCCGGACATCGGATGAGCCTCCAAACCGAGCCGTCGAATCTCATGAATGACGGCTTGGATCTGCTCTTCGGTCGCATCATATTTCATGATCACCAGCATAGCGACACGTGCCTCAGATTTGCATTGCCTGACATGGCAGGCTTAACCGGAGTCCAAATTGTGATTCGGGACAAGACAATGTGTTCCTAAGGGAATTGTATCCCTGAATTATAAACAATCCCTGTGATTTTTTCCAGCGGCAGCAATGGCCCATCCTGATAGTATTCTCGAATTTTGTTGCCGAAACCAATTAAAAACAATAATTAACGACAAGACGGAACCTTTGACGGATTCGCGCGTGTACACGGCACACGTGAAATCAAGTCCCTGTTCAAGCTACGTCATGCGAAATTTGACACGTTATTCAGGCTGGATTGCCCTTGTTGCTGGCATGGTTCTCTGTCTTGCAGGCTGCCGCGGCAATAGTTCTGTCCCGCGACTTTCCTTTCCGTTTCGTGCTGTTTCTTCGTCACCGACATTATCCGGAGCTGATACTGCTATGCCGCGAATTGAGCTGCCGAAGCAGCGGTTGCGCGCGCCTGAGTTTCCGCGCGAGTTTGCATGGGTGAACACGGATCGGCCGCTGTTCGTTCACGATGATCTCAAAGGCAACGTGGTCGTGCTGGACTTTTGGACGTACTGCTGCATTAACTGCATGCATATCCTACCCGACCTCGAGTACATCGAGGAGAAATACGCCGGTCAACCGGTCGTAGTGATCGGCGTGCATTCCGCGAAGTTTGACAACGAAGGTGATCGCGACAACATTCTCACCGCATGTCAACGCTATGACATTGCGCATCCTGTGATCGTGGATGAGAATCACCGGATCTGGTCGGAATACACCGTGAATTCCTGGCCGACCCTGATGGTCGTTGACCCTGAAGGCCGCGTGGTCGGATCGTTGTCCGGCGAAGGCAACCGTGAGACATTGGACGCGGTCGTCTTCTCGCTGCTTGAAGAAGGTAAGGAGAAAGGCACGCTTGCGGCGGCACCGCCAAAGTATGAGCGCAAGTCGCGCGTACCATCAGCCTCGGGACTCGCGTTCCCCGGCAAAGTGCTCGCGGAGCCCTCGGGCAAGTACCTGTTTATTTCGGATTCCAATCATGATCGCGTGATCATTGCGAATCCCGACGGAAAGGTGATTGCCATAGCAGGCTCGGGGAAAAAAGGACAGGCGGATGGAGCGTTCGGAGCCGCGGAGTTTGACAATCCGCAAGGCATGGCTTATGATTCAAATGCGGACGTGCTGTACGTTGCGGACACAGACAATCACCTGATTCGCAAGCTGAATCTGAAATCAAAGAACGTGGAAACAATCAGCGGAACGGGCGAGCAAGTTTATGATCGTCAAGGCGGTCAGCACGGGCGCTTGCAGGGTTTGAATAGTCCGTGGGATTTGGCGCTGGTGGAAGGCACGCTCTACATTGCGATGGCAGGACCGCACCAGCTCTGGGTCATGGACCTCGCGTCACAAGTGGCGGAAGCTTGGGTCGGATCAGGCCGCGAGGACATCATAGACAGCCCCGGAATGTCGGCGGCATTAGCTCAGCCCTCCGGGATCGTTCAAAAAGGTGAATGGCTCTACTTCGCAGATTCCGAAGTCAGCGCCGTTCGCCGCGCAAATCTGAAGACGCGCAAAGTGGAGACGCTGGTCGGTACAGGACTATTCGACTTCGGCGATCGCGACGGTGAATTCGATGCCGCGCTCTTTCAACATCCGCTGGCCGTGGCCGTATTTGGCGATGATATTCTCGTTGCTGACACTTACAATCACAAGATCAAACGACTTGATGAAGGGAGCCGTCGTGTATCCACCTTGACCGGTGGCGGAACTCCGCAAACGCTTGCTTCGAGCACCGGCGACCTTTCCCTCTATGAGCCGGGCGGCATCTCCGTGCGCGGCGACCTGCTGTACATTGCCGATACGAACCATGACCGGATCGTGGAGTACAATCTCGTGAGCGGTGTGTGGCGCGAGCTGTCGCTGCGCGGGCTGCGCGTCGAAACCGCGCGCCGGATGGAAGCCGCGAACGTGCCGGTGCAGGACGTCAAAGTGAACACAGGTTCGGATCTCACGCTTCGACTCGGCGCCAAGTTTGCCAAGGGCATTCACCTGAATCGCGAAGCCCCGATCAACTACGCGTTTGCGCCATCAAGCGATGGCGACACAACCGGGACTGTGGAAGGCGTGGCAAAATCGGCGAACATTCCGGTGGAGCTGAAGATCCCGGCTTCCGCCTTACAATCTGGTGAGACCTACCAGACAATGCTGTCCGTCGCTTACTGCACGGACGAGAATGAGGGACTTTGCGTACCGGTCACGCTGGCGTGGAGACTTCGTCTGATCAATGAACCATCGGCGAGCAACGTGGTCGAGCTAACCGAGACGATCAAGCCAATGCGGTAGCGGCCCTTGCTTCCTCGATGATCTTTACGCTGGCACTGGCGCCAAGGCGGGTGGCGCCGGCCTCGATCATGGCCAGCGCGTCCGAATAGGTGCGAATTCCTCCCGCCGCTTTCACTCCCAGGCCGTGCGGCTGTACCATCCTTGACATGAGCCGCACATCTTCCACGTTTGCGCCGCCCGGCCCGAAGCCGGTAGAGGTCTTGACCAAATTCGCGCCCGCGCGAACGCAGATCTCACAGGCCCTTCGCTTCTCATCATCAGTCAACAGGGCGCATTCCAGAATGACTTTAAGAATGCTCTGATTGTCATGGCAGGCGCGCGCCATGGCCGCTACGTCTTCCTGAACTTCTGCGTCCTTTCCCGCCTTCAGCCCACCTACCCAAAGCACCATGTCAATCTCATGAGCGCCTTGCTGAATCGCCATCAGCGCTTCACCGACTTTCACTTCCGATACATTTGCGCCCAACGGAAATCCCGCGACGGTGCAGACCTTGACATCTGAATGATGCAGCCGCTGCGCGGCCAGCGGCACGTACACAGGATTCACGCACACTGCTGCAAAATTGAACTGAAGCGCTTCGCGACAGAGCTGTTCAATTTGTTCCGGCGTCGTTTCCGGCTTCAGGGCCGTGTGGTCGATGAGTGCGGCGAGGTCGTCGGGAGTGATCATGGGTCGCGGGACAAGTCGTTTAGAGATGAAATGCCGCTCCAACTGCGGCATTTCGTTTTTCGCCCTAAGCGGGATACTTCACGCGCGCTGTTTGGAGGACAGCTTCTGGCGCTCTTTTTCCTCTATAGCAACCAAGACCTTGTCGTAGGACTCAGCAAACTTCTTGACGCCGTCTTCAATCAGATCAAACGTTACCTTGTCCATGTCAACACCGGCGTCAGCGAGCCTGTTCAGCGTCTGCTCAGCCGATTCCAGATTCTTGAGCAAGGACTTCTGTGGCTGGCCGTGATCCTTGAACGCATCCAGCGTTTGGGGCGGCATGGTATTTACCGTGTCAGCGGCAATCAGCTCTTGCACATAAAGAATGTCGCTGTAGGCAGGATTCTTAGTCGAGGTGCTGGCCCACAACGGACGCTGCACACGCGCGCCCTTTGCGGCAAGCTTCTTCCAACGCTCGTTGCCGGTCACATCCAGAAAATGCGCATAGGCCATGCAGGCGTTGGCAATGGCCGCTTTGCCGGCGAGCTGCATGCGTCCCTTCTGCTCCAGCTGTTTGTCCACGACGTTATCCACGCGGCTAACGAAGAAGCTGGCAACGGAGGCAATTCTGTCCACGGACGCACCGGCCGCGACGCGCTCTTCCAGCGCCTGCATGTGCATCTCGACCACTTGCCGGTATTGCGTGAGCGAGAACAGCAGGGTGATGTTGATATTGACACCCTCGGCGAGCATCGCCTTGATCGCCGGCAAGCCGTCATCGGTGCCGGGGATCTTGACCATCACATTCGGGCGATTCACGCTGCTCCAAAGCCGCGCCGCCTCCTCAATTGTCTTCTGCGTGTCGTACGCGGTTCCCGGTGAGACTTCGATGCTGACAAACCCGTCGGCCCCATTGGTTTGTTCGTAAACCGGCCGGACGATATCACACGCGCGCTGCACGTCCTTCACCGCAATATGTTCGAAGATCTGAGCGGGAGTCTCCTTGCGATCCAGGCCTTGCTCGATATCTTTGTCGTAATCATCGCGGGCGGCGATGGCCTGTTGAAAGATGGACGGATTGGACGTCATGCCGCGCAGCCCTTCGCTGATCAGGCCGTGTAGTTTGCCCGCGTCCATCAGTTCGCGACTGATAAAATCCAGCCAGACGGATTGCCCCAGGTCCAGCGTTGCTTTCAGAATCGGATGCATCGTTCTTCCTCTTTGCTCTAAGCCTATGCGCCGGCCGCTTCAATATCCAGAATCTTCTTCACTCGCCGTTCATGCCGCTCAAGGTGCGAAAAGCGTGCCTTTAGAAATGCCGCAATGATCTCTTTGGCCAACTCCGCGCCAATCACGCGCGCCCCGACGCACACGACATTCATGTCATCGTCCTCAACTCCCTGACGGGCGGAGAACGTGTCATGGCACAAGGCCGCGCGAATCCCTCTGATCTTGTTGGCGGCAATGCACGCGCCGACACCACTACCGCAGATGATCAAGCCGCGCTCGACGTTTCCATTCACCACTTCCCTCCCGACAGCGCGAGCAAAGTCGGGGTAATCCACCGCCGCCGTGGAATCCGTACCCAAGTCCGCAACGGCGTACCCTTTTTCAATGAGCCACGGCAGCAGTTGTTGCTTGAGATCAAATCCTGCATGGTCACAGGCCACGGCAATCTTCATGAGTTGACTTCCATTGCTTGGCGGTTTCGAGCGAGTAATGCTTTCGCGCGCGCAACAACATTTTCTACCGTAAACCCGAAGTGCTTCATGGCCGCATCTCCCGGTGCGGAAATGCCGAAATGATCCAGGCCGATCACATCGCCGTGCTCGCCGACGTACATCCACCATCCCAGAGTCGCGCCCGCTTCCACGGCGAGATGAGATTTCACGCTGGGCGGCAGCACGCTCTTGACATAACTCACCGGCTGTTTGGCAAACAGCTCCGTGCATGGCATCGAGACCACACGGGTGGGAACGCCTTCCGCCTCCAACTCCTTGCGCGCGCTGACAGCAAGTTGCACTTCACTGCCCGTGGCAATGATCACAAGTTCCGGTTGTCCGTTCGACGCGTCTTCCAGAACGTAGCCACCGCGCTCGACGCGAATATCATGCGTGGCCGGATCAATCACAGGGAGATTCTGGCGGGTGAGGCAGAGCGCGGTCGGACCGTCCCGGCGCTCAATGGCGAGCTTCCAGCAGTGCGCCGTTTCATTCGCATCTCCCGGCCGCATGACCCAGAGATTCGGAGTGGCGCGCATGTGCCAGAAATGTTCAACCGGTTGATGCGTCGGCCCGTCTTCTCCCAAGCCGATGCTGTCATGCGTGAATATGTAGATGGCCGGAAAACCGGAGAGGGCGGCAAGCCTCACGGACGGCTTCATGTAATCAAGGAAATTTAGAAACGTTGCCCCGTGGGCAATGAACGGAGCGGTAACAACCAGTCCGTTCAGGATCGCACCCATACCATGCTCGCGCACGCCGAAGCGCAGATTGCGCCCGGCGCGATTCTCTTTCGAAAAATCGCCCTGATGCTCCATGTAATTGAGATTCGACTCAGCGAGGTCGGCGCTGCCGCCGATCATGCACGGGAGGATCGGCGCAAGCGAATTGATCACCTTCTCTGAGGCTTTCCTTGTGGCCAGCGGCTTGTCACTGCCGCCCCACTTGGGCAGTTGCTCCGTCCAGTCGGAGGGCAGATCAAAATTCCAGAAGGCATTCCAGCGCTTGGCGAAATCCGGCGAAGCATGCTTGGCATCGGCCAGCGATCGCAGCCATTCTTCCTGCCAATCCTCACCCCGTTTCAAAGCGAGCCGGAAGTGCTTGAGCGCTTCGTTTGGAATGTAGAAGAATTTATCTTCCGGCCAGCCCAGGCTTCGTTTTGTGGCGGCGACTTCGTCATCGCCTAATGGCGCGCCATGCGCCTTAGCCGTCCCCGCCTTATTCGGCGATCCATAACCGATCACTGTGCGGCAGCGAATCAACGTTGGGCGGTTCGTTTCATCAATCCCCTGCTGCACGGCGTTTTCCACTTCATCGGGATTCAGTCCATCGACGTCCAGGACGTGCCACCCATACGCCTCAAATCTCAGCTTCACATCTTCAGTGAAGGTGATGTCCGTGCTACCGTCAATCGAGATGTTGTTGTCGTCGTAGAGCATCGTGAGGCAGCCGAGGCCGAGATGCCCCGCGAGCGAGGCCGCTTCCGATGCAACGCCTTCCATCAGATCGCCGTCGGAGCAAATCCCGAAGACGCGGAAGTTGATCAATTCACGCTCGGGAGTATTAAACGTTGAGGCGAGATGTTCGCGGGCAATGGCCATACCGACGGCATTGCCAAATCCCTGGCCGAGCGGCCCGGTGGTGGTTTCTACACCCGGAGTCAGATGCGCTTCCGGGTGCCCGGGCGTTTTGCTTCCTGCCTGCCGGAAGTTCTTGAGCTCGTCGAGTGGAAGATCATAGCCGGTCAAGTGCAGAAGCGAATAGAGCAGCATTGAGCCGTGACCGGCGGACAGCACGAAGCGGTCACGGTTGATCCATTTCGGATCGGCCGGGTTGTGCCGCAAGAACTTCGTCCAGACCACATAGCCCATGGCCGCGTCGCCCAATGGCAAACCGGGATGCCCCGATTTGGCCTTCTGCACGGCGTCAATTGACAACATTCGAATCGTATTGATGCAGAGCTTGTCCAGCTCAGACGTCATGATGAACTCCGGTAATTTCAGCCCAAGTTAGCAATTTCTCTCCTTTAACGCAACCGCGCGTTGCGGCTTTCCCGTGGGAAAGACAAGGCGGCGGAAGCCAGTGCTTCCGCCGCCGTTGATTCACTGAAGGTACATGAGTTGCATGTCGCCTTGACTTACTTCATCAAGAGCATCTTGCGCATCATCGTCCGGTCACCGGTCTGGAGCCTGACGATGTACATACCGGACGGGCAATTCGAGCAGTCCCAGACAGCATTGTGCCAACCGGGCTGCAGCGATTCGTTGCTGATCAGCGTGCCCGCCTTACGACCCATGACGTCGTAGATCTCGATGGTCACGTTTGCCGTCACCGGCAATCCGAAACGGATCGTCGTACTCGGGTTGAACGGATTCGGATAGTTTTGTTCCAGAATGTAGTCGGTCGGAATTTCGGCAACCGGATCGTCCGCCGCGAGGCATTCAATGTCGAACGGATCGGTAAAGATCGTGTCACGCCGTGCGCCACGCATCGTGATAATCCGCAGGCGGTTATTGGGCATGTTCTGTTCCGTATCCGGAATAATAATATCGACCGGGTCTTCAACTGGCGCAAACGTGATCAAGTGCTGATATGGACCACCGTTGAGTGAAATGGCTATCGAGTCACTCGTAAAACCGGCGCAGTGATCAAGATCAATGCTGATCGTGTCCTCACAGAGCACGGTCGCCGGAATCGTCGGTTCAAGCAGCAGCTCGCGCATGCGGCCGTTGACCGTCGGCGTGAAGGCCGTCGTGTCGCAGAAGGAGTTGTAGGCAGCGACTCTGTACGTGTGAACGAGATTATCGTTCACCGTCGCATCGCTGTAGCTGTTCGTCGCGGTCAAGGCTATGGTCACACCATCTCTTTGTACGGTATAACCGTTCACTTCGCCGGTTGAGGCCGTCCAGGTCAGATCGACATCAGTGCAGTTCGGTGCGGCGGCAGCAAGGTTGGTCGGAACGCTCGGCAGCGCGTGGCTGGTACCGTTATCAGGCGCACTTTCTGCAGGGGGACAGTTCTCTCCACTGCTAAAACTTACAACCGTGTAGGCATACGTACCGGCTGCGACGTTATCCGTGAACGTCAATGGAGGAGTAGTTACAATACCGACTTGAGTGCCATTGCGCTCGATTCGATATTCGTCGATGTCGCCGGTGCCTGCCGTCCACGTAACAACCACCTGACCGCAGCCATCATCCGAAGCAACCACATTCGTCGGGGCTGTTGGAGCAGGAAGACGCGTGCCGGAATCGCCGGTTCCATCGTCACCTTCACCGCAAACATTGACGGCACTGACCGTGTAGGTATAGGTACCGGCCGCGGGGGTGTCCACGTACGGCGGATCATTCAAGTTGTTGGCGATTTCGGTTCCGTTACGGTACACCTTGAACGTAAGTCCGGCCACGTCGGTCCAGCTTACTGTGATGTTATCGCAACGGTTGTCCGTCGCACTGACTCCGGCTACGATACCGGGAATCGTCAGGCGCGTACCATTGTCAGGGTCGCTGAGGTCTCCAGGTCCGGCTCCATTGAAGGCCATCACGCGGTACTGATAGGTTCCGGGCGGGGGCGTATCGGTGTACGTGGTCGTGTTCGGGCCAACATTAGCGATGTCAACGCCATCGCGACTGATCGTATAGCCGAGCTCATTGGCCAGATCGTCCCACGTGATGACGATGTCGTCACAGTGGTCATCCGTGGCGTTGACGTTCTGAACTTGTCCCGGAGGCCCAAGTCGCGTTCCGGAGTCGCAGCCTTGCGTTCCGTCACCGCATTCATCATTATATGCGGCAACGCAGTAGGTGTATGTCCCGGGTGCCGGTGTGTCAACGTAAGACGTCACATCCGGGCCAAGTGTGACGATCAATGCCGCATCACGATACACATGGTAACCGTCTTCGTCCGCAATGTCCGTCCAGGTGATGGTGACATTGGCCGAACTGTTGTCGGTAGCTGACACTCCAGTCACGGCAGGCGGCGGCCCGAGACGCGTGCCTGTTACAGTCGCGGACGCCGGCGCGGGACCGCAAATGTTCCCTGCCGTCACATAGTAGTCATGTGAACCTGGAGTCGCGGTAGCATCGCAGCATGAGGTCGCATCCGGTCCGAGCCTGCAGACAATTGTGTCCTGAGGCTGCTGCACGCGGAATACGAAAATACTGTCCTCATTGCTCGGATCGGCCCACGCCAGACAGATGTCCGCACAACTGTTGTCCGTGGCGACCAAACCGGTGACTTGAGTTGGAATATCACGCCGGGCGCCGTTGGCCATTGAGGGCACGCTCTCCCCGCACGCATTCAGCGCTGTGACACTGTATAGATACAGGGCGAAATCGGGCGGAGAATCAACATACGTTGTAACATCCTGTCCGACAATCGCCAGCGGCTGTGCGTTCCTTCCAATCACATAACTGGTTTCATCCGCCACATCCGTCCACGTCAAGGTGACGGTTCCGCACTGGTCAAACGTGGCGGCAAAGTCCGGAACGTCGGCCGGGGCATCAGGGACATTGCCGGTTACCGGATCCGACGTTGCGTTCTGACCGCACTCGTTGTCAGCGAAAATCTGATAGTCATAATCACCGGGAACGAGCGGGGTGTCGGCATACATCGTGACGTTTGCGCCGAGCGTGACCAGCACTTCCGTATCTCGCAAGAGCGTGTAGTGATCTTCGTCGGGCAGATCCGTCCACGTCACCCAGACGCCGTTGCAGCTATCCTGCGTCGCCGCCAAGCCGGTCACGTTGGCGGGAGGTCCAAGGCGCGTACCCGCATCGGGTCCGATCTGCGGGCCCTGCCCGCACTCGTTATGTGCGGCCACCGTGTAGTCGTATGTCCCCACCGGAGGAGTATCCACGTAGGAAGACGTTCCGGCCGGAATGTTATTCTGTATCAAATTGCCGTCACGCCACACCGAATAGAACGTAGCGTTGTCGCTTTCAGTCCAGGTAACGGTCACGTCGTCACAGTCATCGTCGGTCGCCGCGACATCCGTGACCGGATGCACGCCTTCCGGCGCGGTGGCCGTCGCTTCGTTGCTCGCATCGCTGGTATCACAGGCATTCCGTGACAGCACCATGTAAGTGTGCTCGCCGTTGACAACGTCAGTGTGAGCCGTAATGTCCGGACCAAGTGATGCGACCGGAACGTCATCACGCAACACAATGTATCCGAGTTCACCGGTCACGTTGTCCCACGCCACGTCGATTTCCCCGCAGGTAATGCTGACAGCTGTGACGTTTTGCACGACATTCGCCAGCGGCACGCGCTGACCGACGGCATTGGCGGACTGCGCGCCTTCCCCGCACTCGTTGGACGCGGTCACGTTATACGTAAACGACTCGCCGGGCAGAACGTTCACATCCAGATAGGCCGTGTTCGGAGCGTTCACGCTGTCATACAGAACGGTGTTCCTGTAGATATAGTACTTGGTCACGCCAATCAGTGCCGTCCAGTTGAGGGCAATACCGTTGCAGGTATCCGTGGACGCCTGCGCACCCTGCACTTGGCCGAGGACGGGTTGACGCATACCGCCATCCTGATTTGAAAGACCAGTCTCACCGCAACCTGAGTTAAAGGCCGTTACCTGATAGGTATAGGCAATTCCGGGACCGACCGCATCTTCAAAGATCGTGTCGGGTGGCAGTACCGTGGCATGCACAACCGGGTTACCATCGCGGTACACGCGGTACTCTTCAACAAAGCCTTCCGCCGTATTCCATGTCACCACGATGACATCACAATCGTCATCCGAGGCCGCGAGGTTGGCCGGCGGATTGGCGCTTTCCACGCGCAAGCCGTCATCGGTATTCGAGAGCGGGCTCAGACCGCAGAGGATGCTCCCCGCTTTGACTGAGTACGAATGAACTTCGCCGGGATCGGGGATGTATTCGAATATGGTATCCGTCGTCGTCCCGACAGAGTCGCCATCGAAATAGACGATGTAGTAGTCGTGCGGCTCGGCTATGGCTGTCCAGGAGACGTACACGCGCGAGCAACTGGTGTCGGAAGCAACCACGTTGGTCGGCGCGGTCGGGTATTCCAGCTTCGTGCCATCCTCTGTGTTACTCGCTTCCGCGTTGCCGCAAGATTCCGAGTAGGCCACCACGTAATAGTTGTTATCGCCGACTACAGCACCAAAATCAGAATAAGTCAGCGTGAGCGCATCCACGGTGTCAATCGCGTTGGTTTCGCGGAAAATGATGTAACCGTCAATGCTCCCGGTTCCCGCTTCCCATACGAGGTCAATGCGGTCACAGAGATTCGTAGTGACATTCAAATCCTGCGCAGCGGTCGGGGGAACGGCCAGCGTTCCCGTTACCGCCGGGCTTTCGCCGGAATCGTCGCACTGATCGCTGATTGCTTCCACGGTATAATCGTAGTCACCGGGAGCCGGGGGAACGTCGGTGTAGGATGTCACACCCGCGCCAAGCGTCGCCACAATCTCACCTTCCCGGCGCACCACATAACCATCCACGTCGCCATCAGAGGCATCCCACGTAATTTCAATGTCGTCGCAACTGTTGGTCGTGGCAGCGACGTTCGCGGGTACTCCCGGTTCTGCGAGACGAGTTCCTTGAGCGAGATTGCTCGGCGCCGACGGGCCGCATTCACTGCTGATCGCTTCGACCGTGTAGTTGTTCGGGCCGATTTCCGCAAAGACATCAAAGAAGGAATCGATAACGGGTCCAACCATTGCGATCTCGAGTCCTTCGCGCAGGACGCGAAAGCTGTCAATGTCACCGGACGCGCCACTCCACGTCACAAGCACGCCGTCACACGTCGAATCGGAGGCCGTGACAGTAGTCGGAGCTACGGGGGCGACAAGGCGCGTGCCGTCATCCGCCGCGGATGCGTTGCCGGCGCCACAGTCGTTTTCGGCGCTCACCACATAGTCTTCCGTTTCACCCGCCGTGGGTACATGAGCAAAGCGCGTCTCTGCCGTGGTGCCAATGTCGATGCTGTTTCGCAAGACGCGATACAGCGTGGCCGTCGCAACGGCATCCCATGTCACCACGACCGAGTCACAGCGGTCATCCGTTGCAACCACGTTGGCGGGCACACCGGGAGCGGTCAGCTTGGCCGCAGACACCGGATCGGAATCCGGGCCGTTGCCGCATTCGCTCTTGGCATAAACCGTGTACTCGTGCGAATCGCCATCGCCGGGATCGTCCGTGAATTGCGTAATCGTGACGGCGCCGACGCGGCCGTCGTCGCGTTCCACAACATAAGAATCGGCATCGGCCACAGCGTTCCAGTTGAGCAGAATATCATTGCAGCCGGGATCAGCAATTAAACCTGTGACCTGTCCGGGAAGAATCCCGCTTGTGCCGTTATCCGGGTCGGACATCGCGCCTTGGCCGCAGACGTTATAGGCAGCGACCGTATAGAAGAACGTCCCCGCCCCGGAAGTGAGATCCGTAAAAGTGGTTACATCTTGCAGCGTCCTTCCGATCTGCGCCGCATTACGGAACACCCGGAAACTGTCTTCACCGGCCATGTTATCCCAGGTGACGACGATGCTGTCACAGTAAGTATCCGAGGCCACAACGTTGGTAGGCGCACCCAGTCCCGGCGGACGCGTGCCGTTGTCGGGAGCGGACTCGATCCCGCCACACGCGTTGTAGGCAATCACCGTGTACGCATACGTTACGCCCGGCGTCGCCAAGTCATCAACAAAGTTGGTCACATTCACGGCCGTGACACCGATGCGCACCGCATCGCGCCGCACCTGAAAGCTGTCTTCACCTGTGACGTTCGTCCAGGTGATCGTGACGTTATTGCAGTTGTCATCGGTGGCCGATACACCCGTCACTTGCGGCGGCGGAGCCCGGCGAGAACCCGTATTGGACGTACTATTGGCACTCGTTCCGCAGGCGTTGCCAGCCGCAACGGCATAGGTGTACACCGTTCCCGGGACTGCCGTAGAGTCGTTGTACGAGGTGGCGTTTTCAGCGGCGGCGCCGATTGAATCCGTCGGCGAACCGATCCCGCGCATGATCTTGTAGTATGTCTCGTTGCTGGCATTGGCCCATGTCAATGCCACCATGTCACAGTTCACTCCGTCCGCGGCCTGGAAGCTGAGCGGTACCGTGGGTGTGCAAATCATGAAGCCAGTGTCAAACACCGACGCCACTCCACCGCACGTGTTGTTGGCCGTGACCCAGAAGCGATAGACGGTATTACACGCACCCGTGGTGTAGTTGAACTGTACCGTACCCGGAACCAGATTGGAAGCAATGACAATCGGGCTGCTGCCATCGGAGTTGGCACGCGTAACCGAATAGCCCGTCTCGCCGGCCACGTCCGTCCACGTGATCTGAGTGACGTTACATAGCCCGTCTGACGCCAGGACGTTCTGCACTTGCGGTGGCGGCTGCAGAGCTTCACCGTTGTCACACAGCGGCGCACCTAAGCTGCAGGCGTTGGAGACGCCATAGACACAGTATTGAGCGACTCCACCCGGCGCGCCGACGTGCACATAGGTACGTGGGCCGGGAGTCAGATCATTAATCACCGTGTCCACCAGTGCACCCGCCCGGAAAATCGCCCAGTAATCGAGTCCTTGATTCGACGAATAATTCCAGTTGATCGTAACGTTGTTGCACGTGCCGTCGCTGGCCGTCATTGTCGTCGGCTGAGGCGGAGGGAAGGGACGGATGCCATTAGCCGGAACCTGCGGCGAGACGGCCGAGTCTTGGCCGCAGAATCGGACTGCCGCGAGCTGGTAGGTGATGTTCTGACCAATTGGTGCGCCCGTGTCCAGATACGTGTGAATCGTCGAATCCAATACAGCGATCAGGGTTCCGGCACGGTAAACTAAGTAGTGTTCCACATCATCTTCGGTTTGATGTGGATATGTCCAAGTCAATTCGATCCCGTCACACCGATCAATCGAAGCCGTCGCGTTCTGCGGCGGAGAAGGTGCCTGACATCCGGCGCAGGGCGTGTTCGTGCACGACCACGTGTAGTGATACTGTGGCGGTGTTGTATATGAACTGGGGCCATACTCACGCGGGCCGACAGCGAGCGTGCAGACACTGGATTCCCAACGCATGCCGCCGATGCAAAGTCGCAGGTAGTAACGCTGCGGATTCGGGGGGAGCCCACCATTTGAGGCAAACCCCGACTCCATCGCAAAGTAGCCGGGGCCGACACCAGCAACCTCACCGTTCATCGCAAACTGATTGCGGTTGACGGTTCCGACCGGACCGCCTTCGCACAAAGGAGGCGCATCGCAGAGCGTGGGCTGCGGATCATCGTCGTCCGGACCGTTGCCATCGTTGTCCCAGAAAATCTGAATGGTAGCGCCATCGGGAATCGGCGTACCGCCGGGACAGGCGTCCGTGAGCGGCAACTCGGCCGGTCCGTCACCATCGTCGTACCAGTACCAAATGATCGAACCACCCTGTGCGTTGGCAAGCGCCGTCAGACACAGTACACTCATCACCACCAAAATCATCTTCAGCTTCATCGCCGCTCTCCTGCTTGACCGGTGCGAGTCAGCAGCGCGCACTCCGAACACAATACAAATCACACTATGACAGCATGATGCACTGCGATTCTCAAGCGACTGCTACCGGTCGGCTTAGTATTTGTAATGAAAACAGTTACAAAATGAGCAACGCAGAAAAATTGTTATGGCAACTTCTCCGCAAGGTGAAGTAAGATACTCTTTTTTCTCACTTTAGTCAACATTTCAAACGCTCTCTCAACATCTGACATGGCTTCGTTTGAGGGCGCTGAATTCAGCTCAAATCTGACCCTTTGTGAATTGATTTCACATTCGTTTGCCGGGGGCGCTTAATCCTCCATCCCGGAATGTCAGGTGTAATTATTTGATTAACTTGCTGTTAAACAGTTGTCAACATGTTCACATTGACCAACTCAGTCCTATCAAGCAGAACATCGAGAGACTTCCGGTCACTTCGCTCTCGTTTCTGGAATGTATGGTATTTCATCGCCGAGAGGAATAGTGTACCGGTAACAAAAAGCTCCCGCCTTGCGGCAGGAGCTTGAAGTAGAAGGGCGGTTTCAGCCTTACGCGTGCAGGACCGGCAGCGATTGCTTCAGGGCATCAAGCAGAATTTCATTCTGTTCCTGTGTGCCGATCGTGATTCTCAGGCAATGCGGCAAGCCGAACGCTCGCAGCGGCCGCACGATCACACCTTGCCGCAGCAATCTATCATTCAACTCAAGCGCTTCACGCTCCGTAGCGAACGCCGCCATGAAGAAGTTGGCATCGGTCGGCACAATCGACAGCCCGACGTCGCGCAGCGCATGTCCCAGAAAAGTTTTTCCGCGCCGGTTGACGTCCAGTGTCGCCGCCAGAAAGTCGCGGTCGTCGAGCGCCCCCAAGCCTGCCGCTTCGGCAACGACGGACGGCTCGAATGGCAGCTTCACCTTGCGCACGTTGTCGCACAATTCTTCGTGCGCAAACCCATAACCGATTCGCATCCCCGCAAGACCATAGCATTTCGAAAACGTGCGCAGCGTGATCACATTGTCCAGCCGGTAGAGCATGGAGTCCGGATAATCGGGATTATCGGCGGCGTATTCGAAATACGCTTCATCGAGAATCACCAGCACGCGCGCCGGCACGCGCTGCATGAATCGCTCGAATTCCGCGCGGGTGAACGTTGTTCCCGTCGGGTTGTTGGGATTCGCCAAATAGATGATCTTCGTTTTCTCGTTGATGGCATCCGCGAGCGCAGCGAGATCGAAACGATAGTCTTTGAGCGGCACCATGCGCAGCGTCACGCCGCGCGAGCGGGCCAGCACGTAAAAGCCGATGAACGTGCCTTCCGCCGTGAGGACTTCTTCATCATCGCACAAGAACGCGCGAATGATGTTGGACATGATCGCTTCCGATCCCGAGCCAACCACCACATTCGCCAGCTTGACCTTGAAGCGCTCGGCCAAAAGCTTGCGCAGCTTTAGGCCGCCATCGGGATAGAGATTCACATCGTCCAGAACGGTCTTCACCCGCTCGATGGCCTTGGGGGACGGCCCCAGCGGGTTTTCGTTTGAGGCAAGTTTGACGACTCGCGATACGCCAAACTCGCGCCGGATTTCATCGGCCGACCGTCCCGGCTGATAAGCCACGAGGGACTTGATATAAGGAGGTACGAGACTCATGGAAATGGATCAAAATAATCAGATTAACGCAACAGACTGCAGCTACAATTTACACATCTGCCGCGGCAATTCCAAACGCAAAAGAGGCGGCCTGGTGAGGCCGCCTCTGACTGTCGTATTTGTCGTTGAAACGCTATCGAATCAGCATCATCTTGCGCGTGGCCTGAACATCTGCGCTTTCGAGACGATAGAAGTAAACTCCTGACGTCAGCCCTGACGCATTGAATTCGATCACATGCGTGCCGGCGTTCAGCGGTGCGGAGTTCAGTAATTCAACTACCTCGCGTCCCGTCACGTCATACACCCGGAGCGACACGGATACATTTTGGCTCAAGTCAAACTGAATCTTCGTGGTCGGATTGAACGGATTCGGATAGTTCTGATAGAGTGCGAAGAGTCCCGGAACGGCCGGAGGAACTTCACCCACACCTGTTTCGCCGGGGAATCCGGTCGAATCCGCCCGCAGCGGGAACTGCGATTGGAGCGGAGTGGTAGCAATGTCTTCCACCGGAATCCGCTGATAAACCATCTCATTGAGAGTCGCCAGGCACTCCGGACCGCTTGAGGCAACACTGGATCCGGCGCTGTGATCCACCAGATACTGCATGTGGACATTGCCGTCGGTAACGGCCAGCGCCAGATTGATGTCACGCTCGGAACGGTCGTTGCCTTCCACGCCGACGGTGTTGGTGACGTTTGTACCGACGGACCAGTTCCGGCCGCCATCCGTCGAAACGGAGACAAACGCATCCGCCAGCGGATGCGAGCACTCGTTGATCTGCACCGTATCGTAGAGCATGTATGAACAGTACAGGTATCCGGTGGCCGTATCCTGCGCGAGGCTCGGGCGGTGGCACATCAGTTGGTTCACACCAAAGGAGGCGCTGGAATCGTTGTGCGCGTACCAGGCGTCCGCAATGCGGTTGTATTCGATCTCAAAAACTGGCGTGGTGACGTGATGAATT
>CAYJKM010000004.1:0-45082 GCA_964370805.1 uncultured Alphaproteobacteria bacterium | reverse complement strand
GTTCATCCCAGTTCAGGCTATTGTCGATGTCAAAGCCTTCGATCACAATCACCGGCCGGGTGAGCGTTGTGTGCCAAGGGGCAAGATAGAGATACGCTTCTCCCGTGCTGTACGCTCCGTTGTAGGGGGTCGTTGCCTGTAGAGACCACGTGGCGGCCGGAGCCGGAGTCCGCAGCGACCGCACTTCAAAGCGGCCGGCGGATTCGCGCACCGTTCCGTCCGCGAGAGTCAATCTCGCTCGAATTGTCCTGTGTCCCGTTTCTGCGTAGCTGACCAGAACGTCTTCCTGAGAACGAACAGTCTGAAACCCGTTTCCGTCGTCGAAATCTAACTCCAGGCTTTGCACGGCACGCGGGTCGTTGGAAAAGTAGAGTGATTCGAGATCAACCCGGAAACGCGCTTCTGCACCTCGATATGTATAGTTATGCAGGGAGGCAATGGCGAAGAGCTCCTGTTGCTCAAGGGCATCTGCGCGAATACCGGTAATACTCTGGCCGTCAAACAAAAGCGCATTATCGCGCTGCATCTCGGGCCGAATGCGATTGTATTGGTAGAAAAGAATCCCGAGGGGGTGCTCATGCTCGCGCGCCGCTGATTGACCGATCAGACGAAATTGATCATGGCTCGGCAAACCAGATCCATCAAATGACGCACGCTTCAATTCATGCGCGGCTTGAATCCAGCGATTCAAAGAGAGCTCATCAGTCTCGTTGATTTCCGCCAGGTTTGCGAGCGGAAGTACGAGATCATAGAGAATCCCGGTAGGGATCGGGCTGGCTTCTACCGAGCCGTACTCATTCCTAAGAAACGTGCACAAATCCGCCGTCATCGCCTCGCGGGCTTCAAAGGCGTCGACATTATTTGCGCTCGCGGCGAGCCATAGCATCGTGAACAACTGTAACCATCGTGCCACAGATCCATCTCCTTCAGTTCAAGTATGCCGGTAATATCCGATGCAACCTTTAGAAAGTCAAGGCGTATGAAGAGGAGTTGGAAAACGAAGATAATGCACGATGGTCTGGAACAGAAATCTTGACCCTCCAGAATCAGGCGTGATCCATGTATTAACCGCATTATTTCTATTAATTTATGATTCTTGCGTGCGCACGTCGCCGGTACAGATATGACTCTGACCACCAGAATCGTGGACTTATTACTAAAAATGCTTAACTTATGCGGATTCGGGGCAAGCAAGTAGCCCTCTTCCCCCGAGCTTCTCATGTTTGAATCCCTGCCGCGCCCGTCGATTAATCTGACAACCACAGGCTCGATCTGACAAGCCTCTCACGCATGCAACTCCTCCGGTCTCGATGGCTGTTTTTGTTTGCTCTAAGCTTAGCCTCTTGCAGAGTCTCGGAAGCGCTGACACTGAGCGAAGCTTTGCGCGGCGCGGCGGAGAATAATGAGACGGTTCGCATTGCGGCGGCACGAGTGGCACAAGCGCGCGCCCTCAAGCGCGGCGCACTGGCCGCGTTGCTGCCCTCGGCGACCGCGACCTATGCATATACGATGGTCGACAAGGAGATTGTACGCACGGTCGATGGCGAACGCGAAGTGGTTGTACCGAAGGACTCCCGCAACGCGGACCTGACGCTCGATCTGGAACTGTTCGACTTCGCCAATATTCCGCGCGTGCAAGGCGCACTGAAAGATCTTCAAGCGGAACGCTACGACTCAGTTGAAGCCCATCGCTCGCTGGCGTTTGAGGTTGCCGCCGCTTTTTTTGAAGTGCTTTCCGGGGAGCGCCAGGCGGAAGCGGCACGGCATCGTCAGTCAGTTGCGCAGCAGTTCGTCACGGATACTCGCGACAAAGTCGAAGCGGGCCTGGCCAACCGCAATGAGTTGACGCGCCTCGAACTGGAATTGGCGTCGGCCGAATTGGTGCGCACTCAGGCCGACAACGCGTTGACGAACGCGCGCCTCTTGCTTGGTTACCTGATGGGCCGCGATGTTGACGAGCCGCTTGAAGAACCGGCAGCGACCGCGGCGATTGACACCACGCGCGACGAGAACGTGGACGTCTCGCTTCGGCCGGATTTTCGTTCCGCGCAGCTTCGCGCGGATGCGGCGCGTGCCCGGGCGCGTGAACCGTGGCTGGACTGGTTTCCGGATCTGGGTCTGCGCATGACGTACTATGCTCCGGATGACTGGGGTATCACGAGCGCCAATGACTGGCAGTTCGGCGCGACGTTCACGTGGGACTTATTTGATCCCGGGCTGATTGCGAATACCGGACTGCGCGCCGCCCAGCACAGTGAATTTCGCGCGCTGGCGCAGGCCGTGCGGCGGCAAGTCAGACTAGATCGCCAAACCGCACAATCCAATCTCCAATCGGCGCAGGCCGCGCTCAGTCAGGCGGAAGTTCGCGTCCGTGTGGCCGAGCAAAATGCCGACGAAGTCCGCGAGCGCTTTCGACTCGGGTTAGCGACGGCCCTCGAACAAGCCGACGCCAATGTCTCTGAATTTGAAGCGCGCGCTGAATTCGCCCGGCGGAGGTTTGGGCTGCAACAGGCGCTGCTCGAACGGGTCCGTGCTCAGGGCCTCGGGCCGCAAGCGATCTTTACCGAATCCGAATAACATCTGCTTATGAATTCATATAACTCTCTGCGATTCGTCATCATCACAATTGCCGCCACTGCATTGCTGATTGGCGTTACGGGCGGTTGCTCAAAAAAGGAAGGCGCCGCGGCACAAGGCCGTCGCCCCGCCCTCAAGTTTCCCGTCGAAGTTTCGGAAGTGGCATCCAAACACGTGCAATTCTCCATTTCGGCGGTCGGTTCGATTCAGGCATTCGAGATTGTGCAAGTGACCGCGCGCGTGCCGGGCGTCATCGAACGGCTCCTGTTTCAGGAAGGGAAGGTGGTCTCGGCGGGGCAGCCGCTGGTGGAGATTGACCCGGAACGATATGAACTGGACGTACAATCGGCACAGGCGCAGCTTGAAAAGTCTCGAGCAGAAACAGAGGAAGCGCAGGCCGGATTGACGCGGCGCGAAGAGTTGAATCAGCGCAACCCCGATCTCGTCAAGCGAGAGGATATCGACGCCTGGCGCACCCGTGTTTCGGCGGCGAAAGCCAATCTCGCGCAAGCGGAAACGTCACTGCGAACGGCACAACTGAATCTCGAGTATGCGCGCGCGGCGGCGCCGCTCTCCGGCGTGATTCAAACCCGCGACGTGCAGACCGGGCAATATGTGCAGCCGGGAACCGTGATTGCCACGCTGGTGCGACGCGATCCGTTGCTGCTTAAGTTTTCGATTCCCGAGCTCGATGCGATGCGAGTTCGCAAAGGCATGGATGTGTTTTTCGTCGTGCGCGGGATAGAGCAGCAGTTTCGGGCGCGCATCACGGCGGTCGCCGAGTCGGCGGACGAAACGACGCGAATGGTCGCCGTTACCGCCGAAGTGCCGGATGAGAATCGTGCGTCGCTGCGTCCGGGTTCATTTGCCGAGGTGACCGTTGAGCTCGGCGAAAGCGCCGATCTGCCGGTCATCCCGCAGACGGCGATTCGCCCTACCGAGCGCGGCTTCGTGGGTTTTGTGATTCGCCCTGACAGCACGGCCGAAGAGCGCACCCTGACGCTTGGCGCTCGAACGGCGGACGGTCTTGTGGAAGTAAAATCCGGACTGGAAGACGGTGAAACGATTGTGATTCGCGGAGCGGAAGCGTTGCGCAACGGCGCCACCGTGCGGATTGTGAAACCACAGCCCGGCGGCGACAGCTTGAGCGGGAGAGCACGCGGATGAACATCACGGAAGTCTGCGTCCGCCGTCCGGTCTTTGCCTGGATGATCATGGCTGCCACCATTGTCTTCGGATTGGTGGCAGTCTCGCGCATCGGCATCAGCCAATTTCCGGATGTTGACTTCCCAACCATCAATGTCTCCGTAGCATGGGAAGGCGCCGCGCCGGAAGTCGTCGAGAATGACGTGGTGGAAGTGCTTGAGGAAGCGCTCTCACAGGTGGAAGGCATCAAGAGTCTCACGTCAGTCTCACGGCAGGGGAGCGCTTCGATCACGGTTGAACTGGATCTCGCACGCGACGTTGACGTGGCCATGCAGAACGTGCAATCGAAAGTCTCGGCGGCCATGCGGCGGCTGCCCCGGGACATTGACGCGCCGACCATTTCGAAATCCAATCCCGAAGACAATCCGATCATGTGGGTCGGCCTTTCCGGGCCCTATTCGCAGCAGCTGCTGAGCGACATTGCGCGCTATCAGGTCAAAGAACGACTGCAAACCGTTCCCGGCGTTGGTGAGATCACGGTCGGGGGCTCGATTGAACGCAATATCCGGATTTGGATGGACGTGTCGCGGCTCGATGAAATGGGTCTGACCGTTACGGATGTAACCGATGCGCTGCGCACCGAGCACATCGAGCAGCCGGCCGGGCGACTCGAAAGCACGGGTCGCGAAGTAAGTGTGCGCGTGATGGGTGAGGCGTTGGATCTGGAAACGCTGCGCCACATTGTCGTTCGCGAGACGGCGGCCGGCCCGGTTTATCTGGAAGATGTGGCCATTGTCGAAGACGGATTCGAGGACATTCGCCGCCTGTCGCGCGTGAACGGCCAGCCGGCGCAGGGCATGGGCATTCGCAAGCAGCGCGGCGCTAACGCGGTTGCGGTCGCGCAAGCCGTGCGCGAAGAGATGGACAAGATCCGCAAGACTTTGCCGGAAGGCATGGAGCTGGGCATCAATTTCGATTCGACCGTATTCATCGAGGAATCGGTGCACGAGATCGAATTGGAGTTGATTCTCTCGATTATCCTGACCGGACTGATCTGTTGGCTGTTTCTCGGGTCCTTTTCAACCACGCTGAATGTGCTCTTTGCGATTCCGATGTCGCTCTTCGGCACGATTGCGGTGATTTACTTTCTCGGCTTTACGCTGAATACGTTTACGCTGCTGGGCCTGGCGCTGGCTGTGGGAATTGTCGTGGACGACGCGATCATGGTGCTCGAAAACATTGTGCGCCATGCCGAAATGGGGAAGGACAAGGTAACGGCCGCGCTGGAGGGAACGCGGGAAATCACGTTCTCTGCCATGTCGGCAACGCTTGCCGTCGTGGCAATTTTCATTCCGGTGGTCTTCATGCAGGGGATCATCGGGAAGTTCTTCCTACAGTTCGGAGTGACGCTGTGCGTGGCGGTGCTCTTGTCCTATGTCGAGGCGGTCACGCTGGCACCGGCGCGCTGCGCACAAATTCTTGATGTTTCGCGGCAGTATCGCAGCCGGATCGGGCGCGCGGTGGACACGATGTTTCACCGCCTGAGCACGAATTACTCACGCAATCTTGGGCGAGTGATTAAACGCCCCGGCACGGTGTTGGCCGGCGCCCTCTTCTTGTTCCTGCTGGCGATCGTCATTTTCAAAGCGTTGCCGGGAGAATTCGTTCCGTCACAAGATCAGAGCCGACTTATGGTTCGGATTCAAACGGCCGTGAGTTCCGACCTCGGCGAGCTTGACAATCTCTTCAAGAAGGTGGAGGCCGTGATCAATAATCAGCGGGAAGTCCGCCGCTCGCTGGCGATTGTGGGCGGCTTTGGCGGCGGCAGCCTCAGCGGCGGCATTGTGTTTGTGACGCTTTGTCCGCCGCGCGAACGTGAGGATACTCAAGCGGAATTTGCCGGCCGGCTGCGGGGGATGTTGAACTCGATTCCCGGAGTACGTGCCGTGGTGCAAGACCTCTCCCAACAAGGCTTCACGGCGCAACGCGGTTTCCCGGTCGAATTCTCCTTGCGCGGACCGGATTGGAAGCATCTGGAGGAACTCAGCGAAGGACTCATGGTTGAGCTGCAGCAGAGCGGTATGGTCGTGGACACGGACACTGACTACCGGATCGGTGTCCCTGAACTGCGAGTGATTCCGGATCGCGCCCGCGCCGCCGACCTGGGAGTTTCGGTGGAAGACGTGGCAACTGCAATTAACGCACTGGTGGGCGGTGTGCGTGCGGGAAAGTACAACTCCGGCGGGCGGCGAGTGGACGTGCGGGTCCGGCTGCTGGCCGAACAGCGCACACGGCCCGAGGACGTGGAACGTCTGCGTGTGCGAAATCGTGACGGGGAGTTGATTCCGCTTTCGGCTTTGATTACCTATGAAGAACTGCCCGCCTTGCAGTCGATCTCGCGCCGCGAACGGGAGCGCGCGATCTCCTTCTTCGCCAACGTGGCGCCGGGGCACTCGCAGGACGAAGCGATTGAGTATGTGCAGAGCCTGACCACCGGACTTCCGACCGGTTATCGCATCGTGTTGGGCGGCGCCAGCGTTGCGTTTCAAGAGTCCATGCAGAGTTTGATCTTCGCGCTCGTGCTCGGCATCATCTTCGCCTACATGGTGCTAGCCTCTCAGTTCAATTCACTTTCACATCCGCTTACGATCCTCACGATTCTCCCGTTGAGCGTAGTCGGCGCGGCTGCCGCGCTGTGGCTGGCCGGAAAGTCGCTGAATATCTTCAGCATGATTGGTCTTTTGCTACTCTTAGGAATCGTAAAGAAGAACTCGATCATCCTTGTGGACTACGCGAATCAAGGCCGCAGCACAGGCTTGAACGCGCGCGATGCCATGCTGCGTGCCGGTCCGATCCGGTTGCGGCCAATCCTCATGACCAGCATGGCGACGTTCATGGCGGCCATTCCGCCGGCACTGGGACTTGGCGCGGGTTCGGAGATTCGTTCACCGATGGCGATTGCGGTGATCGGCGGCTTGATTGTCTCCACCGCGTTGAGTCTGCTTGTCGTTCCGTCGTTTTACGTTGAGATGGAATCTTGGCTGGGCAAATTCAAGAAGCTGCGCCTTCGCACCTATCGTCCTGCGCCCGAACCTGAACGCGAAACGAGCGGAACTTAATCATCGTACTCTACCGTAACATGGAAAAGGTCAGCTTTGAGAGCTGACCTTTCTTGTTATCATTTGAATTGCAAATCGGACGCAGACTATCGTATTAAAAATGCATACTTGCGATTCGAAACCGCTCTTAGTATATTACCTAAGCAAACCTCTTTATCCAAAAGAATATTCGATTCAACGTTCCTCTGAAAGGAGCACATAGATGGCTTGCGAATGCGAAGAAGGCTACGACGTATTGAGAGTCGGCCATGAAGTTCCCGACTTCACTCTCAAGACGTACGATCCGGTCAAAAGCGAATTCGGCGAGTTTTCTCTGGCCGCGGCGAAGGCGGCCAAGCATTGGACGATTCTCTTTTTCTATCCGGCCGATTTCACGTTTGTTTGAGCGACGGAATTTGCTGCTCTGGCAGAGCAGCATGAACGATTTAACCGTCTCGGCGCGGAGCTGATCACTGTCAGCACTGACACGGAATACGTGCATCTGGCGTGGCAACGCCACGAAAACGGACTGCGCATGGTGAAGTATCCAATGGGTTCGGACGCGACGCATGAACTCTCGGAGCTGTTCGGAGTCTACGATGAAGAATCCGGACTGGCGCTGCGCGGCACGTTTATCATCAATCCGGATGGGAAACTGCTGTCGCAGGATGTCAACTACTTCAACGTGGGACGCAACATTGACGAGCTCATGCGGAAGTTCAAAGCATATCTGCATGTGTCCAAGCATCCCGTCAAGGCCTGCCCTTCCAAGTGGAAGGATGAGGGCGACGTCACATTGGAGCCAAGCGCAAAGCTCGTCGGCAACGTGTACAGCAAGGAAGGAAGTTTGGTGAGTTAACTCGCCGGAATTAGAGAAGCAACACGAGAGACCGGGTCAGCCTTAACGGCTGACCCGGTCGCATTTCGAAGAAAGTGCGAAACCGCTTCAGAGATTACGCGTCAAGCACGCGAATCCAGGCAGTGTGCTTGGAGATGTCGAACTTCTGTACATGCTTTGTGTCGCGCTGCTCGACCGTGATATTGTAGCAATCGGGGTTCTCGGTCACGTTGACGACTCGGCCCTTCGCTGCGGCGACTTTCTTGCAGTACTGGAGGGCAACGCTGCGGGCCTGCTTCTCGGTGAGGCTCTTTTTCAATTGACCGTCCGAACTGTATTTCAACCCTTTCCAATGGGACTGATCCCACGAGCACGCCGCTCCGCTGCAGACGTCGCCGCACTCGTCTTCCGGGCAAATGCAGCAGCCGGGCGGGCAGAACGCGGAATTGGATGATGTGGCCTTGCTGCCGCAGCTGGCGCCGCCTCCGGCGAAGACCGGACTCATGACGATCACGGCAGTGAGCAACAGTGCGGACAAGGCGAGCAGAGTGCGTGGACGGATGCTCTTCATGTGTTCTCCTTTTGTTGTTATCAGTCGTTTCTGTAATGCGGGATTTGCGAATTATCGATCATATTCACATTCCGTGCCGGAGGGACAGATGCAGCAGGCCTTACATTGTCGTGCACACGCGGCGATGGCGGCATTCACCAAGGCCGTATCCTTCACAGGGATCCAGCCTTTCATGTCTTGCAGCACGACCCCCTGAGCCTGACACAGTTGCCCTACTTGCGCGATCAGCATGTCACGTTTGGGATCCGATGCGCGTTCTGCCGCCACTTGCGCGCAGTGATTGGCCTTTTGCATGGCCAGCAGAGTCTTGCCGCGAATTGTGCCTGACTTGGCGATGGCAACAAATTCGTCGAGTCGCCGCTGGGACAAACAAGCGCACCACTCAACGCGCCCTGCGGAATTTGTCGTGAAGAAGAGGCGCACGTCTTCGCTGGCGCGTTTGACCGGATAAAGAAGCTCCCCGGGCAGACTTGAATGCGCCGTCGCTACCGCAACCCCGCCGACGATCAACATCATAACGACAAACGAAGCAGCATAGGCCAAAACGAGACTCCGACGAGCATGCCGAACGACCCGTCTTGAAGCCGGCGCTTCTTCACGCTCAAGGCGGGCAAGACAACGGACAATGGCGGACGGATCCGGTTCAAGGCACGGCAACTCGCGAAGCTGCTCAGCCACGTTAATCAGCGGCGCGACATCCTTGCGCTCCTGTTCCGTAAGATCTGTGGGAGTACGACCTTCGAGCGCTGATTGGAGCAGGTCTGCTAATCTTGAGCTATGTCGTTTCATGCAATCTGACTCCGAGCGCATTGCGCAGATTCACCAAAGCACGGAACTGCAGAGCCTTGACGGCTCCCGGCGTTTTGCCCAGCGCAGCAGCCACATCCTGAATCGAATAGCCCTCTAAGAAGCGCATGACGACCACCAGATATTGTTCGCCGGATAATGACTTGAGGCTGTTTGCAAGATCGATTCGGCCGGTGAGATCACCGGGGCCGGGATCGGCAATCAGGAGGAGTTCTTCGGCAGTGCCGTCTTCGAAGACCTTTTTGCGATTGGCCGAACGGCGATAATAATCAATGATGAGGTTTTCGGCGATGCGATAGAGAAAGCCAAGCGCAGAGACCTGCACTGGAGTTTGTGACTCGAGGGCGCGCACGAAAACCTCCGACGCAAGATCCTCGGCATCTGTTCGATGATTTACCCGGTACGCGACGTAACGAAAGATCGCGCCGTAGTAACGTTCGCAGTAGTCGGCAATCTGGCGCGCGTCCAGACGGGTCCCTCGAGGATTTTCGGATGCGTTCATACTCATAGACGCTCAAGAGCGCCGAAGGATACGCGGGATCTCAGAAAACCTCCCGGGCGGCCTGGCGTAGCGCGTCTGGTGTGAATCTTTAACGCGAGCCGCAGAGTTGATTCGACATTCTAACACTACAGAAAAATAATATCTTATAATAGCTTAACAGGGCGAATCTTCAGGATTCAGAGTCAGTTTCTCTCACGTGAGGCCACATCAGGGATTTTATTGTATTCAGAGGTTAATTGTCCTATATTTGGGCTGCAATGTCCTCAACTCCTCATCAGCATTGACCTGGAGCATGATGATAATGAATCGGATTTTTAGGCTAATGTTACGTATGGCTCCCGCTCTCCTTCTCGCCGGCATGACGCTCGCCGGTCTCGCTTCCACACCGCTCTTAGAAGCCAACCTCCCTCCGAACATCCACGAGCTAACCTACCAGCCGGCAAGCCCAGCTGTGTCAATAGCAGTGTTGAATGCCGATCCCGCTGATGTCAGCTTGCGTTTCTCCGACCCGCCCGTTATCCTACAAGACACGATGTTGAGCGGCACAGAGTATTCACGCGCCATGATCGAGGCCGAGGGTTCGATGTTCGAGCCGGGAGTCCCGGATGTGCCGAGAGTCACGCGGCTAGTCATGGTTTCCAATTCAGGAAACGTCGGGCTCACAGTTACGGATCAATCGTTTACAACTCTGCCATTGAACCATCCTCCTGCTCCCGTTCAGGCGCCGGCGGGAGACGACAGCATGCCGTTGGACGGCGCGGTGAGTCTTGATGCCGACATTTATTCAAGTGATGAATGGTACCCGCCGCAGATTGCGGAAATCGTAGGACCGGCAACCTTGAGGGACGTGCGGTTCGCCGTGCTCATCATCTACCCAGTGCAAGTCAATCCGATCACTCAGGAAATGCGTATCTATGATCGCATCGACGTGTCGCTTGAGAACGAAGAAGGGGTCGGCGAAAACGAAATCTCATTCACTCCCGAGTCTATCACGCCCGGCTTCAAGGCCATGTACAGCCAGTTTGTGAATTTCCCTGGCAGTCCGCTGGACGCGCTGCCGGTCGTGCCGGGAAAGCAGCTCTATATTTGCGGCGACAATCAAACCCTCATCACCGAACTGCAGAAGCTGATCACCTGGCGGCGGCGCAAGGGTGTCGACGCGTACTACGCCACGACGACGCAGACCGGCACGACCCCGGCGCAAATTCGCAATTACATCAGCACCCAGTACACCCAGAGCAACGGTCAGCTTGAATTCGTTACCATCGTCGGCGATCCGAATTCCAGTGCGCCCTACAACACGGCGACCGAATCCACACAGCTTGACAATTACTACGGCACGATGGGCGGCGGCACTCCCGACCCCGTTCCGGACATAGGTGTCGGCCGGCTCCCCGCTGCTTCGTTATCTCAATTGGGCAATCTCGTTGCCAAGACGATTCAATACGAATCCGACCCTTATCTTGCCGATACAACATGGTTCACGCGAGCTTGGTGCGTGGCGCACACGCAGTACATTCCTTCCAATCCGTCCATGAAGGAGTACGTGCGGCAAATCATGCTTCAGCACGGGATGTCCACTGTCAATCTGGACGTCTTCCCCGCGTATACGGATGTCGCGCTATTGAACACCCGGATTAATGAGGGCGTGTGCGTATTCAACCACCGGATGTCGTCAAATATCGAGATGTTTTCCAGCGATCTTTCCGGAGTTGCAAACGGCCGCAAGCAGCCGTTTGTGATTGCGATGTCGTGCGGCACGGGGACGTTTGACGGCGGCTCCGCCTTGTCCGAGGATTGGGTGCGGATCGGCACGGTAGCTACTCCGCGCGGAGCGATCGGCTGCGTCGGCATGTGGGGCACGGGCACCTGGGTACTGTACAACAACATCATTGATGCCGGCGCGATGTATGGATTGTACGTATTGGGAATTCGGGAACAGGGACTTGTTTTGATTGAAGGCGAACTGCAGCTGTACAAGAATTACGCGGCGTACGGCCGAATGGGTCAGGTTGAGAGTTTCAGCTATTAGGCGAATCTGCAAGGCGATCCGGCGGTGCCGATCTGGCTGCACGTTCCACATTCGCCGATCGTGACGCGACCGGGGAGTGTTAACCGCCTGACCGACAACGTCACGGTTAGTGTTACGCAAGCCGGTTCTCCCGTCGAAGGCGCGTTGGTTGGCTTGTACAAGAGCGGAGATACTTTTGCCCGAGGATACACGGCTGCGGACGGGAGCATCAATCTGCCGGTGAACTTGCCGACGACCGGATACCTGCATGTAACGGTTACGCACGAACGATTGAACTCTTATCTTGACTCGATTCAGATCGTGAATGCTTCCGTGTCGCTGGCGTTCTACAGCAACATTGTGGATGATGACAATACGGGGGGGACAGTCGGAGACGGAAATGCCGTCCTGAATCCCGGTGAAACCATTGACCTGACATTGCGGCTGCAAAACGCCGGTACGTTTCAAACCGCCACGGGAATTTCAGGGACTCTGAGCACGCCACATGCCGGGATCACCGTCGTCAGTGGGACACAAACCTACGCTGACATTCCGGTGGGCGGCAATGCTGCGCCGAATGCGCCTTTCCGCATTCACGTGGGAGCGGTGTTCAATAACGAGCCGATCCCGTTCTACCTCAGTGCGACTTCCTCCGCAGGGACGCAGGTTATCCGCGTGGACTTGACTCCTGTTGCCGGTGACGTCGCTTTCGTCAGCAGTAGTTTCAACGACGCGGATACCCGATTAGATCCCGGCGACACCGGTGACTTCACCGTCACCATTCAAAACAGCGGGTCACGCGCGTTGACAAACTCATCCGGCATTCTCCGTTCATTGGACAGCCATGTCACGATTAATGACTCCATGGGAGCGTTTGGAACCGTGAGCGGCGGCGCGAACGGCAGTAACGGCGGCGATCCCTTCAATGTGTCCGCAAATGTTCTGACCGTCGGTGGGTATTCGGCCACATTGCAGCTCGTGGTCACCGATGCAGATGGTTTCCGCGACAGTACGAATTTCATGCAGGTGATCGGAGTTGCTTCACCGACCACGCCAACCGGGCCGGATGCGTACGGTTACTACGCCTACGACAATACAGAGACGCAGCCCGGCGGGACGGCCTCGCAATATGCGTGGGAAGAAATTGTTCCTGCGCTGGGCGGTCAGGGCACTTCGTTAGGATTTACGGATGGATTTGAGGACGAAGACGAAGTTGCCGTTCGCCCACTCCCGTTCACGTTTACGTTTTACGGACAGGACTTCAATTTGATCACGATTTGTTCTAACGGCTGGCTGGCTTTTGGAAGTCAGATTATCTGGGATTTCCGCAATTATCACATTGGCTCGCCGATCGGTCCCACCGATCAGATCGCTGCGTACTGGGATGATCTGATCGTCACCGGCATTTCGAATGGCGGTGTGTACACATGGCATGATACCGAAACGGATCGTTACATTGTCGAGTGGCGTGCGCGCGGTCTCTGGTCGAATGTGGACGAGGTATTTGAGATTATTTTATTCAATCCGGTCACCTATCCTTCACCGACCGGTGACGGGAAGATCCTTGTACAGTATCAAACCGTTACTCCATCGCCCAATCAGGGCACAAACGACAACGACTATGCCACGGTCGGAATTCAGAACGCGGATCATTCCATCGGGCTTGAGTACTGCTATTGGAACGCGTACACTCCCGGCTCCGCGACCTTGACGGATGGGCTGAGCGTGATGTACACTACCGACATCACCGGCTCCGTTCCTCAAGATCTCATGTTAAGTTCGCCCAATGGCAGCGAGATCTGGTTCCGAGACAGCACAGCAACAATCCTCTGGATCGGCGGCGAATTCGGCACGAATGTCATGATTGAGTTGTCCCGCGCCGGCGTCGGCGGCCCGTGGAACATTCTATCAGCTTCAACGCCCAATGATGGTTCGTTTGCCTGGCTCGTTTCTGGTGCGACGTCGTCGAATTGCCGCATTCGCATCACGAGCGTGAACGATCCGCTGGACACCGACATGTCTGCCAATGACTTCATCATTGCGACCATGCAGAGCATCCTCGTGGAGGATTTCGAAGATTCGGCGCCGGATTGGACTCATTCCGCGGCCGGAGGTCAATGGGTGGATCAGTGGCATATCTCGACGGAGCGCGCTCAGAGCGGAACGCACTCTTACAAATGCGGCAGCGCGGGCGCCGGGACATACGACATGTTCAATGATGCGCGCCTACTTTCGCCATCAATCTTGAATCTGGCGAATGACGCTCGTCTGCAGTTCTCGTATCAGGTGGAAGGCGAACTTTCCGGTGCATTTCCGGATTCGGCCTATGACGGCGGAATCGTCGAGATTTCGGCTGATGGCGGCGCGTTCACACAATTGACTCCGGTCGGCGGATATCCGCAGACGTTTCGCTTTGAGCGCGGGGGTGGTCTCCCGGCCCTGGGTCCGATGCCCGGCCAGCCTTGTGTTTCCGGCAATGTTGCCATTTGGACACAAGCATCTGTCGATCTCTCTGCTTACGCCGGTCAGGGCGTTCAATTGCGTTTCCGCTTCGGTTCCGATTCCTTGAATCACTACGAGGGCTGGTACGTTGACGATGTGATCTTGTATGCGCCGACATTTGTCACGGAACCCACCACGCCGACGGGACTCACCCTTTACTATTTCGGCGGCAATCTGATCCTGCGTTGGGATGCGGACTCCAATACTCACTACCGCATTTTCAGCGGTACGACGCCCGACAATCCACTCGAAACGCTGGAAGGCACATCGCAAACGAATCAGTTCCTCTTGGGCGGCAACCCGGCCGCCGCGCGAAAATTTTACTCCGTCGTCGGCTGGGACGGCAACTGATCCAACTTCAGGATACCCTTGAAATGCAGAACGGGTCAGCCATTTGGCTGACCCGTTCCACTACCGCTAGTTATTAACTGGCCGTTTGATATGAGTCATGGATTGGGTTCGGTGATTACTTTGCCTCGTATGTTCACGAAGTACCCGTTCGTTGTGAATTCTGCATCAGGGGACGTGGCCGAAGCCGAGCAGCTTCTCCATTCGGCTGAACACGTACGAGAAACCCTGCACCTTGCTGCTTTTGTTGCCTTCAATGGTGTAGAGCATGCCGTCTTTGAGGTGATGCACTAATCCGACGTGACCCTGCCAGCCATCCGCCCGCACTCGCCACCAAACAACCGTGTCCCCAGGCTGAGGTTCGTAACCCGATTGTGGTTCGTGAGTCCAGTCGTTTTCCTCGAATTGCCGCAGCATATCGCGCGCGCCAAGCGTATAGTCGAAGGGCGGCTCGCCGTTGCGCTGTGAAAAGCACCAGCTGACAAACGCCGCGCACCAACTGTTTCCCTGCGGCGCCAGACCATTGAGATATTTTGCCACCCATGGTCCGCGGTTATTGCCGCCCACTTCTCCGGCTCCGGCCTTCATTTCATTGATGGCCGCTTGAAGCGCGGCCCGGCCTTCGGTACTCCCGCCTAAGGATGACGGCGGCATTTTCAGATAATCGATCGCCACTTCAGGAACAATCGTCGATGCGGTGTGCGTCAGGCTCCACCAGGTGAGCGGCCCGACTTTTCCGTCGATCGTCAACGGATTGCCGTTTTGATCGAGGTGCTGCGATTGAAACGCCCGCACAGCGTTGTAGGTTTTCGTGCCGAAATCGCCGTCAACTTCTACAGGGTAGCCGCGCTCATTCAGGGCTTTCTGAAGCGTGCGGACATCGGCTCCCTTATCACCTTTCTCGAGATTCTTCATGGCTCAGTCAATCCTTCCTGTGAATGAAGGTATAGTGGACTTGTTTGAATAGGTGTTTGGAATGGAAAGGCAATCATTCCCAGGTCAATGCCGGATCCGGATCGGGGCAAGATTTTGGCAGGAGCTTGCAGATAAAGGCAAGGACCATCACTTCCGGGTTTGATTCTGTTGGTCTTGTTTCTGTTCGTGGCCGCGCCGCCGGAGTCGCCACGCGCATCGCTGCAACCGGACTCAATACGGGGCGCACAGTCGGTTTGCGAACCGCCACGAAACTCATGTTCTTCAGGCTGGCACTGGTCACGCGCGAGACTTGCGGAGTCGAAGTTCGAGCCGCAACGGTGCGTGTCGCTGTCACGCGAGCAACGGGCGTCGCCACGCGTGGCGGCTGCAATCTCGCCACTCGCAAGATGGAGGGATTGAACAGCTTGGCCGGAACCGGGGGATTCGTGCGTGCCGGCTGCCCGGCCTGCGGTCGAGTCTGAATCTTTACGTTTCGGGCGAACACGAGCGCGGTCACATATGCCGGGCAACGGCCGTCGGACAGAGAGCCATTGGACAATGGCTCAGCGCCATTCCAGAGCCGCCAGAAACGGGATTTGAACAGATCCGACTTGAACCAAGGTCGCAAGAGAGATACGGAACGGTACTCGAACGAGACAGACTCAATGCTCCCGTCAGGAACGCTTGATCCAAAGATTCTGACCAGTTCTGCGGGAGCGCTCTTTGCCAGTTCCTTCATTTCGGCGGCCGTCATGGTGAACCGCGACCATTCCAGATCGAGCGCATCGACGGGGGAGAAGCCGGTAAGTGCGAAGTCATTCTGGCTCGTGTCGGTCAGCATGTCGATGTCAGGGTTGAAGGAGGATTTCCAATCATTCCATGTGGTCAGCGGCATTCTTGCAGCGAACACCTGCTCGCTCTGCAACGCCTTCTCCACCTTTGTTTGCTGCCCGGTTGTTGCCCATTCGTTTTTCGCGCGATCGACTTCCGTTCTCAGCCGCGGTTCGTCGGTCGTCTTCCATTTCTTTTGCACCTCAGGAGCGCTCGAGGACTTGGCTGTACTCTCCTGGCTCTTATAGTCCTCGACAGTCTCGAAATAGGCGTCCCGGTATTGCTTGTATGTCGTTAAGGCCGCGCTGTCCCGCCGGATCCCGTCATCCGATGTCTCATAGAGAAATGCGATGGCTTGGTCATAGCGGGCCTTATCGTCTGCGCTGATGCTGCCTGCGGCAACCTCGGCGGTCTCCAGTACGTCACCATAGACGTCCCAGAGATACGATCCTTCTTCCTCCTCGACCGGAGCCAGCACTCCGCGGGGAATCTTGTTCACGCCGCGCGCAAACTCCGACATGTTCTTCAGCATCTCGCCGGTCAGAGTCGCGGCACTACCGAACGTCAGATCTTCCGGCTTGTAACTAAGCAGTTGCGTGGCCGGAAAACTCAAGAACGTATCGGCCGACTCGAACACGCGTTTGGCCTTCGCCATCAACGCAAGCTGAGTAAAGGCATCCACGGCCTTCTCCTACGGTTTTGTCTTGAGATTCGTTGCAGTATTGAAAGAAGCATGAATCAAGCAGGCGTCCGGCAGCGGGCCCCGCGAGGCGCGGAGCCCGCTGCATCGCAATTAAACCCAATTGGTGATGGTAGGCAGCGGATTCGGACTCTTGGGCATGATATGGCACTTGAATCCGATGATCTGCATCCCGGGAACTTGAAGTTCCTGCCGCTCCCAGGTGTGACCGACGTTGTGCTGTGTGCTGCCGCTCGTCGTGGCACGGTTGTATCCGCCGCCCAGCGTGAACGGGCCAATGGCGGCGATGCCGCCGCCGCCGCCCGACTTCTCGACTTGCTCGGACATGAAGTTTCTGAAGCCTGAACTCGTACCGAAGTTGAGTCGCAGATTCCGAATGAAGATACATGTCGTGGGGTATGCCGGCATCAAGCCCTTTGCCGGCAGGGCGCCGTTGCTGAGAATCTCACTTTTTGCTTCCTGATCGTTCTGATCGTAGCGCCAAGAGCGGCTGAGCAGAAACGCCGGCTTAAACCACGGCCGCACAATCGGAACCTGACTGATCTCAAAGTTCAGGCTGAACTGCTGGCTGTCGAACTTCATCTCGTTTGCGGTTTTGGTACTGCCTTGCGCCACACTGCCGCTTCCGCCAAAGAAGCCAAAGCCCGTGAGCAGACCGCCGGTGGCCTCCGTCTTCCAACGCTTGGTGCTGAAATTCGAAGAGGCATGGCTCTTGAAATCGCCGCTGCCAAACGCGAATTTCGTCCAGCCCCGTGAGCGCGCGAAATTGCCGGGGATCAGCGACGAGTAGAAGAAGTCGCTCCCGGACGCCAGTCCGGTCAAGCGCGCCTTTTCCACGTCGTCCCGGTACTCTTGCTTGAGCAATGTCATATCGCGCAGCATCACCTGATCGATGTACGCGGCAATCTGCTCATAGTCATTCTTGTAGCCGGTGGAGACCCAATCCTGCATCGCGGCCCGCACCTTATTGCGCAGGATATTAGCGTTCATAGCCCAGTAATGCACGGCCTGCGGAGTTGACGCAGCGAGGGCATCAATGCGACGGCTATTGTATTGCAGCGCGGTATCCTCATAGGCTGCCATCTTCTCAAAGTAGGCCTTGACCAGCGGACTGGGTTCTGACACTTCCGTCTCGGTGTCATCAATGATGTTCTTCTTGACGGTGGTGACCGAGAGGAGTTTGCGGAATTTCTCGATCTTCTCCTTGGTCTTGTCATCCAATTGCGATTCCGCCACCTGACTCATGCGCAGCGTGTACCGATAGACATCGGAAAGACTGCCCTCGTTGTTCAGGATGTTGAGACGCGAAAGCTGATTGTTGCTGCCGGCCGTCACGTCGGGAACGAAGTCAACCAGCCGCGCAAAATTCTCAGCCTGCATGTACAGCTGCGCCGTATCCTGAGCGCGGAGTTGATCGAGCAATTCCGGTGTCAGCTCCGGCTTCGCGGCCTCGGCTTCAGTTCCCTCTCCGCCGCCGGCCGGTTCCAGCACCATTTCGCGAATATCGGCTTTCTTGACGACGCCGGTCAACCCCTGGGAAAGAAATTCAAAATCCTCAGGTTCCACCGGGATGCCGGGAGTTGCCCAACTGAAAAAGTTGTCTTCTGACTGTTTGACCGTCTCATCGCCGCTTGCCAGCGTGTCATACAGCTTGCCCATGACCGAATTCATGAGCTGACTCGGAAGCACGTCCGCCATAGTCTTCTCCTTTTCTGATGCGGTGCGTCCGGCAGGTTAATCTGCCGCTTACACCAAGTACACCGTTGACTAACAACACCTGTTTGTGATTATCAATTGCCGCAGCAATCCCCGCTCTTCAGCTTCTCTCGTCAGGTTGACCTGCTACTTTCGAGTAATTGAGTCGAACTGTCACATCATACCGGTCATCTGCAGAGACTCTGAAGTTTTCCCAGACGATACCTTAACCAGCTGTATATTAAACAGATAATAATGCAAGGCAGTCGTTTGGCGCCATTTCCAGTCGCAAAAAAACGGGTCAGCCTCTTGGGCTAACCCGTTCTTCCTCTTGAGCGTGCAAGGGACTCGTACCTCCCGTTACCGGCGCGAGAGCAGTGCAGTCAAAGTCATCTAAATGCTTGTTTCAACGATTGCCGGAATCAAAAGCCTCTAGGCTGAGCATGTCAAACGCGTGAAAGTGCCTCCAAGTAGGATCAAGAGACGACCGGTGATGTCACCAAGTCTCGATGCGAGGTGGGAAAATGCCGCTTCGGATATGTGGTTGTTATTCTGATGGCAGATTCTTGACTGACAGACAGAGTGCAGCCGCTGCATTAAACGCAAACAAGTTGTCTTCATGAACGCGCTTTAACGCGCTCGCTCTCGAAGAAATCTACTCCGACACTTGGGTCGCTGCATGGTCTGTCTCCTGAGTGAACCTGAGCATCAGGACGCCTTTCGCGGCGATAAGGTTGGGAGTGCCCTTTTCTCGGGAGATTTCCAGTGAGGAGAGGATTAGCTTCGCTTTCCACTTCGGATGGTCGGCAAGGATCGTCATTCGATCCGCTGTTCTTTCCAAATCCCTATGATTGGGAAGTGAGGCAAGTAGCTCCTTCAAGTCTAACACAAGTGGTTCATAATCCCGATAGGTCAATTCGAAGCTCTCCTGTGCTGCAGAAAACGCCATATGAACCGTGTCGGCTTCAACCAAGAAAGCAGTCGTTGTGTCACCGTTTCCGCTATAATCAGCCCGCGGGAACTCCGTGACAAGATCATACCCCTCGGAACTCAGCATCACCCTGTCCTTCGTCCCGTAACTCAAGAGGGTAGGACTGCCATTTCCCGAGTCAATTCGCTCCACCTTCATTGCTCTGAGAATATCAAGGCCCCTTGGTTGAGTTAAGTACTCGTCGACATGGTGTTGAGCCATGACTGAATCAATATTCTGATCAAAAAACAATTGCAGACTCTTGCGCCCGTGCATCTGGCCAAGGTAGTTCACAATGGACTCGATCCGGTCATAATCTTCTGCCCTCACCTCGTGCGTTTTTGTCGAATCGACCTTGCCGTTCACCAAGATGTGATTGCTGTCAAGCAGTGCCGCAAGTTCAGCAATTTGACTCTCGCGCGAAATCGCGAACGCTCCCCACGGGCCGAACAAAGAGAACAGCACGATGACGCAAAGCGACAAGGGGATGACGCGGATCCGTTTTCCGCTGGTCAGAATGAAATATCCCGCGATGAACGAGAGCCACGCCGCGAGCAAAACGACATAGTACCGTTCTACCGTAACACCGTACATGCCAATCCGCTTGAAAATACTCACATACAACAGCGCGATCAATGGCACAAGCAGAAAATAGAACAGCCGCGAGTAAAATTTCACCCACGGAGTCGCTTCGTCGTTGCGCAGCGGATAAATAAGCAGGAACGAGAGGATTCCGAAAATCGAAAACGCGATGACCAAATTCGCGACCCAACCTACGGGCCAATCTGCTGTGATCAAGATCTTTCCGGCGTACGCATAGAGAATGACCAAATAGACCGTGATGAGCGGGAGCAGAACGTACAGCGTGAAGATCTTTAATCCTTTGGGATAATCCGTCGTGTGTTCAAGATCGGGTATGTGCTCCGGAACTCCTGACAAAAAGAACCATGTATTGAATATCCCGGCGATGATCAACCACAGATCAACATAGAACTTCTCGTCAATCCGAACTTCAAACAGCTTCTCAACGGCCAGGACGGCGAGCGCAAGCCCCGCATAGAGGACTCCGGAGTACACTCCCGATATCAAAATGCGAATGAACAACGTTTTGTTATACTGCCAGAGTCCATTCATCTCGTTCAGAACGACAAAGGGAGCAAAGGCGACCAGCAAATGCAGCGCAACAGTGAGCAGCGCAAAGTGGGCCATCGTGACGCCGTCCATTACGGAAGGCAGCGCAAGAAAATAGAGTGCAATCAAGCCGATCGATGCCGACCATACCAACCACTTCTTCCCATGCTTGATGGCGAAGCGTTCCGTAAACAGCGAAACAGAAATGGTCAGGAGCATCGAGAGATAGAACGCCATGGACAGACGAAGCACGAGCGGGAGTTCATGCCCGGCCGGTGCCACGTGTACGACGCATATCATCGACGACGTTGCGGCCAAGGCGGAGAAGAGCGGCAGCGGAAAGCGCCGAAACGTCTCGACCGCCCTGTTGCTCAGGGTAATTAGGGAGAAATGGCTCATGGAAATCGAAAGGTGTGCGAAATAATGAAGTCGCGACCTGTGCGCGACATGTCCCGGCCGCATGCCACTCGTAGACAAGCTCAATATACACGTGCTTCCACCCATATTCAAGAAGATAGATTGCCAAGCTATCTTCATGCATAAGGCAAAATAGAACGAGGGTGCCTGTCTTACCTGCCATCCCCAACCGGAATTCCTGAGAGTTCATCCGGCTTCTGTAATCACGCGGTCGGCCCGACAGCTCACTCAATGATCGAATGCGGCCTTCACGATCACGGCACCGGTTCATTTCAATCATATGCCCAGTCAATTGACGGCAGTCGTGGCGTCTCTGCCTAAGCACAGAACAACGGGTCAGCTGTTAAGCTAACCCGTTGTTTTTTATGTAGCGCGTAGGGGATTCGAACCCCTGTTACCGGCGTGAGAGGCCAGCGTCCTAGACCCCTAGACGAACGCGCCTGATTGGGAACTGCAAAGATAAGATTTTACTCGCTATAAGTCAAGCCTTTGCAGCCTCAGAGGCGCGTCCCAGCATGCCTCTCCGTGTGTTCTAAGTGCTTGAAATGCTTTGGGCTTCTCGTGTGGCGTCGCGGCGCTCCTTGCTCTCCGCGACGAGCGCTGACAAGTCTGCCGCGGGACGGATCTCCCAACTCCCGCCCATCGCCATGCTCGGATGCTTTGACATCAATTGTATGGCATGGTTCAGGTCTCGTGCCTCCAGAATCAGGATTCCTCCGATTTGTTCTTTGGTCTCAGCGAAAGGGCCGTCCGTCACAGAGACCTTGCCATTTCGATACCGCAACATGGTCGCGTTCTGTGAACTCTGCAGTGCCTCTCCGCCGGCAAAGTGCCCGCGTTCCCGCAACTCATCATCGTAGGTGAAACACCGGTCCATAAACTCATTGCGTTCGGCATCGGTCATGGTTTCCCATCGTTGGTCGTCATGATATCCCAGACAAATATACTTCATGGTCTGTGTCCTCGGATTTGCGATTTGAACCGGTTAGTGTTTACTTCCCTTCGTACGCTCGCTTCAGCTTCGCGAGATCGAATTTCTTCATCTGAAGAAACGCCTGCGTCACGCGGGCGACCTGTTCTTTCGTGCCTTTTCCCATCATCTCGTTCATGGCAGTGGGCACAATCTGCCAGGAAAGGCCGAACTTATCCTTCAGCCAACCGCATTGCTCGGCTTCGGGAAGCGCGGAGAGTTTCTCCCAAAAGTAATCAATTTCTGCTTGGGTATCACAGTTGACCATGAATGAAATGGCTTCGTTGAACGCGAATTTGTGCTCCTGAGCACTGTCCATCGCGGCCATCCACGTGTTAAGTACGCGAAAATCCGCGAACATGAGCGTCCCTTCTTTGTCCGGTTCCATGCCTTTCGGGTAGCGAGCGGTCACCCCGCGTTTGCCATCCTTGAATACCGAGCAATAGAAATCAATGGCCGCTTCGGCGCGGCCGGCGACAACGCCGGTAAACAAGAGCGACGGCACAATAAACGGTCGCTCTTCCCCGGCAGGATCGGAGAGGATCAGCTGCCATGAGAGGCCGTACCGGTCCTGCATCCAACCGTATCGTTCGCTGAACGGGTACTTATCGAGCGGCATTAGCGCGGTCCCGCCGCGAGCGAGGTTCTCCCACAATTCATCCAGATGTGCTCTTGCCGCTTTGTCCCTCGACGGATCAAAGTTCACAATGAACGATATTGACGGATTGAGCTTGAAGAACGGCCCCGCGCTGATGGCCATGAACGGCTGACCGGAAAGCTCGAATGAGACCACATCGCAATCGCCGGACGGCGTGTCCGTAATCGTTGTTACGTTCGTGACCCTGGAATTGGGAATGATCGAGCTATAGAAGTCGGCGGCCTCTTTCGCTTCTTTGTCGAACCAGAGGTGCGGTGTGATGCCTTTCATGTGATTTTCTCCTGGATGGCGATGTTTAATGCACGAGTGTGCCCGGCACTACTGTTAAAGTCCTATCTGACGCAAGCGATCAACGCTTTCCGTCTCACCGAAGTCCTCCAGCTCGTACAACTGGCGCACTTCAATTTCGCAGTCGCTGCCATCAATGGTTGGATTTGGAAAACGCTTGGACCATTCGAGAGCTTCGGCCCGGGAGTCCACACGAATCACCGTATAACCCGCGATGAGTTCTTTGGTCTCGGGAAACGGGCCATCTGTCACGGTCCGCATTGCACCCGCATACTTGATTCGCCAGCCTTTTGACGTCGGCATCAAACCGGAGCCGTCAACCAGCGCACCGGCTTTTGCGAGTTCTTCGTGATAATTGGCCATTTCGGCGATGAGCGTTTCATCAGCGGGCAAGATCCCCGCTTCCGATTCCTTCGTGGCCTTGACGATGATCATGAATCGCATGATTCAAACATCCTTTCGACTATTGTTTCGTTTCGGCTCCATTATACTGCTCCGACCGGCCCGGAGCGCTGCTCTCGCCGTTCAAGAAGGGTAACGCTGTTTCGACCAATTGGGGCGACATATTTCGTAATGCAAAGTCGCCTGCCCGATGAACAGGCAGGAGCCGGAGTGGACAGGACAATTTCAAGTGTTTCTTCGGCGGCAAATTCCTTCGTCAGGGATTTCCTATAACATCCGTTATCGATTTGTTACCGAGTTGCTCGGCCAGCGCAATGATGATGCCCTCGGGGCCACGGAGGTAACAGAGTCGGTACATGTGCTCATATTGCACCACCTTGCCAACGAGTTCGGCACCACGCTTTTGCAGACGAGCAACGACGTCATCGATGTCCTCAACGGCGAACATGACGCGAAGATAGCCCAGAGCGTTCACTGGAGCGTTCCGGTGATCGGCGACGATGGCCGGCTTCAGAAAACGCGAGATCTCAAGCCGACCGTGGCCGTCGGGGGTGACCATCATGGCGATCTCACAGCGCATGTCGCGCAAGCCGGTGACGTCATCTGCCCAATCTCCTTCAACCGTCGCTCGCCCTTCCAGATTGAGGCCCAGCTCGGTGAAGAACGCGATCGCAGCCTGGAGGTCGTCGACGACGATGCCAACGTTGTCCATCCGCAGTAATTCATTTTTCGCCATAGATTTCTCTGGCAGCACTTCCTACTTTGAGTCCGGAGCATAGCTCAAGATAACCCCGCCGGTTTGCAGCGGACGCGCTTCGAGAAGCTTTAGGTTTTGATACGGCAGCCCTTCGTCGAACAGGCGCCTGCCCTTGCCCAAGAAAACGGGGACGACGCACAGACGGTATTCATCGAAGAGGTCTGCTTTCATAAGAGACTCCGAAAGAATACCGCTCCCGAATACAAACATGCTCCCATCACCTTCCCGTTTTAATTTCGGCAGCTCGGAAACCGCGTCGCGCATGATCGTTGTGTTCTCCCAAGCGGCCGTCTCAAGCTTATTCGAACACACAACTTTCGAGAGTTTGTTCATGTACTCGGCGATCTCTCCCCTGGCCTTGGACCAATAATCTGCCATGCCCTTGTAGGTCTTCTCTCCGAATACAAGCATATCGGCTGATTTCAACTGCTCAATGCTTGCGTCTTCAAGTTCTTTGCCCCAGACAGCGTCATGAAAAGATAAGTCCCAATTTTGATTACCTTCAAAGTAGCCGTCAAGGGTTACCATGTTCCACATGATCAATTTTCTCATAATGCATTCCTCACTGCTTTATCGAATGAATATCCAATTAGAGATGCCGGTTGTGTCAACTATCAAAACGAATCGTATGCTCAGATATCCAATTCCTCGATGATCAGGGTTTTTGATAATGAAGTGCAACCACGCCAGAACGCAGTGTTATTGACTCCACAAGTCTTAGCTGAAGCCTTTCCCGGAGTTCATCGGTGTCAAACAGACGCTTCCCACTTACTGCAAGAATCGGTTGAACAACAAAATGGTACTCGTCAATCAATCCAGCCTGCATAAGGCGGGAGGCGATGCTAATGCTGCTGATGGAAATATGTTTGCCGTTCTGCTGCTTCAATTTCGAAATTTCTTCGCGTGGGTCGGCGCGAGAGATGATGGTGTTGTTCCATTCTGCGCCGGTCATTGTTTTGGAATAGACAATGCGGTCGAGTGAATCAAACGTCCGGGCGAACTCGTTCGTCGCCGTTGTCTCCGATTGATGCTTTGCAACGTCAGCCCAGTAAGGATACATCAGGTGGTAGGTGTGGCGGCCGAACACGACCAGGTCAACGCTCTGCAGGAGCTGGGTGAAGTACTCGTGCAATTCGTCATCCGCAATCACCTCCGTATGATCGCAAATACCATTAAGGGTGATGTTGATACCGAAAATGACTTTGCGCATCTGCAGTCTCCTTTTGTATGTGGGGGAACGATCGAGCCCACTGAGGGATGTTCATATAGGCCCCGTGCAGCATAACCAGCGGATAGCCTTCGCCGGACCTCTCGTGGTACATCTGCATGCCGTTGGCGGCGACGTAGCCGCTGCGAACGTTAGCCTCAGCGATTCCGATAGTGAAGACCATCACCAGGAGAATCACGCCTGACAGTTTCTGCCTGTACATATATGTCTGCTCCGCAAGAGTGTTACTTAGAATGTTCTTCAGTTGATTCTTGTGGCATGGTTACGGTTTGATTGCTCACTTCTCTTTCCCCTCCACTTGTTTGGTACCACTTTTCACACCGGTCTCGCCGTTCAAAAACGGTAACGCTGTTTCGACCAATCTGGGCGACATGGACATTTCGTAGTGCGTCACGTCAGGCAAGATCGCCAAGCGATTCTGTGACATGTGCTCGCGCTGCCAGCCGGCATCCTGCAACCCCCCGCCGAGCAGATGGTAGAATTGCATGATGTGCTCGAGGCGGAACATGTCACTGTCACCATAAATAAGCATGACCGGCATGGTGAGTTTCTTGACGTCTTCCGTCCAGTCAAAAGGCGTGCGCATGAGTTCACCCATGCGATCCAGCAACTTGGGAAAATCCTCAGGATGCGGGGCAATGGCAGCATAGCTCTTGTACATCGGGGACTCCTTCATCTGATCCGCCATTGCCGCTCCAACCGCTGCTTGCATCGGTAGCAGCTCGGGATGGAATCCATCCTGCGCATAGCCCGCCGAGACCAGGACAAGTCGCCGCACCATCTCCGGATGTTGCACGGCCAACCGAAACGCCACAGCGCCGCCCATCGAATAACCCGTCGCGTCCACCTGATCATATTTGAGCTGTTTCAGGATGACGGCCATATCATCGCCCATATCAGTGTAGCGAATCGGCCGTTCCCCGAGTGCAGTGCGACCGTGTCCGTGGAGGTCCACGGCAATCACCGTTCGGTAACTGGCCAGCGCATTCAAATCGGGCTCGAACATTTCAATCGAGCCCATCCCGCCGTGCAGCAGCAATAACGGCTCGCCTTTGCCGTGAATCTCGTAGTAGTAATTTATGCCATTGGCCATGACATAGCCACCGTGAACGTCCGCATGTGCTAATCCAGCAGTGAGAACAACGATCAGAAAAATCCAAATTGAGCTTTTCAATCTGCTCATCTGCAACTCCTTTTCAATCAATACGGTGTCGTCTGCATATCTAAAGCTCGCCCGAAAACGAACCAGTCACTAAATCTCCTGCCGGTTCATAGGTGCCAATCGTGACACCCGTCGTGGCAACCTTGGAGTCCGCGAGTTTCAGACTCTGCGGTTTCGTCCCTTCGGCAAACAAGCGCTTGCCCTTGCCGACCGTCACGGGAAATGTCCAGACATGCATCCGGTCTACGAGGTTGTTGGCTAACAATGTCTGAATGAGGTTTCCGCTGCCGTGCACCCATAGATCATTGCCGGCTTGTTGTTTGAACTTCTTGAGTTCGGCAACCGCGTCACCCGTGATCAAAATGGAATTCTTCCACGTGAGTTCGACGGGATGGTGCGAAACGACGTACTTCGCCGTCCTGTTGAAATTATCGGCCACTGGGTTGCCTTTCTCCTTTGGCCAGTAGCCGGCGAAGATCTCGTATGTGCGTCTGCCCAGAAGCAGATCAAATGACTGTGCCATGAACGAGTCCATGACATCGCCCATCATCTTGTCCCAATAATGGAAGGACCATCCGCCCCAGGCAAAGTCGCCTGCCCGGTCTTCTTTCGGGCCACCAGGCGCCTGCATCACACCATCCAGAGTGACAAATGTTGTAGTAATAATGTTTCGCATGAGTATTGGACTTGGGGGTTCGAGTTTTTCGTTGCTTAGTTGATCTGCCTGATGACGCGGCTTCAAAGGTCTTTTTCGCTCAACTCCGCGGTTTGGCGGACTTCGATGCATCCCAAGCGCGCTCCGGTGAGCTTCGACGCAACCTGAATGGCTTCGTTCAGATCCCTCGCTTCAATTAGGAAGAACCCTCCCAATTGCTCTTTGGTCTCAGCGAAGGGACCGTCAACCGTGGAAACTTTGCCATTCCGCACTCTGACCGTCACAGCGTTTCGCACGGATTGAAGCGACTGCGCCGCGAGTAGGTAACCTTTCTTCGTGAGTTCTTCGTTATAGGCGTAGGTTTCGCGTACGACTTCGCTCCACTCGCTCTGCGGCATTGCCTTGAGCTTCTCTTCCGCGTCGTAACATAGACACACGTACTTCATGGCGTGACTCACGTTCCACTCAGATTCAGCTGGCGCATCTTCTCCACGGCCTCGCTCTCGCCGAAATCTTCGAACTGAAACAGCGGGCGAATCTCAATTTCCGCTTCCGGACTGATTTGCGGATCGGAATCCATCGGAGCGCGCCGCAGCCATTCGATGGCCTCGTCCAGAGATTTGGCTTCCAACAGCCAGTATCCGGCGACCAGCTCCTTGGATTCTGCAAACGGTCCGTCAGTGACCGTTCGCTTGCCGTTCGCATACTTGATGCGAGCTCCGGCCGAACTCGGCTTGAGTCCCGCACCGTCAATCAGCATACCGGCGTTTTGAAGTTCTTCATTGAACTTGCCCATCGCGGCGAGCATTCCTTCTGTCGGCATCACTCCCGTTTCGGACTGCTTGGTGGCCTTGACCAAAACCAAAAACCGCATTGTCTTGTCTCCTTTAGATTTACGCGAAAACTCTGATCTTTGTGCGTGGGTGCCGCGCCCTCTTTTAAACGCTTTCACCCATTAGTCGTTCGACCATACGCAATTTCGACATTCGATTTTCAGCCCTTTTCCAAGGCCTCCAGCTTCTGCTCAAGAAACTGCCGTTCAGGTTCCTGCTTCGTCAGGGAAAGGGCTTGCTCATAAGCTGCCCGTGCCTCCTCGGTTCGTCCAAGACGACGGTACAATTCCGCGCGAGCGGAATAGGCCCAGTGATAATCCGTCAGCTCACCACGACGTAGTATCGCATCAATCAACTGCAAGCCCGCTGCCGGTCCGTCGCGCATGGCCACTGCCACGGCACGATTCAGTTCAATGACCGGCGACGGCTCAGCTCGATACAAGACATCATATAACCCCACGATCTGAGCCCAGTCGGTCGCCGCCGTACTCGATGCCTCCGCATGAACGGCCGCGATGGCCGCTTGGATCGTGTACGCTCCGAAGCGGCGTGAAATCAGCGCACGTTCCACTAAGACCGTGCCCTCTGCAATCAACGTTCGATTCCAAAGTGAGCGGTCTTGACTCTCCAATAAGATAATCTCGCCTGACGGTGACGTGCGAGCCGGACGTCGTGATTCGTGCAACAGCATGAGCGCTAAAAGACCCACGACTTCCGGTTCGGGCAGAAGCCCCAGGAGCAGTCTTCCCAGGCGAATCGCCTCGCCGGAAAGATCCGGTCGCGTCAGCGATGCTCCTGAGGATGCCGAATAGCCTTCGTTGAAGACAAGGTAAATCACTTGAAGCACAGTGTCCAGTCGTACGGGAAGCTCCGTCGCGGATGGCACATCATAAGGAATGCGAGCGTCCCGGATTTTTGCTTTTGCGCGCACGATTCGCTGAGCAAGCGTGGACGGAGTCGTGAGGTAGGCATGAGCGATTTCTTCGGTCGTCAAGCCGCAGACCTCGCGGAGAGTCAACGCGGCGCGAGCATCGGCTGCGAGCGCCGGGTGACAGCAAGTAAAAATGAGTCTCAGTTGGTCGTCTTTGACGACGTCGTCGGCGAGGTCTGCCGGGTCAGTGGATTCGGATTCCAAACGATCAAACTGCTCCGGCTCCATGGAATCAACACGGGCACGTCGTCGCAGGTTGTCAATCGCCTTGAATCGCCCGACTGAGATAAGCCAGGCACGCGGATTGGCGGGCACGCCTTTGGCCGGCCATTGCTCCATGGCGGCGCGAAAGGCATCCTGCAGCGCATCTTCGGCACGATCGAAATCCCCGATCAGCCGGATCAGCGTAGCCAGGATTTGACGGGATTCCGCACGGTAAATGCTCTCGATAGTTTCGCGTATCTGTTGCGTCACAAGCTCAGACATGTGATTGGTTTCTCAAAAAGAACGGGTCAACCGCAGAGGCCGACCCAATGAATATGATCATCTCGTTTGCCGATTCATGCTATCCGCTGAACATAACGGAGGCGCGATCTCCTCGCCAGCACCATTCTCCGGTTTCGTCACTGAGCTGGTAGCGACTTTCGTAATCTTGCCCATGTCGAGCGATGTGGTCAACCGCTTCCAGCATCACCTGAAACTCATCTTCGGTCACGGTAGGGGAGAGGCTGACGCGCACCCAGCCGGGCTTGTCACCGATGTGTCCTTCGTCCAGTCGGTGACGGATTTCTGCTGAGTAGTTCTGATTAATATGCAGCAACAGATGACCATAGGGGCCGGCGCACATACAGCCGCCGCGCACTTGTATTCCATAGAGGTCATTAAGTAGCGCCGCCGCAAGGTTGTGATGCAGATCGCGGAAGATCAGCGAGATTACACCCAGCCGCCGCGTCTGCGGGTTTCCCAGCACCCAGAGATTGGGGTGATCCAACCACTCTTTCAAGGCACGTGCGAGGTAATCCTGTTCGATGCGTTCGATTCGTTCCGCACCAATGGCAGCTTTGAGATCGAATGCCAACCCGGCTTGAATCGATTGCACAATCGGCGGTGTTCCGCCGGTTTCACGATGCTCGATGGATGAAAGATAGCGATGATCCCACGGTGATGTATAGAGCACCGTGCCGCCGCCCGGCTCGGCCGGGACGCGATTCGTAAAGAGCTTGCGATTCGCAACCAACAACCCCGGTGCGCGCGGCCCGCCTAAGAATTTATGTACGGAGAAGAAGATCGCGTCGAAGAAGCCGTCGGCGTCATGCTCCGGGTGCATGTCAATGTCCACATACGGCCCCGCCGCGGCAAAATCGAAAAACGCCAGCGCGCCGTGCTTGTGCAAGACCCGTGCGAGCCGGTGACAATCATTCAGAATACCGGTTACATTTGACGCCGCGCTAAACGTGCCGATCTTGTACGGGCGATCCTTGTATTGCTCAAGTTTGATCTCCAGGTCATCCGGCGAAATCCGGCCGTCGACGTCAAACTCGACGTATTCCACGTCGCCGATTGTCTCCCGCCAGGCGATATCGTTGGAGTGATGTTCCATCATCGAGCGGAAGATGACCGGCCGCTGACTTTCCGGAATACAGGTCTTGCAGTGCCGCACTTCTTCAAGCTGGTCGGGGATGCGCAGCCCGAGCACGCTGATCAGGCGGTTGATTGCTCCCGTCGAACCGGAGCCGACGGGAATCAGCGCATCCTCTTTGGAGGCATTGATGTAGCCCGCGATCCGCTTGAAGGCCTGCTCGTACAGCTCTGTCATCAGCTTGCCGGTAAACGTGGTCTCCGTATGTGTGTTGGCCATGTACGGAAGCACGTTTTCAGCCAGCTCGTCCTCCACGTCCCGGTGGAATCGTCCCGAAGCGATGAAATCGAAATACCGCAGCGGCTTCACGCCAAACACCGTCTCGATCTGCAGGTTGGCCCCGACCACGCGACTCCGCACGTGGTCGAGGAACTGCTGCTCCTCCGCTGCCGTGCGAGTGGCAACCGAACCCCGTGCCGATCCGGCATGGACGTCGACGAGGCGGTTCGAGTTTACGTGATAGCCGTTCTGACTCATTGGACAAGGAGATTGATGTGGTCTATTGGGAATATACGATTATTCCTCACGATCCTCAAGGCATTGGACTATTACCTTGAGGATTCTGGAGTTAAACTCTTGATTCGTTCATATTCTGATGCTGAGAGTATGCGGCCAACCGGGTAAAGGTCTTTACGGTCATCCCAGTACGAAGAGCGCTGATAAAAAAAGTCCCACCTTGCTTCCGGGCTGCCAGCAAAGGTGGAGTCCGTGGCCAGACGAGCGTTAAACTCGGCGGCGACCCCTGGGGATTCCGCAAGCATCCTCCTTGCCAATGTGTCAGCAACATACGATTCCATATATTCCTTCTGCTCGAAGATCTGCGTCATGAATCCCCAGCGAACAAACGAGTCCGGCGCTTTCGGCTCCAGCAGATGAATCGCAACTTGTGCTCGAGGATGGTCAAGAGGAATTAGCGCCGATCCGGCAGGCAGTGACATTACCTGCAATATTGGGGAGGTCTCGAAATTGACACGAAAACGGCCTTCGTAAGGCCTGTCCGAAAAGGTCACCTTGTCGAAGCGGTAAGTTTCTACATCGACAACTGTCGGTCGGCCGGTTTTCAACACAGGCAGATTGTGAGCTTGCAGTGCTTCATCCAAGTAGGGCAGCCATGGCGCGGGAATTACATAACCACACGGCACGTCCACACTGTCCGCCGCGAAATGCTGATCGAAGACCGGGATGCGGAAGAATTCCGGTGTAGTTCCCCACTGGACTACATCGCCGCCGCTGATAGCGCTTTTCATGAACTCGAAACTCACTCCGGCGAAGTCCGCCCAACTTGTATCAGGAGACAAAGACCAGTTCAGTACATAAGCGCGACCCGGCAAGGATGACGCCAGCGAATCGGCGGAGCGATTCGCGGCGAGCAATTCTTTTCTGTGCTCGCCGATGGACATCAACGAGAATCTCAAGTATTCATAAACCGCCGTTACGCGCGACCTGTAATCCTTAAGGCTATGCGTTTCGATCAGGATAAAGGGTCTGTTGATAACGGATCCATATCCATTTGAAAATCGCGGCGGGTAGATGTCGCGTTCCAGACCGCTCCGAATGTCATGACTGGATCGAGGGAGAATGTACGGGACGAACTCATATCCAGCCTCACGCATCTTTGCCGTTACATCCGGTAAGAAGAGGTCTCGGTTAAATCGTCGGATCGGTGCGAGTTCATTTGCGAAGACTCCAAGTGCATACGAAATTACATATTGGCAATCAACGCCATCGGTAACGTGAATATCCATCAGAAAATCCGGCTGCAACTTGTTGATCAGGTCGAGCATGGCGTGCATTTCCGGGGTATCCGCCTTCAGCCAATCACGGTTGAGATTGATGTTTTGAGCCGTTGTACGCCAGCCCATCTCCTTTGGGCCTCGCTGATTGGAACGCGAGTAGGCGGAGAACCGCTCGTGCCCATCGACATTGAAGATTGGTACGAAGGCAACGCGTATGTTATCAAGCAAGCCGGGATGTTTGTCAAGGACAAGTGCATCGCGGAACAAGGTCAGACCGGCATCCTTGCCGTCGATTTCGCCGGAATGGATTCCTGCAATAATCAAAACGAGCGGTGCATCGGCGTCGTCGGCCTGATCAATCCAAAGCAGCGGTAAGTCACGGCCTTCGGCAGATGCTCCGAACGTGCGGTACTCAGTAAAACGCGATGCATCGGCCAGCTTCTGGCAAAACGTCACAGTCTCTTCATACCGCGACGTCTCCACGAACTGAGACTGCTCGTACCGGGTGAGCCACTCGTTCGCGTCCTTGGCAAGGGCTGAAAGTGCAACGCCAACCAGGGGGATAAGAAAGATAAATGTTCGCACAGAGGGCGTCAGTTTGAATGTTTAGGACAATTTAGCAGCCTCTTAGCCAAAGTCAAACCGGTCAGGGCCGCCCTACGTTGTCTGAAGAGGCTTGATTTTTGTTGGGAATGTTTGTAAATTAAAAGGTTAATTCTAACTTCAAGCAGCGAAATGACCTACCCATCCGGGGACATACTTAGGCGCGAATTGCGCGATTTGATGAATCAGCGCATTCTGGTGATGGATGGTGCAACCGGCACCGGACTGGAAGCGCTCCGCCCGTCCGCGGCTGAGTTCGGCGGCGAGCCGCTGTTCGGCTGCAACGAAGCGCTGAATCTCTATGCCCCGCAGTTCGTGCTTTATCTGCACAAGTTCTATCTCGATGCCGGTTCGGACATCATCGAGACAAATACATTTCAGGGATCGTCCATCGTGCTAAGCGAATACGGTCTCCAAGACCGGACGCACGAGATCAACCGTCGTGCCGCCGAGTTGGCGCGCGAGGCTGCGGAGAAATTCGCCTCCAACCGCCGCGTGATTGTGGCCGGGTCCATGGGACCGACCAACAAGTCCATCTCCGTCACGGGCGGCATCACGTTTGACGAGCTCGTGCGCAGTTTTCGCATTCAAGCCGAAGGATTGTTGTCGGGCGGTGTGGATTATCTGTTACTCGAAACGCAGCAGGACACGATCACGGTCAAGGCCGCGCTAATCGGCTTGGACGAGGCGATGCGCAAGGTGAACCGCTCGGTACCGGTTGCGCTCTCCGTCACGATTGAACCAAACGGCACGATGCTGGCCGGGCAAAACATCGAAGCGCTCTATTACACGGTGGCGTCACGTGACCTCTTGTATCTCGGGATGAACTGCGCCACGGGCCCGGACAAGATGACGGATCATCTGCGCACGCTTGCCGGCATTTCACATTTTCCCTGCTCGTGCGTTCCGAATGCCGGGTTGCCCGACACGGACGGCCGATACAACGAGGGGCCGGACGTCTTTCATGAAGTGTTTGAGCGCTTCTGCCAAGAGAGTTTTGTCAATGTGATCGGCGGCTGCTGCGGCACCTCGCACGAGCATGTCAGCGCGCTGCGGAAAGTGGCCGATCATCACCGCCCACGCAAGCCGCAAACGAAGGCGATTCGCCGCGCGCTCGCGGGGAGTGAGCCGCTCAAGCTCGATGAATTCATTCAACCCGCCTTCGTCGGCGAACGCACCAACGTCATCGGCTCGCGCAAGTTCAAACGGCTGATTGAGGAAGAGAAGTTCGAATTGGCTGCGGAGATCGGCAGGGAGCAGGTACAGCGCGGCGCGCACGTCGTGGATTTATGCACTGCCAACCCGGATCGCGAGGAATTGTCCGATTTTCTGGCCGTGTTGAAGCCGCTGTTGCGCAAGGTGCGCGTGCCGGTCATGATTGACACGACCGATGAACGAGTCGTGGAGATTGCGCTGCAGAGCATCGGCGGCAAAGCCGCCATCAACTCCATCAACTTTGAGGACGGCGACCAACGGCTCGAGAAGGTCTGTCCGGTCGCACGCCGTTTCGGTGCGTCAGTCGTCTTCGGTTTAATCGATGAAGATAAGCAGGCCGGAATGGCTGTGACGTTGGAGCGCAAGCTCGCCATCGCTGACCGCGCCTTCAAGACTCTCACGGAGAAATGGGGTTTTGATCCGGGCGAGATTATTTTCGATCCGCTCGTCTTCCCGTGCGGCACGGGTGACCCGAACTACGTGGGCGCGGCGCGCGCCACGCGGGATGCGATTCGCGTACTGCACCAGCGGTATCCGGACTGTCTAACGATTCTTGGCATCTCGAATGTGAGCTTCGGCCTGCCGACGGCGGGGCGCGAAGCGCTGAATTCCGTCTTTCTCTACGACTGCACGCAGGCCGGTCTCGACATGGCGATTGTGAATACTGCCGGCATCAAGCGCTACGGCACGCTTGCTCCTCAAGAGGTCACGCTCTGCGAAGAGGTGCTCTACAATGGAGATTCCGCTTCAATCGCCGCCTTTGCCGCGTACTATCGCGAGGCCAAGCCGGAGGTGCGCGCGGATGAACTCGCCCACTTGCCGCCGGGCGAGCGACTCTCGAAATGCGTGGTGGACGGCACTCGTGCAGGGATTGAAAAGACGCTCGATCAATTGCTCGCAGACATGGAGCCGCTCGAAATCATCAACGGTCCGCTGATGGCGGGAATGAAAGTCGTCGGCGATCTGTTTGGCGCCAACAAATTGATCGTGGCCGAAGTGCTCGAGTCGGCGGAAGTCATGAAGGCCGCGGTGGATTATCTGAAGAAGTTCCTCGAACCGGGCGCGACCACAGCCACGCGGGGACGCATGCTGCTGGCCACAGTGAAGGGCGACGTGCACGACATCGGCAAGAATCTGGTGGATATGATTCTCTCCAACAACGGCTACGAGGTTGTGAATCTCGGCATCAAGATCCCGCCTGAGACTCTGATCGAAGCCGTGCGCGAGCATCATCCGGATTTCATTGGCTTGTCGGGATTGCTCGTGCGGTCGGCGCAGCAGATGGTGGTGACGGCCCAGGACTTGACCGCATCCGGCATTGACTTGCCGTTGATGGTCGGCGGTGCGGCGTTGACGCAGAATTTCACACTGACGAAGATTGCCCCTGCTTATCAAGGTCCGGTTTTTTATGCCAATGAGGCCATGCAGGGGCTGCAGCTCGCGAACCGGCTGACGAATGAACGCGAGCGGCCTCAACTTGAACAGGAATGGGAAGGGAAGAAAGTCAAGGCGCAGGGCGAGGTGCGGAAATCGTTTGCGCAGCTTCCCGAACCCCCCTCGCAATCTCTGTATGAAGAGGTCGGTGTCCCGTTGCCGCCGGACTTTGACCTGCATATACTGAAAGACATTTCGCCGCATGAAGTCTTTCCGCTCGTGTCACGCGCCATGCTCTACGGCAAGCATTTGGGCTTGAGACTTGCGTCGTCGCGGCTCGACGATCCGAAAGACAAGCAGGCGCAGGACCTGAAAGCGCACGTCCAGCGCGTGCTCGAAATGGCCGTGGGCGAGCGATTGATTCAGCCGCGGGCAACGTGGCGCTGGTTTCCGGTCTACAGCGAGAATGAGCGCGTGACGGTGCTCGATCCCGAGACCAAAGCGATTCGCGCGCAGTGGACGTTCCCGCGCGAGCGCTCGGCTCCGTTCCGTTGTGCGGCGGATTGGGTCAGGCCCAAATCATTGAATGGGGAAGACTATCTCGCGGTGTTTGTGACGACAGCGGGGGACAGCGTGCAGGCAAAGGCGAAGGAGTTGCAGGACAAGGGCGAGCTGTTATCGTCGCACATCCTTTCTGCGCTGGCAATCGAAATGGCAGAAGCGACGGCGGAGTGGCTGCATCGCAAGATTCGCGCGGACTGGGGCTTCGCCGATCCGCCGGAGTTCACATGGCAAGACTTGATTCGCACGACCTATCGCGGGATCCGGCTGTCGTTCGGCTATCCTGCGTGCCCAAATCTGGAAGATCAGATTCCACTCTTCGAACTGCTCAGGCCGTATGAGACGATCGGTGTTTCACTCACGGACGAGATGATGATGGTGCCGGAATCAAGCGTGTCCGCGTTGGTATTCCACCATCCAAACGGGCAGTACTTCGCGGCACAGTAGAATGGCTTCAGGATGACAATTACGGTTTGGTCGATTTGGTGAGGGGCGAAGACCATGTGCAAGGATGTCAGGAGTTAAGGGTTGCGTGTGAGCGGGAAAAGTGACGGAACGAAGCCTCGTAACTACTCTTTGGTATGGAGAGATGTCAGAAGCGCGATGACAGATGAAGCGGATCCCGTGTCTCGCCGAGCCGGGTACGGCTACTGCAAACCGGCCGGAACCTAACGGACGGAAAGTCAATATCTTCCGGTCGGGATTGCCTGTTTGCCCCGATCGTCCTCCTTTTCAATGTCAAAGACCTGCTCGCAGAGAATCAACCGAAACCGCTTGACTCTCTGGAAATTGCTTTATATTTTTGCACTAACCTCTCAATAGAAGAGGACTCCCATAGGGTCTAAACCAAAGGAGGACTCGTGACCACACAGGTTTTCGCTGTGTTGGCGAAGCTATTGACAGGATCGTACCTTACTCCGACGCGTGAACGTCGAACCGTCTGACATAACGATCTACAAAAAAGGCAAGGCATAAGACGTTACTATGCAAGGGCACTGTGGGGAACCCCCACAGCGAGGCCTTGCGGAAATAACCGCCTGTGGAGTTTTCACGGACAATGCAGGTCTTTTTTATGGCGCGATGCCATGAGATCAAGATATTGCTCTGGGGCGGTTGTCAGAGCTGCACACCATAAGTAAAGCCGGGGCGACCTCTTTGAGGCTCTCCACTCATGGCGATTTACGGCTGGTCGCAGTGTGTTGTAGTAGGGGCTGCCCCAGCCCGATTTTTCGTAGCTCGTCTCACAGGGGACGAGCTTTTATCTTGTGTTTAAGAAGGAGATCTCCATGACTAATGGCACAGAGTCAAGCCCCAAGAATGGTAAAGAGAATAATGAAGACTCCACAAGGAGCCAAGGTGGCATCCCACCAGAACCAACTTCGAAAGATAACGGGGTAAAGGGCGAGAAAGGCTCCACAACTAACGAGTCCGATAGATGTAAATACGTCCACGAAGAAAAAAGTGGACGAGGTATCAACTTTACAATAATGCTTGCTACTGTTGTTATGGCTGGGACTACCATTTTTCAACTTTGCGTTCTGAGTAGGCAAACTGGGATTATGAGCAAGCAAGCTGACCTCATGGGCTCCCAGACCGTCAGTATGTCTCGGCAAACTACGCTCATGGAAAAACAGAATACGATCATCTCTGGGCAGAGTGCCTTCATGGAACAACAGACCGACATCATGCGAGAGTCTGCCGTTGTCGCGAACCGCGCTTATCTTTCGGTCAAGGCTCTGATTCCGTTGAAAAACTTCAGGCTCATGAAGGCTGGCGAAGTTGTCCGGTGTAGTGCTGAAATTATCAACACTGGAAACAGCCCTGCTTACGATTGGAATAACTTCACACAAACGGCCGTAGGTTTGACGGATGACATTTTCCCCGACAGAAGGAGTATAATCCCAGAAAAAAGCGGAGCCTCTATCGGAGTAAATATTCCATATCCCATTGGTAGCTCCGACAGGGTTTTGAGTCAGGGGTTGATTGATTCTCTTATCAACAAGCAGGCTCGCCTGTACTTTCGGATTATTGAGACCTACTACGACTTTGCGGGGAATCCCCATGCTCTCGCCGCCTGCGGCTTTTTTAACAACGATCTCACTGCATGGGAGTACACTGACAGCAGACACAACTACGAATATTAACAATAACTTTCTCATCTTGGGTTTGTGAAGTGCACAACTCCGTTGTAGACGGCATATGTCCGTCTATTCGACGATATGATAAGCATTAATGTTCCTAAAAAGCAGTTGTTAATTGTCAGTTTGTTCAATTTCAAGACAGAGTTGAGGTTGGGTCGGATTGGCACTGGAGTTACTTAGAGATCGGAAATGGAAAGATAGGGGAAAGAGAGGCGTGCTGGCCTCAACCAATACGGGGAATTGGTTGGGGTCGGTCTGGGTGCCGAATTGGCCCGTCTGCGCCGGGCCCGACGGGCATAGTCCGACCCTATCGACCGCTTAAAAAAGTGACGGGTTGGTGTGTGCCACCTACAGCACAGCATTCAACTGCAATGAGGCTTGCCATGCGACACTGCATGTTATCACTTATCAGCGCACTGGTCGTCGGCATTCTGGGAATCGCGATACCGGCCCCTGCTTACTATGAGACCGATACGTACAAGCTGGAGCGCACCTACATCAGTGGCTTCGTCGTCGTCGTCGATGATCAGATTGCTTACATCCAGACCGACGACGGATACGATGTTTCCGTTGTGCTCGGTCCTGAATCTTATTGGAGCGAGCAGGGTTATTACTTGCCGCAAGGCGAGTACGTCGAAATGGAAGTCTGGTACGACCCGACAGATCGTTACACCGATTGGTATTTCGCCGGCGAAATCTGGGGGCCCGATTTTCACTTTGTTCTGACGAACAATGAGGGGGTACCCTATTGGGTGATTTTCGCCGATGACTACTACTATTCACTTGGCTACCGCGCGAGCTGTGTGTCGTACATGGTTTGGTACGACTGCCCGCCGATCTACTTCGTGTACCTGATACTTCCGCCCCCGCCGCCCCCGATTTACATCTGCTATTACGGCCCGCGCTGGCATCATCATCATCACGACTGGCATCACGGTCCTCGCTACTGCCAAGGAGGCTCCTACTGGAGAGATGGGCAGGGATACGAGCGTCCCAGCCACCGCTCGGGGCGACGTGCCAGAAGCTATGATCGCTGGGGGGATGGGACTGGCGGAAGCGACCGTCCGCAAAAGGCTAACGACGCTTACCGGCGTTCAAGTCCATCAACACCGCCGCCTGCTGTGAAGCCGCAGCCGCGCAAGGATGACTATCGCAAGGCGCCCGCCAAACCGGAGCGAGCCTATGATCGCAAGTCGGTGACTCTGCGGAGCGAAACTTACAAGCGGAATGTCGCTTCGCGCCCGCCGGCGGAACGCAAGTTGTACGTGCCAAAATCTGAGCCGCCCAAGCGGCAGATTCAGGACCGTTCAAAAGAACGAAGCAAACCGGATGTTCGCGCTTCGAATACAATACGTCGCGAGCCGCCGCGCGAGAAGATTAAGCCACAGGATAAGCAGCAATACCGCGCACCGCAAAGCAAGAACAGCGAATCGCGGCGCGTCGAACAGTACCGTGCTCCAAAAAGTGACAGAGGCGAATCGGCTCCAAGACTCAGAGGAGACCAAAGGCGGAGCCGTCGCTGATTCTCAGGAAACTCGACATGAAAAAGGCGAGGCGCAAGCCTCGTCTTTTTTGTCAAATAGGTTTGAGGGCAAGACTGGTGACCAAACAAAAAGCGCGGGAGAGGGGCCCGCGCTTTTGCTTTCGCCTATGGTTGAACTATCGGCGATAGGAGGGAAAATCTTCGGTATCGGACTCGGAAACTTCGTAGGGCGGCCGCAGCGGCGGCTGACGGAAATGCAGCATGCCGTCAATGTCCAGATTGCCGCGCGCAAAATCCACCGCCAGCTTCTCGATGGTCATGGTTTCAAGGAAGCGATAGATGTCCTTTTTGATCCCTTCCCATTCACGGTGCATGACGCAGTTCGTGTGCGTGCTGCAGAACTTGTAGCCCAACAGGCACTGCTCGCCGAAGTCAACATGGTCGGTTAGGCGCGCGACTTCCAAAAGCGACAGTGTGGCCGGATCGCGTGACATGACGTAGCCGCCCTTCTGGCCACGAGTCGCTGTGACGATCCCGGCAATCTTGAGGGAATGTAGAATCTTGGACAGGAACGGAAGCGGAATGCCCTCGGCTTCGGAGATATGGCTTGCGAGAATCGGAGTCTTGCCCCGGGCGACCGCAAGGTGCACCAGAGCACGAACGGAGTACTGCCAGGTTGCGGATAACATTTTTGGTTACTTCCTGATCTTTACGTCTCAATTTATGTTAAATTTTACACGAAGTCAAGTGGATTCGGAGGTCGATAGAAGTTATAAAGCAAATGTATTTAATGTTTTACGTTAGATTATGGCAAATCTGAGAGGCAAAAAAGCGTAATCGGAGACATTCAGTAAGATCAGCACTTAGCCGATTCTGGATACTCCAGTAAGAATTTCGTACTCGGGGAGGCGCGATTGGGTAGGTTAGGATTTGAAAGGTGGGCCATTCAGGGAGACGAAACTGCCGTGATGATGTAGAATCTGCTTGTCAAGTTGAGATTGGCATCAACATAGTGCGTGGTTGCTACCGTCGCCACTAAATTCGCGAGGATGGGCTGCACATCCGGGGTTGACGAGGCATAGACACGATACGCTGTGGCGCCGACAACAGCCGGCCAGCGAAGCAGGACCGTGGACGACCGCCGGATGATGGTTACGTCAGTCACGGCCGGAGGTGGAGTCCCGACCGTATATTCATCAGCCCCAAGATCGGGCGGATCCAGCCGCAAGTCAAGATCAATGTCGGTTTGAACAAGCGATGAATAGAGGCCGCGATTGCCCGCCGTCGAGTCAGTCGGAGAAATGTGCAGGTCTTGATCGCTGATGAATCCGGGATCTGCGGAAATGCTATGCGAGTCTGACCCCGTGGATTGCCAATCAACGAGTGACGCATAGGTTGTCCCGGCTACCTGAGCAACGGCAAAGAAGGGGCCGGCGCCATAGATGTCGTTGTAATCACTCGCGAACGCGGAAGAGTTGGAGAGAATTCCAACACTCGGCACATCTGCTTCGTCACAGACGACGATGTTGTTCCGGATCCACTGTTCATTTCCCGAGGAAATGTAGACGCCGGCGATCTCGTTGTTCGTGGCTGAGTTGTTGATCCGGATGCTGTTATGGAGGACGGTATTGCTGCCTTGCGACAGATAGAGACCGTTGAGCTTGAGACCTGCGACGGCGGCAAAGTCGTAGATGAAATTGTTGTAGATCAGCGCCGCGGCGCCGGCAGCCGGGGAACTGTAGATGCCGACCGCCCGGTTTGACGTCGAGAGTGAAGCATCCGCAAAACCATGAATGCGGTTATTGAAGACGGCAACGGAGCCCCCCGTTCCCAGGGCGGCAACATAGATTCCGTAGCACGCTGCCGCCACGGGACTGGGTGAACCGGGCTGCAGATCGCATTCGTGAATCGCGCACGCGATTTGATTGTCAACGTAGATGCCGAAACGCGCATGCCGAATCATGCAAGCGCGAATCTCGTTTCCAATGCTCTGCGCCGCCGAGGGGCCGTTCTGCAGGGCAACGCCTATAAATGCGCCGTCAATGGTCAGGTTGTGCAGTGTGTTGTGGTCGTTGCCGTCGAGTTCAATGCGCACTCCGTACGTGGCGCCGTGCAATGAGTCGGACGAGCGCAGCGCGCAATTCTCAATGAGATTGCTGTCGGCGCCGGAATGCAGCAACACTGCTCCCGGGCATTGTTCTACAGCTTGAATTGCCAGGCCACGCAACGTGAAGTGATCGGCGCCATTGAATTCGACCACGGCGCTGCCGGAATCGCACCTCAGCAGCACGGCGTCGTTCAGGGACTCGATGACGATGGGTGCAGCCGCGGATGCTCCCGGAACGGGGAAGAATCGTACGCGCTCTACATATTGACCGGGCAAAAGGCTGAACGTAACCGGAGCTGACACGCCGCGATACAACAAATGCTGTGCGACAACGGCCAATGACGGCAGCTCGTCTGCGCCGCCGACGACGTATTCACCGCTCATGGGTGGTCCGACAACCGTAACGGACAGCTCCAATGAGTTATTGAGAGGAAGCTGATCTCCGGGCAGATCGCAGATGATTTCAAGTCCGGAGAACATCAGGCCGACGTTTGGAGTGGTCCATGTCAGGTTGACTGTTGCCGTATCCCCGGCAGGCAATGACACCCAATGCTCATCCTGAAGGACATTATCGAACAACAGGCTTACAGGAACGCTTGGCTGAGCGGAGTCGCCGGAATTGATGACGCAGATGCTGAATGCGTAGGATGTGTCGGCGTTAAACAGAGTGTCCGGCTGCGCGATCCACAATAGCCGGACGTCATTGGTGATGCTCATCAGGTCGTATTCATCGGCGCCAATATCGGGTGGAGCATTGCGCAGATCATTGTCAATGTCGGCGGCGATGCCGGCAACCGTCACTCCGGCGCCGGAGACGAGACCGGCATCACTGACAATATGCAAGTCCGTGGGGCTGACGAACTGGGGATCACCGACCACGCTGTGGGAGTCCAATCCGGTGGCGGAATTCCAGGCGAACCAGGATGCATAATCCGCGTCCGGGCCCGCGGCAAGGCTGAATCGGTTGTTCGTCGTGTCGCCGTAAAAACAGTTGTAATCCGAAAGGAGTGGACCGGCATGCCAATTGAGGCAAGTTGCAGGCGAGTCGGATTCGCTCACATAGACAATGTTGTTGCGAAGCGAAAGCTCCGCGCCCGAGTCAGTCACGGCCGCAACGGATGACGCGGAAACGTCGTTCATCCAGATGCTGTTGAAGCTGGCATCGATCGTACCACTGACGGCGGCAATGGCGCAGGCTTCGCCGGCACTGACGTTCCAGGCGGAAAAGAAATTGTTGTTGATGAGATTGAGGCCTGATTCGCTCTCGCAGCGGATCCCATAGCAACTGGCATCGGCGCGGCCGCCAATGAAGTAGTTTCGTTCGATGCGCAACGAATCAGCCGGGTTCTGCGCGCTGATTAGGACGCCAACACATGGCTGAAGCGCACCGTCATAGCCCGTTTGAAAAGTATTCTGCGTGAGCAACAGGTTGTCCTGGTAAGCGGTGTGCACCGCGAATCGCGATGACGAAACGAGACACTGACGGACAATCGTGCCAAGATCCGGCCATTGCGGGTTGCCTTCCAAATGAATCCCTTCGGTTGCTCCATTGAACGTAAGATGCTCGAACACGTTGTCGTCGTTGCCGCCGCCAAGAAGGTGAATCCCGTGCGACGTAATGCTGAACAAAGAGGAGCCGTTGATGGCGGCGTTGACTAAGCGATTGCTATCGGCATCGTTCGACAGCAGCACGGCAGTGGGGCAGGGTGCGACGGCAGTGATATGGATGTTATCAAACGTGACGAAGTGCGCGCCAGCGAGCCACAATACGGCAGGAGCAACATCGGATGTCAGGATGACCTCTGTGCGGGCGAGGGGATCGCGAGCAAACGTGATGCGATTTGTACCGGATGCCCCCGCAATCGTCCCAATCGACAGAGCTTCGCCGTACGTGCCGGGCACTACATAGAATGTAACCGGTCCGGAAACTCCCCGCAGGACGAGATCGTTGACGGCTTCAGTGAACGACGTGTACCCGCCGCCCTCAGAGTCAATGGAGTAGTTTCCGCTCAACGGAGCCGGTACAATCGTGACAAACACGGCAGCCGTGTCATTCTGAGGCACGGCATCCTCCGAAACAGAACATCTGGCCCGAAGCATTCCGGCGTTGCCGGCAGAAGGAGTCGGCCACGGAACCATGACCGTGTCCGTACGGGATGCGTCAATTCGTACGACGGCTTCCGCGCACGCTTCTTCATTGAAGTAGAGTTGAACAAACGTCTCGCGCTGATCCAAGGTGCCGCGGTTCTGCAGGATCACGGCAACGTCAACCGTTGAGAATTCCGGATAAGCGGCAGCAACATTGTGAAAGCCAAGCACCGCCACATCGTTATCGGGAGCAAGAAACTCGTACTCATCCGCGCCGCGGTCGGGTGGAACTTGCCGGATCTGGCCGTCAATATCGGAGATCAACTCCGGAATGACAGCGCCGTTCAGGTGGGCGAGCCCGTTGAGCGGGGAGAGATGCAAGTCCGTCTCACTGAGATAACCCGGATCGCCGCTGAGGGAGTGAGTGTCTGCGCCGCTCGCCAGTTGCCAGTCCGCGAGCGCGTCGCAGTCCGTACCGAAACGGCCGACATGATAATTGTTGCCAGTCCCGTTCACAATGTTGTAGTCGGACGCGAGATTGATTCCGGTAGAAACGCAGAAAATATTGTAGGCGGCGTCCGCCGCCTCGCGATTCACAAGAATATTGTTGTAAAGCGCGACCCGTCCATTAGCGGCAAAGGTGGCGAGATATAGACCGTACGAGCTGCCGGTCGCAGCGGTGTTGTTGAGATTCAGATTATTGGCGAAACACGCGACATCTCCGGAAGAGACGTACAGGGCGCGAATCTGCGAGTTGCCGGAATTCTGGAAGTCATAGATGAAGTTGTTGCAAACCCGAACGACTGCCTGTGCGGAATCCGGCTTAATGCGAAGCCCAGCGGCATAGGCTCCGTTCACCGCGATGGCGTGAATCATGTTCGCGCTGATGGTGACGGAATCTTGCGGCCAGATTGTTCCGATATAGATGCCGTCAACTTCTTCCACGCTGCCGGCATTGACAGAGATATCGTTTCTGTCAATCAGGAGGCGATCCTGCCGGTAGGCGACGATGCCGCGGCGGACACTGTCAACCCTGCAGCCGCGAATCAGATTGACGCTGTTTGCGACTGTCAGCCCGTCCAAATCAAAGGCATCGCCAAAACCACGAACGGCGAGATTCTCAAAGCGGTTGTGATTGCAGCCGGGGCCACGCAGGCGGATGCCGTCGCTGCTGGTTGAGACTGTACCGCTC
>CAYJKM010000003.1:44507-49133 GCA_964370805.1 uncultured Alphaproteobacteria bacterium | reverse complement strand
TAAATGCTATTCGCTGCTCGATGCGATTCGCACGCCTTCATTCGGATTGTCCACAAACGAGGGAATGTACTTTTTCACCAGAGAGAGCATCTTTTCGCTGGATGGGTCGGTCGTTTCCAAATTGACGGTGGAGGGACTGAAGGTCTTGATGTTGCGATGATCACCGAAGACCATGTCCATTCGTCCCAGCGTGCGGCCGTCGCGGCTGGTGCGGACGATGCGCGTGCTGTCCACAACCCACGGCGCGTCGCTGTTGGGCCGGTAGCTGCGCCCGCCGATGATCAAATCAATCATCGGAATCGCGTGCGCGAGCGCCGAATCCACTGCGTCGCCGCACGTGGAGAGCACAATCACGATGTCGGTGCTTTCATCCAACGGGGCAATCACCTTGCGCGCCGACACGACCGGATCTTCAATCGTGACGTCCGTTCCCGCCTTCAGGCTGTCGATCCGCATCACGTCCTTCGTGCCGCATACGCCGACAATCGCGACTCGCGCGCCTTTCACCTTCTTGACCACATAGGCATCGGCTACGGCGCCGCCCTTAAAGCGGAGATTCGCCGACACGTAGTCGAAATTCGAGTTCTTTTTCACCGCCTGAAAGGCATCGATTCCAAACGCTAACTCGCGCTCGGATACGTTGACCACATCTGCGCCCAGCTCATTGTATACCGCAACGGCAAGCTCCCCTTTGGAGTCATCCACTTCCTTTGTCCCGGAGAGGAAGTTGCCCGCGTCCAGATAGAGTACCGTCTCATCTTCCGCACGCGCCGCTTCGAGCTTCGCCGCCCGCTTGGTGATCCCGCCGCCGTTCTTCTTGCAGCCACAGCCTTCGAGCTTGCCGCGAGTATCCGTGGAGTAAATCACAGACACAAGCGTGCCGTCGTCGAGGCTGCTCTTGGTGCAACTCGCGAGTACAACAGCCAAGACAAACACAAGCGCGAGTTTTGAATAGTTGTTCATCATTTCCTCAGAAAGAAAACTCTTATTCCCACCCGTCGGCGACGGGTGGGTAGTGAGCGTAGAAGGTTATGGTTTGATTAACGCGAAGCTGCGATTTACGACGCCGCGCGCCATCCCTTTCACTTGCCAACCGGCAAACGGCGTGTTGCGCGACTGCGAGCGGAAGGACGCAGGGTTCACTTCGTACGATGCCTCAGGGTCAATAATTGTCAGGTTAGCCGGCTCGCCCGTCGCGATTTTGGGCAGCGGCTGCGAGAGAATTTCGCGCGGCGCGTAAACCACTCGTTCGAGCAGCGTCGGAAGGTCCATCACCTGCGGCACAAGGTGCGTGAAAGCCAGCGGCAAAGCCGTTTCGATGCCCACGATGCCAAACGGCGCCAGATCGAATTCCTGCGTCTTCGCTTCCCACGGGTGCGGCGCGTGATCCGTGCAATACACGTCGAGCGTGCCGTCACGGAAGGCGGCGAGGCAGGCTTGACGATCTTCGTCTGAGCGCAGCGGCGGATTCATCTTGAAATTCGCATCAAAGTCTCTGCAACCTTCATCGGTCAGCAGCAAATGATGCGGACAAACCTCGGCTGTGACACGCAGCCCGCGCTGCTTCGCCCAGCGAATCCAGTCAATCGCGCCCTTGGTCGAAACATGACAAACGTGAATCGCCGCGCCCGTATATTCCGCCAATAAAACGCAGCGTACGACGTCCACCACTTCACTGATCACCGGGATTCCGCCCAAGCCGAGCCGCGTGGACCATTCGCCTTCATTCATTGACCCGCCCGCGGAGAGATAGCCATCTTCAGCATGTTCGAAGATTTTTGCGCCGAGCATATTTGAGTATTCGAGCGCATAGCGGAGCACGGCGGTATTCTTGACCGGCGAACCGTCATCGGTGAAGGCGCGCACGCCGGTTTCGACAAGCTCACTCATATCAACGAGTTCTTTTCCGGCACGCTCGCGCGTCACGCAGGCAATCACATTAACGTCCACCGGATACCGGCTGCCCTGTTCGACCACCCACTCTACAATTCCGGCATTGTCAAGCGGCGGATCGGTGTTCGGCATGCACGCGACGCCGGTGAAGCCGCCGTTCATGGCCGCCTGACATCCCGAGGCGATGGTCTCGGCAACTTCCTTGCCCGGCTCGCGGAAGTGCACGTGCAGATCGAACCAGCCCGGAGTGATGAGATGACCGCGCAGGTCGAAAACATCTCCGCCTTCCGTACCAGCGCCTCCAACGGTCAAAACGCCGTGGCGAATGTGGAGATCAACTGTCTGATCGAGACCGCTGCGGGGATCGAGCACACGAGCACCCTTGAGGGTGAGGTTTTCCGCGCGTGCGGGGAGATCAAAGCGGGAGTACTTTGAGGCGTTCATTCTTTGGCCTCCGCGATTTGCGGCTGCCCGCCGGCCAGCAAATAAAGAACGGCCATGCGTACTGCCACGCCGTTTGTCACCTGCTGCAGGATAACCGAGTGCTCGCTGTCGGCAACGTCCGAGGTGATTTCGATACCGCGATTCATTGGTCCGGGGTGTAAGATGGTCAGCGGCGTCTGCGCTTTGTCAAGCCGGGCGCGTGTGACCGCGAAGTATTTGTGATATTCCCGGAGCGACGGAAACAGCCCCCCGGCCTGACGTTCAAGCTGAATCCGGAGAATGTTCAGCGCGTCGCTGTTGGCAATCGCTTCGTCCAGATCATGCGTGATTTCGACGCCCATGTTCTCAATTCCGCGGGGGATTAGCGTGGCCGGCCCGCACAGGATGACTTTTGCGCCCATCTTGGTGAGGCCGATGATATTGGAAAGTGCCACGCGCGAATGGGAAATATCTCCGACGAGGCAGATGCGCAGACCGCGCAGCGTGCCAAACTTCTCGCGCAAGGTCATCATGTCGAGCAACGCTTGCGTTGGATGTTCGTGCTGGCCGTCACCCGCGTTGATGATAATGGATTCAAGATGCCGGGCGAGAAAGTGCGAACTGCCGGCCGATTTGTGGCGCATTACGACCACGTCAATCTTCATCGCTTCGATATTCAGCGCAGTGTCCAGCAGCGTCTCGCCTTTTGCCAGTGCGCTGCCTGAAGCCGAGAAGTTGAGCGTATCCGCGGAGAGCCGTTTTTCCGCCAATTCAAAGCTGATGCGGGTGCGAGTGGACGGTTCCATGAATAGGTTGACGACCGTCACCCCGCGCAGCGTCGGGACTTTCTTTACGGGACGGTCGAGAATCTCGCGCATCCGTTCTGCCGTATCCAGAATCGTGGTAATATCCTGCTCGGAATAGTCGTAGAGACCGAGCAGGTGTTTGTGCGGGAGCAGACTCATTCTGTCATCACCTCCACGAGCAGAACGGCATCCTCGCCGTCCACCTCGTTCATGCGCACACGGACTTCTTCGTTCATGCTGGTCGGCACGTTTTTACCGACGAAATCCGGCTTAATCGGCAGTTCGCGATGGCCGCGATCCACCAGCACCGCGAGTTGAATGCGTCGCGGTCGGCCGAAGTCCATGAGTGCGTCCAGCGCGGCGCGTACGGTGCGTCCCGTGTACAGCACATCATCCACCAGCACGACGTTCATGTCATAGAGATCGAAGGGGATCTCCGTGATTTGCACACCCGGCTGCTTGAGTGTGGTGCGGTAATCATCGCGGTACATCGTCACGTCGAGGACGCCGACCGGGAGCGCGATCTGCTCGATTTCTTCGATCTTTTTCGCCAGCCGGCGGGCCAGAAAGACGCCGCGCGTCTGCATGCCGACCAGCCCAAGCCGTTCCGTGCCGCGATTGCGCTCGATGATTTCGTGCGCCAGACGAGTGATCGTGCGGTTGAATCCAGCCGCGTCCACGAGCGCCGACTTAACTTTGATGTCCATCAATGCTCCTCGTGTGCGGCGTGGTTAGGATCCGAGCAAAAAATCCCGATGCTCGCCGAGCATAGGGATTCAGAAACAAGTCAGTTGCCATACAGCCCTTTCTGTTCTCGCAGGAACGGAAATTAAAAGGGGGATTTAGAAGGAGACCCCATTATTAGTCCTTCCCGCATCGCGGGGAGGAACGAATGTCATAACATACCGAGCCGCATGCGGGCTTCGTCCGACATCATGTCCACCGACCACGGCGGATCCCAGATGATTTCAACGTCAACTTCTTCAATGCCCGGAACGGCCATGATCGCGCGTTTGGCGTAATCCGTAATCGTACCGGCTAACGGGCAACCCATCGACGTAAGCGTCATCTTAACGCTGGCGCGCTTGTCTTCAACCTGCACATCATAGACAAGACCGAGATCGGTAACCGGCAGACCCAACTCCGGATCATAGACGCCGGCAAGGGCATTATAGACTTCTTCGGGCGTAGGCATCGTTGTTTTCAGTGTGGACTACGGTTTCGCTGCAACTGGCGTCAAGTGGATTTGTGCGGCGACTTGGGTCGCCATTTCCGAATAAACTCTGGCAAGTTCGGGGATGGATTCGATGGCGAGGGTCGGATCGCCTTCGTCAGACGCTTGCACCAGCTCCGGAACCAGTGGAATGCGGGCGAGCAGCGGAACGTTCCTCGTGCGCGAGGAGGGTGTCGACCCCGCCATCGAGGGCGGCGACCTCGAAGCGTGGCCGCCTGCCTACCGTGCTGGGGCAGTCGAGGGCAGCTTCCTCGATGAGCGGGGGTATGT
>CAYJKM010000003.1:19779-44497 GCA_964370805.1 uncultured Alphaproteobacteria bacterium | reverse complement strand
AGCAGCGGAACGTTCAGGACTTCTGCTTCATGTTCTGCGCCACCACGGCCGAAAATGTCGGTCGTATTGCCGCAATGGGGGCAGGTAAAGCCGGACATATTCTCAACAATGCCGAGAATCGGCACATCCAATTTCTGGAACATCGCCACGCCCTTGCGCGCGTCAATCAATGCCAGGTCTTGTGGAGTGGACACGATGACCGCTCCGTCCAATTGCACTTTCTGCGACAAGGTCATTTGCGCATCACCCGTGCCGGGAGGAAGGTCCACAATCAAGACATCCAGTTCGCCCCAATCCACGTCGCGGAGAAACTGTTCGGTCGCTTGATGCACCATCGGCCCGCGCCAGATCATCGGCGTGCCCGGATCCACCAGAAAGCCCATCGACATGAGCTTGAGACCGCGACGATCAAGCGGCAGGATGCGATTGTTGAGCACGCGCGGTCGATCCTGTATGCCCATGATGGTCGGAACGCTGGGGCCGTAAATATCAAAGTCCACCAGCCCGACGCTGAATCCGCGCTTCTGCAGCATCAGAGCCAGACCCGCGGCAACGGTGCTCTTCCCTACTCCGCCTTTTCCTGAAGCGACCGCGATTTTCGTTTTGACGCCGGGGAGCAGCGGCTCAGCCGATGGCGGGCTGGAATGCGGGGCATGCGGCGTTGCAGGCGCGCCTTCCGGCTGCACCCAACTCATGTCAACCTGTACTTCGCGCACGCCGTCAAGATCGCGAAGCGCGCGCGAAATATCGTGCTCAATCGCAACCGGTACGTTTTTGTCGCGCGCGGCGACGCGTACTTTGACACGCACGAGACCGTCTTCAATCTCAATTCCCTTGATCAATCCAAAGGAGACAATATCCCGGGAGAGATTGGGGAATTTGACGGTTTTCAGAATATCTAAGATCCGCTCTTGCGAAATAGTGGAATTCGATGTCACTTCAGATTCTCATTGTATCGTACTAATATAAGGAAACCTGTCTCCTTAGTCAACTCTTGAAACTCACTTCTATTCGTGTAAAATCAAATATTTGCCATGTCACTTGTGGTACGGAAGCCCTTTCCACAGAGACACGACGCGATAAAGCTGCTCCACAAAAACCAGCCGGGCGAGTTCGTGCGAAAACGTCATGGGTGACAGGCTCAGCCGAAGGTCTGCTTTGTCGGAAAGCGATTTGGCGATTCCCCAGGCGCCACCAATCACAAATGTCACGCGTGGAACGGAGTTGTTCATCGCATTTTGCAGCCAAGCGGAAAACTCATCGGTGCTCATCGCCCGGCCAATGGGTTCGAGGGTGACTAAGAGTCCTCCCTTTTGGAGATGCCGTTCGATGAAGGCGGCTTCGCGCTGAATCGTCCCGGCGCCTTTGCCGTTCGACTCCTCACCACTCCCGGTTGCCACTTCAATTTGCTCAACAGGCAGCATTTTGCGAATCCGGGCGAGGTAGTCATCTACTCCCGCCCGGTAGTAGGCTTCGCGCAGCTTGCCGACCGCAACAACTACGAGGATCATACTTTATTTCAGGAACAGCAGTTTCTGCGTGTGCCGGATGCCATTCGCCTCCAGCGTTGCAATGTAGATACCTGTCGCGAGTCGCTCGTCGGGAGCAAACGTCCAGTCGTGACGGCCGGACGGATAAGCGACGGACTTTTCAACTGCCAGTCTGCCGGACAGATCATACACTTTGAGTGACACGACGTCCGGCCGGCCAAGCTCGAAGGGCAATCGCGTCGAAGCATTGAACGGATTCGGGTACGGCGAGCCGAGCGTGAACGACGCCGCGACGCTGGGCGGCGGCTCCGGAACGTTAGTTGTGGTACCTTCGTAGAGCAACGGCTGATAGGCTGACATCGTCGCGTCCACGACGGGCGAGCCGTAACTCTGCGTGACTGACTGCACTTCCTGATCAAACCAGAACTGACGCGTGAACGAGCCGGCTTCGGTGGTGACATCCACGCTGATCGGCAGCCGGTAGATCGGCGCGTCTGCTTGTTGTTGAACGACCGTTACGGAGACATCGTTTGCCTCGGGCGTACCATGTGTAACCGTAACGTCAAGCACCGGATGTCCGGCCTGATAAATCCACTGGTCGAAAAACCAACGCAGATCCATTCCCGCGACTCCATTTACCGATGAGATGAAGTCCTCGGTGCTCACGTTTCCGTAGCGGTGAGCGTTTACGTAGGAACGCAGCGCGGCAAAAAACAAACTGTCGCCGAGCAACTGCTCACGCAGCATGTGCAGAATGAAAGCCGACTTGTGATAGATGACCGTTCCGAACAGATACTCCGGAGGCGGATCGTACGGAGCGTAGCGGAATACGTTATCTTCCTGAAAATAGTAGAACGCGAAATCATCCATGACATCACGGTAATGCTGCTCGCCGCCAAGATGCTCTTGCCAGAGCGCATCTCCATAGGTGGCAAAGCCTTCGTTCAGCCACATATTGCGAAAATCGACGGGGCTTAGCGCGTCACCAAACCACATGTGGGCCAATTCGTGCGCAACAATGTACTCAAACGTGCGCATACTGTCCACAAGATTGAAGCCGTAGGTCGTGAAGGTCTGATGTTCCATCGCCCCCCAGCCGTTGAAGATCGCGGCCTGCACCATTCCATATTCGGCAAACGGATAATTGCCGAATAATCCGTTGAACAACTCAACCATTTGCGGCGTACGTTCCCAGTCGTACGCCGCGGCAAGTGAATCTTCAGGGAAAGCAAAGTATCGATATTCGACGCCGTTCACGGACTCATGGTGCTCGCTGTATTCTCCGGCACAAATCATGACCAGATACGTGCTGATGGGATGATCATGCACGTAAACTTCCCGCTTGCGCCCGGCTTCGGGAAAGCTGGTCTCGACCCGGGAGCCGTTGGCAGCAAGTGACCACCAATCCGGCATGTTGACGGCGAGGGTTGCGCGATTGAACTTGTCAAACGGCTGATCGAAGCAGGGAAACCAGCGGCGTGAACCATAGGGTTCGGTGAAGGTGTAAGCGTGATTCCACGCGACATGGTAACCGACGTCGGAGTTGTTCGCGATTACCGGCACGGACAACGTGAAATCCAGTGTTATTGTGTCACCCGGAACGATGGCACGCTCGACATAGACGGTGTCGTTCTGATGGAAGAATGTCAGCGGAGTCCCAAGTTCGTGTACAGCGGTGATCTGCAAATCCTCGGCATTGAAAGGAATGATCGACATTTGCTCCAGAGCCGCAATGATCAGACTCGCGACTCCCGTTGCCGGGACTGCTGCATTCTCCACGCGGTAGTCAAGCTCGAGTTCGAGCATGTCATAGGAATGGGAGCTGTCGGCATCGAGCGAGCGCCAGCGGTTCAGATCATGAAGCTCCGTTTTGCGGACAAGGTCATAATCCGGCACGTTCGGCTTCTGCGCCACGGCGACGCCGGCCGCCAAAATCATGGTCAACACGAACACTCTGAGTCGCAGCATCTTAGGCTCCCTTCATCTGACTTGCCTTCGGACCGCAGTCCTTTGAAAGCACTGATCGAAATATAGGTCAGTTCCCGGGGAAATGCAATTCGCTCAGCGAGACGATCCGCTTGCATTTGGCCTATGGATCGGTTATCTTGTTGTTTTAGCAATTGTTGCCCATTTGTCATCTCTATATTATGCAATAATAGTAGTTTGCGTCTGTTTTGAGGCGACCTTCGCACAGTCCGTGACCGGGACGACCAAAGCAGACCGGACGCTGGATTCGCTGAGACGCGAGCTTCAGGACATCGAAAACAAGCTTGCTGAGGCAGAGGCACGCGAATCCGATGCTTTGACTGCACTGGACCTGATTGAGCAGCAAACTGCCCTGCAGGAGGAGCTGGTCAGAAAGCAGCGCGTCCAGAAGAAGCTGATGCAGGACTCGGTTGCAGTACTCACCACGAGCATCGGCCAGAATGAAGCGTCGCTTTGGGCAATGGCAGCGCAACACGAAACATGGTCGATGAATCGTGACGCCGTATCGAAATCGCTGGGACATGCCCTGCTGACGAATCGCCGGTTCGGCCGGTGGGCAGGACTGGAACTAATGGCCGGGGCCGACACCTGGAAGGAACTTGTGCAGCGCCGGAGCGTCGTGCTGCGGCTCATGACGTATGAGACTAATGCTGTGGCCATGTTAAGCCGCTCGCTCGATTCTTTGGAAGCGCTCGAAGCAGCCATCCAAGAGCAGACATTTGCATTGAGTGAGCGGCGGAAACTGCTCGCGTCGCAAGTTGAAGTGGTGGCGGTGCTGGAGGCTCAATTGAGTACAGACGAGCGACTGCTGGAGCGCGAACAGTCTGCGCTTAAGAAACGACTAAGAAAGGTGCGCGGCAGCCGCGAATCCCTGCAGGCTCGACAACAGGATATTCACAAAGCTCAAGCCGCGTTTGAAGAATTTATTGCGCGCGTTTCGCGCGGCGAGTCTATGGCAGGAATGCCGCTCAATCTGCTCAAAGGCTTTCTACCTTGGCCGGTTGACGGCGCGGTAGTGGTAAAATTCGGTTTGATCAAGAACGCAGAGTTGGAGACCACGACTGAGAATCCGGGAATCGAATTGGAAGCCGCGAGCGACGCACCCGTGATGTCCATCGCCGAAGGTCGAGTATCATCCGTGACGTGGCTGCGCGGATATGGCAACGTGTGTATTATCGAACATCCCGGTTCCTATTACACCGTTTATGCGCGCCTTGGACAGACGGAAGTCAGAGCGGACGACGCGGTCTCGGCCGGCACGGTGCTGGGGTATCCGTCGTATGATGGCGAGTCTGGAAATTACCGCGTGCATTTTGAATTTTGGGCAGGCCGCGACAAGAAGGATCCGTTAGCATGGCTGCAGCCGCGGTAAAGGCCAAAGCGCCGGCGCGCATCATCGGGCAGGAGAGCACGCGCCGGCATCTGGCGGAGAGCCAGCTCAGCGGCCGGGCGCCACACGCTTATTTGCTGGTCGGACCACGAGGGATCGGTAAGACGGCCGTTGCTTTGGAATATGCGCAGCTGCTTTTGTGTGACCGCGATGGGATTGCGCCGTGCGGCGAATGCGAGCAGTGCCACAGCTTTCGTTCGCTTCAGCACCCCGATCTGAAGATCTATTTTCCGCTGCCGCCGAGAAAGTCCGGTGGAAGCGAGGACGAAGAGAAGGAGTTTGCGCAGCAGATTGGCAAGGTGATCGAGGGATTGGCCAAAGATCGCTATGCGCAAACGCGGATTCCGAACGCCAAAGAGATCCGGCTCGGCTTCACGCGCTCGCTGCTGCGGTCGGCGGCCTTGAAACCGTATCAGGCGAGGCGAAAGGTATTCGTGTTGATTCATGCAGAAAGCATGAACGAGGAGTCGCAGAACGCACTTTTGAAGGCGTTGGAAGAGCCATACCCTGAATCGCATTTCATCCTCGTGACGGACAAAGAGAGCGGCTTGCGGCCGACGATCCGGTCCCGCTGCCAGCGGATTCGGATGGTGCCGTTGTCGGAGCAGGAAATCTATACGGCACTGATCGATGACGAGATCGCGCCGTTGCAGGCAGAATTGGCGGCGCGATTATCCGGGGGAAGCTACGTGCATGCCCGGGAACTGGCGGGGCCGGACATTGAAAGGGTACAAACCAATGTCGTGAGCTTCCTGCGGGGAGCGGCGATCTGCGACCCCATGGAATTGCCGCAAGCGGCGGTGAATTTACTTGACACCGGCACGTTGCCGGAGCACGCTGGACTGGAAATGCTGGGCTTGTTTCTCCGCGACGCGGCCGTGTTTCGTGCAACGGCAAACGGCGACGGCGGGCAGAAGCTGGCGTTCGGCAATTTGCAGGATAAGATTCGGGGAGTGATCACGGCGTATCCCGAAGCGGACTTTGAGCAGGCGATTTGCGCCGTGGATGAATCCACAGACCACCTGTCGCGGGGCTACACAAAGGAGATGGTTCTGTATGCGCTGGCGATCCGGCTGAATTGGGCCCTGGGATCGCTGGTCAGATCCAAACGCACAAGCAAAGCAAGCTAAGATGAATGAAATTCTCGAAATAGAATTCAAGGGCCGGCGCAAGGAATTCGCCGCTAATCCGATGCAATTTCCGTTTATGCCCGGTGATCCGGCCATTATCGAGGTTGAGCGCGGGCATGATCTGGGCAAGGTGAGCTATCTGGGCTGGCGGCCGGGCATGGAGAGCGAGCAAGTCCCGTCATTATCTGTCTTGCGCAAGGCAATGCCGCATGATCTCAGGATCATGGAGCAAAACCGGCAGCGTGAAACGGAAGCGAAGCGCGTCGCCAGGCAAAAAGTGGCCGACCATCATCTGGAAATGAAACTCGTTGATGTGGAGCTGCAGTGGGACGGCAAGAAGATGACGTTCTACTTTACGTCCGAAGGCCGCGTGGATTTTCGGGAATTGGTAAAGGACTTAGCTGGAACATTTCGCACGCGGATTGACCTGCGGCAGATCGGCGCTCGCGATGAGACCAAGCGCACGAGCGGCTACGGGATTTGCGGACGACCGCTGTGCTGCGCGACGTTTCTGACCGAGTTCAAGCCGATCACGACGCAGATGCCGCGCGATCAGTTTCTGCCTTTGAATCCATCAAAGCTGTCCGGTGTTTGCGGCCGGTTGAAGTGCTGCTTGCGATATGAGCTGGACGTCTATCGCGAATTTCAGCGCTCCTGCCCGAAAGTCGGGCATCCCGTAAAAGACGAGGCGAAGGGCGACGGCGCGGTCGAAAAGCTGGATGTTATCCGCGAGCAGATTCAGATCAAGTACGGCGGCGGGGACACTGAGAAATACACCCCGCAGGAATTCGTGCAGATGACGAACTGGCGGCCGGAGATGCCGAAATCCGAGTGCATCTGCACGTGCGGCAGAAAGCAGGAGACGGCGGCAGTGGTGACGACGGTTCCGACCGTAGAAGATCAGCCGCGCGTTGAGGAAGCCGCACCGGGTGAAAAAGTGACGCTCTTAGCAGGCGGTGGTATTGGGTTGAAGAGTGAGGGCGGGGCCGGCGAGATTCACGTTGGGACCAACCTTGATATCCCTGCCAAGGCCGGTCAGAAGAAGAAGCGCAAGCGCCGCAAGCGTGGCGGCAAGAAACCTTCCGGTCCGGCAGCGACGGGAACGCCGGCAGCCTCCAGCGAGGCGGATGACGGGGACGACGATTAGAGTATGAACAATTACTATATCACAACGCCGATTTATTATGTGAACGCCGATCCGCACATCGGAACCGCATACACGACGGTGCTCGCGGATACGATGGCGCGTTTTCATCGTTTGCTGGGGGAACAGACTTTTTTCCTGACCGGCACGGACGAGCATGGCGAGAAGATCGCCAAGGCCGCGACGAAAGCCGGAGTGACGCCGCAGCAGTTCGTCGATGAGATCAGCGGCCGATTTCAGAAGATCTGGCCCGAAGTGCACGTTGTGCCGGACCGATTCATCCGGACAACAGATCCCGAGCACCAAAAGCTGGTGCAGGAAGTTCTGCAGCAAGTCTATGACAAGGGGGACATCTATTTCGGCGAGTACGGCGGCTACTACTGCACCGGCTGCGAGCGCTTTCTCACGGAAAAGGAACTGGTGGACGGCAAGTGCCCGGATCATCTGATCGTGCCGGAGTTCATCCAGGAAAAGAACTACTTTTTCCGGATGGGCAAATACCAGCAATGGCTGATCGACTACATCCATGCGAATCCGGATTTCATTCGACCGGAGCGATACCGCAATGAAGTGTTAGGCTTTTTGCGTGAACCGCTGGAGGATTTGTGCATCTCGCGTCCGAAATCGCGCCTGACCTGGGGTATCGAGATTCCGTTTGACCGCGAGTTCGTGACCTACGTCTGGTTTGACGCGCTGCTCAATTACCTAACCGGAATCGGCTATGGGAGCGACCCGAAATGGGAAGGGTATTGGGCGAACGCGGAGCACGTGATCGGCAAAGATATCCTGAAACCGCACGCCATCTATTGGCCGACGATGCTGAAGTCCGCAGGCATTCCGCTCTTCAAGCATCTGACGGTGCACGGTTACTGGAACTTCAAGGATGCAAAGATCTCGAAATCGTCAGGTCAACCGATCGCTTTGCGGCCATTTGTGAGGGCGTTTGGAGCGGATGCGATTCGCTACTTCCTGCTCCGCGACATGGTCGTGGGGCTGGATGCCAAGTTTACGCTCGAGTTGCTTGTCCAGCGCATCAACAGCGACTTAGCCAATGACCTGGGCAATCTGCTTTCGCGCATTGGCAAGCTGGTCGGTGATCATTTCGGCGGACGGCTGCCCGAGCCGCCGGCACAGCCGTGTGAACTTGCCCTCATGGCCAGCAAGTTGACGACCATGATCCCGGCCATGGTGGATGAGTTTCGCCTGCACGCATTAATCGAAGAGACCTTACAGCTCGTGCGCGCCACCAATCGTCAGTTTGAGTCTTCGGCGCCGTGGGCGTTGGTCAAGACGGACAAGACCAAGGCCGGACACGTCCTTTATGAATGCGCGGAAGCGATGAGAATTGCAGCGGTCATTCTCTACCCGGTGATGCCGGAGCGGATGGCGCATTTACTCGCGCGCATCGGTCAGCCGGTGGAGAATTTTCAATTGCAGGAATCGACGCAATGGGGACGGCTGCGCGCCGGCACTCAGTTTATTCACGCCGAACCGTTGTTTCCGCGCATCGATGAATCTGACTTGCCGTCCTTGCTGCCCGAGTTCTTCGGCGGCGAGGCTTCGGCAGCGACAGCGGCTCCATTGGCCGTCAGCGGCAAGGAGTTAATTGAGATTCAGGATTTCTCGAAAGTAGATTTGCGGGTAGCGAAGATCGTTGCGGCCGAGCGCGTCCCCAACACCGACAAACTGCTGCGGCTGCAGATCGAGCTTGGCGGCGCGCGACGGCAGATCATCGCCGGGATCGCGAAGGACTATGCGCCGGAGTCGCTCATCGGCCGTTCAATTGTCGTCGTTGCGAACTTGAAACCAACAAAGTTGCGCGGCGAGTTGTCCGAGGGAATGCTGCTCGCGGCGAAGGCAAACGGCAAACTTACGCTACTGACAGTTGATGGCGACATCGACAGCGGAGCAGCCGTGGGATAAGCCAACCTGTACACAAACAGAAAAGGCGCGCCTTGCGGTGCGCCTTTTTCTGTTCGGGAATATGCTACTTCATGGGAAATGTCAGGATGAATGTCGTGCCTTTGTCCCGTTCCGACACGATGCTAATTTTGCCCTGATGCATTTCGACGATGTTCTTGCTCAGATACAATCCCAAACCGGTGCCCCCGCCGGCGGGCTTATAGGAGAAGAACGGCTCGAAGATCTGGCTTAAGTGCTCGGGAGGAATGCCGACGCCGGTGTCTTGCACGCGTAATTCAACGGCCGATTCCGAGGCCCGGGATGCGATCGTAAGCTCTCCCCCACTCGGCATCGCTTCGGTGGCATTCAGAACAAGATTCAGCAGCACCTGCTGCAGCTCCTGTGCTGATCCCTGAATCGGCGGCAGATCGGCGGCGAGTTCCAGCTTCAATTCGACGCTGACATCCTTCAAGTCCCGGCTGACGAGGGCGGTGACTTTGCTCACGATTTCATTCAGGTTAACGGGAGAGCGGGCGATGGCAGGCGAGCGGTGCAGATCCAACATGCTGCGGACAATCTGGCGAATGCGCTCAATGCCTTCGCGAATCTGGCTGATGTTCTCGGCGGGATCCTGTTTGCTTTGGATCTTCTGTTGGGCTGTGTTGAGGTGCGACGTTATCGCTTGCAGCGGATTGTTGATCTCATGCGCTACACCGGCGGTGAGGCGGCCGGTCGTAGCGAGGCGCTCCGTCGCCACTAACTGCTGCAGCAGGGCGCGGTGTTCGGTAACGTCACGGACGATGCCCTGTGAACCCTTGTAAACGCCACCCTGCCGCATGATCGTGCGGTTGATTTCCAGCGTGCGCTTATCCCCGGAGCGAGCCACAACCTCGACGTGGAAGATCGCGTGCTCGCCGTTTTCCGTGCCCAGATCCTGCAGTGAACGGCGATTGGTGGGATTGTCAGTCGCGAGTTCTTCCAGCATCTTGCGCAAGGGGCGGCCCAGGTAGTTTTCACGGATATAGCCGAGGGCACGGGTGAACGCTTCGTTCAGATAGATCAGCTTGTCGGTCTCATCCGTGATGTAGACGATATCCGTGGTTGAATTGACCAGCCGCGTGAATTTCTCCTGCGAGAGCCGAAGTTCATTCGTTCGCTCTTGCACGCGCAGCTCGAGTTCATCGGCACGTTTCTTCAATTCTTCGCGGAGCCGCTGCGCTTCGATATGCAAGGCGCTGTGATCCAAGAGCACGTCTAACAACCGCACGATTTCTTCCGTGGGGCGCGCCCCATCCGCAGGCGCATCCACCGACAGATAGCCGAAAACGGCGCCGTCGTGACGAAGAATCGGCAGAAACAGATGGTCCCCGGCTGCCCACTGGGCGCCTTGCGGCCCGAGCGTCGCGTCACCCCCGTCATGTGAACGGGCAAAGACCGCATTGCCGATGCGTTCTTCGCTGCGATGAAACTCATAAGGACGGAGCGGCTGCCCCTGCATCTCGCGCAATGAGCTGCGCATCATCTCCAGATTGCCTGCTGCGGACCAAGCGCCGGCATGACGAATGCGAAATTGTTCATCACCAAGGAAGATCACCGCTTGACGGAAGGCCCCCGCCTCGACGATTGCCTGACAAACGAAATCCAGCAGGCTGTCGGCGGCATCGAGCAGCCCCATGCGTGACGTCACCGTGAAGAGGTGCGTCAAGATGCGCTGATAGCGCTGCATCGCCGCGGAACGGTCGGCGACTTTTTGCTCGAGATCGACATTTGCCGCTTCCAGTCGTTCGGTAATGCGGCGGTTCTCCGCTTCGAGGCGCTTGGTCTCAGCGGCGCGCTCGACCAAGAGCCGCACTTCATAAAGAGATGAAAACGGTTTCTTGACGAACGAGAAAACATCGGCCGCAAACCCGGCGATAGCGTCATCGAGATCGGCATGACCTGACATCAGGATCTTGGCCATGTCCGGATAGCTGGCATTCAGCGCCTGGACCAAAGCATGGCCATCCATGGCTCCGGCCAGGCGAATATCGAGCAACGCAACTTGCACGCGCGGGAGGTCTTTGAGTGCCAAGGCCTGCTCTCCACTCGTCGCGGTGAGCACGACCATGCCGGACTGTTCCAGATAGCTTCGCAGCACATCCAGAATGTGCGACTCGTCGTCCACCACAAGTACGGTGAGGGCAGGTTCGGGCATTATTTAGCTTAGCTCGGCGTGTTTCAAAATGATATCCGCCGCCGGCTTCATGGCAGCGAGTGGCACATCCAAGTGCGCGACCAGACGAAATGACTGCTTAGCCGTAGCGAAGAACAGCACTCCGTCCTTGGCACAGCGCTCGACCAATTGCGCCGCCGAGAGCGACGTATTACGCAGTTTGATAATCAAGATATTCGATTGCACAGGCGCCTCAATCACGAGCTTGGCACTCTGTGTCAATTCGTTCGCTAGGATACGAGCTTTTTCATGATCCTCGGCAAGGCGCACGCGATGATGCTCCAATGCGTACAGAGCTGCCGCGGCCAGAATTCCAGCCTGCCGCATTCCTCCGCCGAAGAGCTTGCGGAAGCGATGGGCGCGCTTGATCATCTCTTTCGTTCCCGCAGCGGCGCTGCCGACCGGCGCACCGAGACCCTTCGAAAAGCAGACGGAGATCGAATCGGCTTGGGCCGCATACTCGCGTTCCGGGATTCCCGCCGCGACGGAAGCATTCCACAGCCGCGCTCCGTCCATGTGAATAGGGATGTCGTGTTTCGTGGCGAGTTCGCGAATCCTCTTCAATTCCGACATTTCATAGATTGTCCCACCGGCGCGGTTGTGCGTATTCTCGACCGAGATCAGGGTCGTGGGTGCCACATGCGCATTGCCCGGGAAATGCAGCGATTCTTCGATCTGCTCCGCGGTGAGCAGACCATTCTGACCGTGCAAGGCGCGCACGAGCAGACCGGACAGTTTCGCCGGGGCTGCGCTCTCGTAATTCAAGATGTGCGCATTCGCATCGAGGATGATCTCGTCACCCGGCGACGTCTGCGCGGCAAGGCAAACCTGATTCCCCATCGTCCCCGAGGGGACATACAGAGCGGCCTCCTTGCCGAGAATCTCAGCCACGCGTTCCTGCAGGCGATTGATGGTCGGATCTTCGCCAAAAACATCGTCGCCGACTTCGGCATCGGCCATAGCTTTGCGCATGGCGGGCGTGGGCTTCGTAACGGTATCGCTGCGCAGATCGATGGGTAAAGAGAAACTCATAGTATGCCGAAACTCCTTCTGTAGCAAAAGACAGACCGTGGAAAGGATCGCTCAATAATCAACTACATAGCAACAGGGATCGGCTAAATTTTACCGACCCCTGTTGGAAAGTGCTAACCGTCTGTGGAAAAGTGGAAACGAAGACTGGTTCAATAAAGCAGAGCGTGTGCACTTACTCTGCTATGAACGTCATCATTTGTCGAGCATCGCGACAACATCGCGGACGAGTTTTTCGATGCCTTGAGCCACTTCGGAAATCCGCGCATCGTACATGTAGGCAGGAGTTGTGACGACTTTGTTTTCCCGGTCAACCACATATTCCGTGACCGGGCAGACCACATGGGTCGAGCCGAACTTTTCCACAGCGTCGGCCGCCGGAGACGGCGCGCCAACGGTGAGCTTCGGATGGAGATTCCTGCCCTTGAAGGCCCGCGCAAAGACGACTGGAGCGATGCAGATCAACCCAATCGGCTTGTTTGCCGCGACAACCTTTGTTATGAACGACTCAATCGCTGGATGAATCGAGCAATCTGCACCCTTGACCGCAAAGTCGCAGTAATTCTTGGCCGCTCCGAAGCCGCCGGGGAAGATCACGGCATCCAGCTTGCCTACCCAGTCATCGCTGAGCGGAACGATGTTGCCGCGCGCAAGCCGCGCCGCTTCGACGAGGACATTGCGAGTCTCGTTCGTCGGTTCCTTCTTAAGATGATCAACCACATGCATCTGCGGAATATCCGGCGCGAGGCATTGATAGCGAACTCCCGCCCGGTCCAGAAACAGCAGAGTGAGCACGGATTCATAGATCTCCGCACCGTCCAGGAAGCCGCAGCCGGAGAGAACGACACCGACAGTTTTCATGTCAGATATAGTTAGACGATCGTGGCCTTGATGATCGAGCGCACAGCCTCAGCCGACTTCTCGAACATGGCGCGCTCCTCATCTGCAAACGGAATCTCGAATACTTTCTCGACTCCGCCTTTGCCGATGACGGCCGGGACTCCCATGTAGATATCCTTCGCGCCATACTCACCGGTCAGCCAGACAGCGCAGGGCAGGACGCGCTTCTGATCGAGTACAATGCTCTCTACCATTTCGACTGCACCGGAAGCCGGAGCATAGAACGCCGATCCGGTCTTGAGATGTTTGACGATTTCGGCGCCGCCATCGCGAGTCCGCTGTACGATGGCATCAATCCGCTCTTTCGGCAGCAGCGCCGTTAGAGGTACGCCGCCCACCGTGGTCAGTCTCGGAACCGGCACCATGGTATCGCCGTGTCCGCCCAGCACAACGGCCGCGATGTCGCGCACGGACACGCCCAGCTCCATCGAGATGAAGGTGCGATAGCGCGCGGTATCGAGGATTCCGGCCATGCCGAACACTTTGTGCGACTTGAATCCCGAAAGCTTGAGCGCTGCGTAACACATCGCATCGAGCGGATTGGAAACCACGATGATAAAGGCATTCGGCGACGCCTTGGCGACGGGACCGATCGCATTCTTCATGATCTCGACGTTCACCGCCAGCAAATCATCGCGGGACATGCCCGGCTGGCGTGGCTTACCGGCGGTCATGACGACGATGTCAGAGTTAGCCGTATCCGCCGCCGCATTGGTGCCGAGGATGGCAGTATCATAGCTGCCGATCGGAGCAGCCTCGTACATATCCAGACCCTTGCCTTGCGGAATACCTTCAAGAATGTCGAGCAGCACTACCTGCTTGCAGATACCCTTTGACGCAAGAATGTACGCACACGTTGCGCCGACGTTTCCGGCGCCGATGACCGTGATTTTCATGATCGGATCCCAGGTGTTTTTGTGAAATATGGATCATGAGCGTGGCCGACAATTGGATGGAATGGCTCGTTCATGATTCGTGATTGATTCAGGCGAGAAGGGTTCGCGTGCTGCGAAAGAGAATGCGCGGCTTCAAGTTGAAGGCCGCGCAGGGAGAATAGACTGAGAAGGTCGTCCCGCCGAGAGCACGAAGCTCAATTGAGCATCAAAATCGGGACGCCAATGGTTTGCTTAGGCTTCGACCGGACGAACGTGCACAACCTTACGGGTTGCCGCTTCCGTCGAAACGAACTCCACGCGACCGTGGGTGAGAGCAAAGAGCGTGTGATCGCGACCGCAGCCAACATTGTGACCGGGCTTGATGCGGGTGCCTCGCTGGCGAACGAGGATTTCACCGGCCGAAACGAGCTGGCCGGCAAAACGCTTGACGCCAAGCATCTTGGGCTGGCTGTCGCGTCCGTTGCGGGATGAACCTTGACCTTTTTTATGCGCCATTAAAGGAACTCCAGATCACATTTCGATGGAATCAACGCGTACGGTCGTGTAGCGCTGCTTGTGCCCGCGCAGCTTCTTGTAGTCCGTGCGCTTCTTCTTCTTGTAGACAATGACCTTCTTGTCGCGCAGATGCGTCACGACCGTTCCCAGCACGCGGGCGGTAACAAACGGCGCACCAATGACCGTTTTCTTGCCGTCATTGACGAGCAGCACTTGTTCGAAAACGACCTGGTCGCCTTCTTTTTTGGAATCCAAATAATCAACCCGGATCGTCTCGCCGGAACTCACTCTAATCTGGCGGCCGGGGATCAAACAAACAGCGTACATAAGCTCGGAAATTCTATTTTGATACAGGCAGTAAAGATACGGAATCTGGACGTTATTGTCAAGGCAGCTATGCCCGGAACTCGTCCGTGATCTCGCGCTTCTGCTTCCAGCTGTAACACTTGAATTCTTCAAGCTTTAGGTCGGAGTCAGGTTCGAGTTTTATGTACATCAGGGAGTCCCACATGATTTGCCGGAGATGCGAGCGGAGACCCTTTGTGATGAAATCCACAATCTCCGGGTGGGCTTTGATGGTCAGACCCATCTCGCCGGTACGGGCACGGAAGCGGCGCACCCAGGACTGAATCTGCGTGACAACAGTCTCCTTGACGACGACGAGACCCGTTCCGCCGCACGTTGGACAAGGCTGATTGAACGTGTGCGTCAGCGAAGCCGTGGTTCGCTGGCGCGTCATTTCCATGATCCCGAATTGACTGATCGGCGCGATGTCCCACTTGGCGCGGTCGTTCTTGAGCGCCAGCCTCATCGCATCTTGGATCTTGTGGCGATTTGCCTCATCAATCTGATCAATGAAGTCGATGATGATGATGCCGCCCAGGTCGCGCAGGCGCAACTGTCGCGCAACTTCCTGCACGGCCTTCAGATTCACTTTGAGATTATTGTCTTCCTGATCATGCTTACCGACGAAACGACCGGAATTCACGTCAATGGTCACGACGGCTTCGGTTTGTTCTATGATCAGATAGCTGCCTCCTCCGAACCAAACACGGCGCGAGATGCCTTTCTCAATCTCAGATTCAATCTTCAAGGCGTCAAAGATCGGCTCTTTTCCCTCGAACAATTGAACGCGATCAAGCAGAGGCGCGGCAACGGAATTGACGTAAGCGCGGATTTCACGATAGAGTGACTTGCTGTCAACGATGAGCCGATCAATGTCCGGCGCGAACAGATCGCGCACAAGGCTTGAAGTGAGCGGCGCTTCCTTGTGCACGCGGGCGGGAGCCTTCTCGCGCTCGACTTTCTTCTCCACCATGTTCCAGAGCCGCATCATGACCTTGAGATCGTGCCGAATCTCGGCTTCCGTCTTACCTTCGCCGACCGTGCGGCAGATCAGGCCAAAACCCTCCGGCCGAATAGCTTTGAGCACGGTCTTCAACCGCCGGCGCTCTTTGAAATCGGGAATCCGCTTGGAAACTCCGATCAAATTATCACCGGGAACCAGCACGAGAAAACGGCCGGGAAGCGAGATCTGCGAACTCAAGCGCGGGCCCTTCTTCCCCAGCGGTTCCTTAATAATCTGGACGAGAATTTCCTGACCGGCTTTCAAATCCGCGCGCGGCTTGTAGGAGCGGCGGTGGCCGCGGCGCTTTTCGGGCTGCGTGACTTCGTCCATTTCCACGCCTTCGGCGATATCTACCGCCGATTGAAACAGGTCGGAGAAGTGAATGAAGCCGTCCATTTCCCAGCCGATATCCACGAACGCCGCCTGCATTCCGGGCATGACGCGGCGCACGATGCCCTTGTAAATGTCACCGACATTGCGTTCGTGCTCGGGACGCTCGACAAACAGGTTGACGAGGACGTCATCTTCGAGCAGCGCGATGCGCGACTCCGTGACCGTCGAGTTAATAATGAGTTCTTTCTTCACCGTAGTCCATGTGTTAACGGGCTGGAAGCGCGAGATCAGAAACTGCTGAGCAGCGACACATGCAGCTTGCCGCTCAAGAGTCGATCTTCTTGTCCCACGCCGTAATCAAAGCCCCATACTCCCATGTTCGTTTCCAGCCGCAAGCCCAAACCTGCGGCGGCACGATAGATTGTCGATTGGCTGGGCGCATTGCTCACGAGTTGTTCGCGATAGGCGCCGCCCGCATCCGCAAACAGGAAGAATCGTGAGAGCGGTCCCAGCCAGTAACGGATCTCGGCGGATGACCATCCGATCCGCGATCCCAAGAATTGTTCTTCGCGATAGCCGCGCAACGAGCGCGCACCGCCGAGCCGGTAGAGGTCTGGCAGCAGGATTTCCGGCTCGGTGCTGTGAATGGCGCGGGCGTGCACAGATACAGCGATGATCCAGAACGGAATGACCTCATGAGCAATTTCGCTGTCCAACCCGCCCCGCTGTTGGCGGTACGTGACTGAACGTCGGCCTGAGACAACCTCGTCCCGCTCGCGCCACCCATTGCCGATGAATGTTGAGAAGTACACCCCGCCGCGCGGATTTAGCGGTTCATCGCGCGTGTCAAAACTGATTCCGGTTTCCAGATAAGTCGTTCGGGAATCAGGCAGGTTGTAGAAGGCAGCCGCCTGAGAATCGGCGTAGACAGCTTCGCGCCGGGCCGCGCCCCAGGCGGAGACTTGCGAACCCAAATCCACTCCAGCCTGAGCACCGAACGAACGTTGGACGTAGAGGGTGTCTTGAATCCGCTGGCTGAAGTCAAGCCGCAGCGAAACCGGCTGATTCAGAATCCACGGCTCGGTGTAGGCAACTTCAACCGCCTGCGTGCGGCTGCTGGGACGCTCCCAATGCACGCGTCCCTTCCTTCCCACGCCGAAGAGATTCAGAAATTCGAGATTGGCCAATCCACTCACATCGCCCGAACGATCTTCGCCGGCAGGCTGATAGCCGGCCACAATGTCAATGAGGGTGCTGCGTGCTTCTTCAAGGTCGAAGTGAACGCCAGTTTCGCCGGCATCGTTGACGACGAGTTCAGGGGCGTAGACTTGTCGTACGAATTCAAGTCGCCGCAGCCGCCGCCGCGCCGAATCTATCCTGCGTTGATCATAAAGCGCGCCGGGGCGGAGCCGCGATTCGCGCAACAGAAACGGCTCACGAGTCTGGCGGTTGCCCGAAAACGAGACGAAACCGAGACGGGTCAGCGGACCACTCGATATCTGCAACCACACGATAACGCTTGACGCGGCCGGATCCGGTTCCACTTTGGCGACTTCAACGCGCGCAAACGGATAGCCTGATGTCTCAAAGTAGTCGAGCAGGAGCGTGGCGTCAAACTCCACGTCTGTCCAATGAAATGCGCTTCCCGATCTGGTCACCGCCTGATGCGCAACGGAAGCCGCCACTCGCACGCTATCCCCGAGCCAGCGAATCTGGGCAACGCGCGGAAGCACGCCTTCGCGCAGATACACGTGCAGTTCGGTGCGTCGCTTGTGCTCCCTGACATTGAAGCTGTCAAGACGGGCGAAGAGATAATCGCGAACGACAAGCGAATCCACCAGTGCACTAAGCCGCATGCTGAGCGAGGCTTCCGGCACGTCGCGCTTTAAGGGCAGATCCAGCCAGTGCGACAACTCTCGAGATGAGAACTCACGCACGCCGTGAAACGTCACGCGGTCAATGCTCACGTCCGCGCGGCACACGGTGGCTGCAATCAAGAGACTGAGAATGAGAAGCGAACGACGCATCATAGAGTCGCGCGCACCTCCAGCCGTCCGGTGTGAAAGGTCCGTTCGCCTGAATCCGAGCGCCCGGTGTAGCTCAATGAACCTGAGAAATTCTGTCCAAACTGGTACGTTCCGCGCGCGGACCAGCGATAATTCTCGCCGCGATTGGAACCGCGTCCCAGTTCAAAGGGTATCGACGACTTATTCGACGTGGCGTGAATCCACGTGCCCTCCAGATCGAGCCGTCCCTTCGCATAGAGAGTCAGCGTCGCGTGCGGCCTGACCTCGCGCAGGCTGGCCTGCGTTCGAGTCTGCTCATCGTTGACTTCGCTGGCCTTCAGCCCGACGCCGGCGTCCCAGGAGCGGTTAAACGTCAGTGTATTATCCTGTGACAGATCAAAGCGGTCAATGTCACGGTCCTCAAAACTGCCGCTCACGTAGCGCAGCCGTTCGCGCGATAGTGCCGCCTCCGTTTCGCCGCGCAGGTTCGAGAGGTACTTAGCCCGAACGCGCACGCCGCCTTCACGCAGTGATCGCTCCTGCCCTCCGTTCAGGTACTGGTTCTGCAAGGAGCCGGTGGTGCGATATCGCAGTCTGAACGCCAGCTTCTGACTGAGCCTGCGAACGTGCAAATCCTCGCGCAGCGAGAATGTACCGGACAAAGTCGAATCGCCACGAAACTGATTCTGATCGAGGAGCAGCAGCCGGGCGGACAAGGGCAGTTTCGTCCGCTCTTCGACCTGAACTTCGGTCTCCGCAGAAAGCGCGCGTATCCAGGGCGAGAGACCAGACGTACTGAGTTCGTCCGGGCGCAGCCAGACCAGCGCGTTCATCGTGAGCTCCGTGGCGGGCGAATAGTCACCGGTGTTGCGCGGAACGAGAATGTAATTGCCCTGGTCATCCGGTACGTACTGATCGCCTTCGCGGCGATAATTTCCGGTGCCTTCAGGAACCTGAATCGCAATCAGAATCTGGTCCTGCGATTGAGTTTTGGCGACTTCATAAACGAGATTGGTTTCAAAGAGCCGGGAACGCGGCGCGATCAACGTTTCCAGACGTCCCACATCGTTGATGACATCAGCGGAGTCGGCCGCGAGATACTCTTTCTCGCGGTGCGCAAACCGAAGCATGGTCGAGCCGCCTTCGGGAGGTCGCCACTGCAGTTCCGACGATGCCGTGTAAGCGCGGGCGTGGGTCCGATAACGATCAGCTGCATTCAGGAGATCATCGAGTCGGCGGCTGTATTCATTATCCCATCCCAAATTGTACGGCAGCGTCGCCGCCACGCCGGCGCGATAATCGAGGAAGCGGAATCCGTCCACGCCGCTCGCACCCACATTGCGCTTTCGCTCCCGGTCGATTCCGACGCGAGGAGCGAATCGTCCGATCGCTGCATTGCTTTCCGCTCGCTGTCGAATCCAATTGCTTTTCCGGCCGATGGCACGATCACTGCTCTCTAAGTCGAGATGAGAGCCTGAAACCCGCAGCCGCTGCCCCAGACTGAGAACTGTGGCAACGTTATGGCGGTAAGACGATTGGCTTGGCCGGATGAGATCACCGTAACCGCCGGAAACAGAGAGTTGGCGCCAGGGGCTGAGGCGAATCGTCGCCTCGCGAATCGTTTCTTCCGTACGGGAATTGCGATTCACATCCCATTCGCGCTCGAACTCCACTTCGGAGGCGCGGTTGATTTCGGCGAAACGATCATCACGTCTTCGCAATCGTACATTCGCGTCCACGCGATGCGGCTGCCAGCCAAGCAGATCGAAATCTTCACGGGCAAAGGCAACGCCAACCGTGCCGGCGGCGCCGGAGTTGTCATTGTCGCCGAGACCGGAGTACGTATTTTCGTCCCGCCCACTCATGGCCGCTTCACCTTCAAACGAGAAGCCATGAATCGGAGCCGTGCTTATTCTCACGTCACCGATGGTGTGCTGTTCGGGCAGAGGCAAGCGCCGATACGGACGATAGCGTCCGCGATTCGGGCCGATCCAGCGGAAGTATGCTAAACCTAAGTCATCCGCGGCGGCTTCGTAGTCGCCGCCGCCAATTCCGAAGTCGTCAAACGTGACACGCCATGATCCCGTGGTCTGGTTTGAATCGCGGGGAGAGTAGACGAAAATCTGCAGAGTGTCGCCGTTCAGTACGACAAGCGAATCATTGTAATCGCCGCTACCGGGACCGACAGAGTCGGCGGCAAAGGTCACCGCCAGCGAAGGGTCATCGCCGGCTTCGCGCAACGACGTCTTGTCGGAGTCGCTGAGCGCTACGCCGACCGGTCGATTGCGATCATCAGATTCGGTAATCCACGTAACCGCGCCGCGCAGTCTCTCCGTAGCAAATGCCGCTTGCGCCCGCGCCGAGCCATAGAAGCGCTCGTAGTCTTCGTTCGCATACTCAAAATCGACGACGATCCGCGAATCTGACGTGATCAAACGCCGGGACGTGAACGTGATTTCGCCCGCCGCGTATTCGATCACATAGTCATTGCCCTCGCCGCGCCGCAGCGGCAAGCCATCCAGCCACACGCGCTCCGTCCCGGCCAGGACCAGAATTCCAGTTTCACTGTTCTTGCCGCTGAGCGGATACGGACCCTGATTAGCCTCCTGTCCACTGAATGAGTTGGTGTGAAATTCCCCGCGACTGACGGCGCCGCTGGCCGTCGCTTTTGCCGTCGAATAATTCGCTTCGCCCATGACTCCCTTGAGTTTCCGCGAGTACGAATCGTACACACCACCCGGTAAATCGAGCGTAAAATCGCCAATCGTTGCGGCGAGATTGGGACTGCGTACCGAGACAAAGACCTTCTCAAGCTCATTCAGGGTCTCGGTCGTGCCCTCCGGCTGAATCGGAGTGGACTGATCTGTCAGCGCCGCAATCACGTCCACGTTGCGGCCGACACGTCCTTCAATCTGCAGGTTGAGTGCAGACTCTAAGGCGAGATCCTGATTTGTCCCAACCTGTACGCTGCGAATCAGCGACCCCGACTTATTGAGCCGGCTCCAACCTTCCGCAGTTTCCGACACCCTTTCTGTGGCCGGGGCAATGCGTACCGTGTCCGCCGTATCGGCTTGCACCGTCGCTCGCCCGAGTTCACGCAGGGAATGCCGTGAATAGGTGCGAAAGAGCGGAGCCGGCTGATAGGCAAATTCAACCCGCAGCGTGTCCGTCGGCGCGAGCGGGCGGAATAGCCAGATCCGGTTCCCCGGCTCGACGACGCGCCAGTCTGCGAATTCCGTGAGCGTGTCACCGTTTCGGAAGACTTGCAGTGAGTCCAAAACGATCCACGGAGCCGGCAGCGTAAACAGCGTGTCTCTTGGTTCGTCGGCAACAAAGTATGCCGTTGCCGATCGCACCGGCAACGCTAAGGCCAACGACGGCACAAGCGAACAGCACAGGACAACGAGGAACAGCCGCGAATTCCGATTGCGCGCGCCGATCCCCAAGCGCGGGACCAGGGGCATTTACCTCTTGGGAAGATACAACCGGTAGATCACACCCGCCAATCCATCGAGCAAGTACAAGCTGTGGTCGGCTGCGACAGCAATATCATCCAGCCGCTTCAAGTCTAAATCCGGAACGACGCGCAGATCGAACAACGAATCGGGCTGTGCTTGCAGATCGCACCATAGTCGCAGCACATCATTCAACACAACGATGGCACATGTATCGGAGGACGCCAGCGTGACGGTTTGATAATCGGCTCGCAAGTCAAGCGCCCGCACCTGTGTGAACAGTTGATCGGAAACTCGCAAGCGAGTGCTGCCGCGTTCCCACCAGACCACTCCGAGCCGCGTGGCGTATGTCATTTGCGAAACAGACGAGACAAACTCTGTTCCGCTGCTGGGCCCAAGTTCAGCTTGCGCACGGAAGAGCGGATCGTATCGCACGAGCCGGCCGCCGTCACGATCAAAGACGTACAAGTCGCCCTGCGGCGAAACGGCAAAGGCTTCAATTTGACTTGGAGTATCGGAATCGAGACTTGTAATGGTAAACGTCCCTTGGTACTCCAGCGTACGAGAAAACTTCTCAATCCGCCGATTGCCGTGATCCAGGACCCAAACGGCGGCACCCCGGTCCGCAATCACTTTGCGCGGCCACTGGAATTGGCCATGACCATTTCCGAAACCGCCGGTCTCATAGAGAACTCTTCCGGAATCATTGACAGCGACAATTCGATGATGGCCCGTATCGGCAATATACAACGTTCCGTCCGCGGCCAGCGAAATCGACTGCGCATCCCGCAGTTCAATGGCCGGACGAGACAGCCACGTTGACCACGTCGGGACGCTTTGAGCAGGAAGGGAAGTCGCAGTAAGCAAGGCCAGTGCCGTCGCGAGATACCTCATGCGACACTCCGCGGCGCCTGCTTCAGGCACTTCTTATACTGTTCGAGGTACGAACGCGCAGAACGATCCCAAGAGAAGTCTTTGTGCATGGCATTCTGCTGCAACTGCCGCCAACGCTTGTGATTTTGAAAGGCCGTGATCGCCCTTTGAACCGCTGCGATCAGGTCATTTGCTGAATACTCCTCAAAGACAAATCCCGTCCCGCTGCCGGGATCGGCATCCGCGTCGATCACCGTGTCCGTCAGCCCGCCGGTCGCGCGCACGACAGGCAAGGTGCCATAGCGCATGCTCATCATCTGGTTCAGACCGCACGGCTCGAAGCGGGACGGCATTAGAAACATGTCGGCGCCGGCTTCAATCAAATGCGACAGCTTTTCATCGTATCCGAGTTTCACCGCTGCCCGGTCGGGATACAGACGGGCGATCTCCCGCAAGACATGCTCGTCGTTTGGATCGCCGCTGCCAAGCAAAATAAACTGGGCAGGAATGCTCAGCATTTCTGTCAATGCCGGAATTAGAATATCAAATCCCTTTTGACTGACAATTCTTGAGACAATTCCGAGCACCGGCAAATGAGCATCAAATGGGAGGCCGACAAGCGCGCACAGCGCCTTCTTATTCTCGACCTTGCGCTCAATCGTAACCGCGGAATACGTCCGTTCGATCCAGCGATCCGTCTCCGGATTCCAGAGATCAACGTCAATGCCATTGAGAATACCGGCAAGATCGCCCCGTGACCGCAGAACAGTCTCCAAACCATACCCGAAATCAAAGCTGCTTTGAATTTCTTTTGCGTATGTTGGCGAGACAGTGTTGACAGCATCGGCAAACTCAATTCCCGCCTTCAGAAAATTCACCAGGCCGTAGAATTCGAGCGGGCCGCCCGGGTGAAAATAGCGTTCGGCGCCATTCAGCCGTTCGACTGAGTCCTTCGAGAATTGTCCCTGATAAGCCATATTATGAATGGTCATGACTGAACGCGAGCTCGCGAAGTCGCCGTGCTCGCGTGCGTCGTGCAGGTACATGGCCACCAAGGCGGTTTGCCAGTCGTTGCAGTGAAAAATATCCGGCTGCCAGTCAAGCAAGCGAGGCAACTCCATTGCAGCCCGGGCGAGCGCAATGTAACGATAGTCGTTGTCGAGATAGTCGCGGTTGGAGAACGGGTCTACATAGATGCCCGGGCGGTCAAACAGCACAGGGCAATTCAGGAAATAGATCGGCGGACCGGATAACTCGTTCTGTTCCAGAAGCACGGCGCGAAGCGTCCGCCCCTTCATGCTGATCGCAAAATCTTGCCCGTGAGGCTTTAACTTGAATCGTTCAGGTTCAATTACGCCATAACGAGGCGTAAGCAGGCGAACATCACACCCCAAACGATGCAGCGCCAGCGGCAAGGCGGAACTGACGTCCCCCAAGCCGCCGGTCTTGCTGTACGGAGCAACCTCTGATGTGACAAAGAGAACCTTCAATCGAAGTTACGACTCCTCCATCGGATCGGCGAGGCGCACGAGGTTTCTGCCGTGAGTTTTGACCCAATACAAGGCGCGATCGGCGCGGCGGATCAAATCGTTGGGGCTGGTTGTGTTGACGTTATCCGTGACACCGCACGAAACGGTGATCGAGCCCATGTCTTCGCCGCTCTCTGTTCGGAAGCGCTGAGCGCCAATGGCAAGGCGTACCTTCTCGGCCACGACCATGCCGCCGGTTGAGTCCACTTCGGGGAGAATCAGGGCAAATTCTTCACCGCCATACCGCGAAACAGAGTCAATGTCGCGTACCGTCGCGCGAATCGTTTTGGCGACTTCAATCAGGACGCGGTCGCCGGCCAAATGTCCGTAACGGTCGTTGTAGTTCTTGAAATCGTCAATGTCGATCATCACCAGCGACATTTTCTTCTGATAGCGGAGGGCACGCTGAAACTCCGTGCGCAACTGGATTCGGAAGAAGCGATGATTGAAGAGATTCGTCAGTCCGTCAATCGTAGCCAGTCGCTGCATGCGCAAATGGGTCCGCGTTCGATCCATGAGCAATGCCACTTCACGCTGCACAAGTTCCAACAGACGCATTTCATCCGGGAGCGGCGTGATCACTCGAGCGTAGTGCAGTGC
>CAYJKM010000003.1:0-19769 GCA_964370805.1 uncultured Alphaproteobacteria bacterium | reverse complement strand
GTGCAGTGCCAACACACCAATGTTCAGAGCGCGACTACGGAGGGGCAGATACGCCGTCCACATGGCAGCCGCTTCATGCCCGCGGGGCAGCGTTTCACACTCAACGCCTCCCGAGCGGCACAAATCGCTCATTCTTCGAGCGTCGAGATCCGTAACCTGAATTGTGGGCAGCGAAGGCCAGATCCAACGATCCCCCCGGCTTTCCCAGAAGTCAGCAGGTGTCCGCAAGCGGAGTTGAATAGCGTCAGGCTTGATAACAGTCGCGAGTGACGCCGCGAAATTGCGAATCCAGGGCTCATACTCCAGTTCGGCTCGCTCGTCAAACTGGAATGAGCTGAGAATGCGATTGGCAATTGACAGGTGCGTTGCGTCGCCGGCAGCACTCAGCAGGCCGGCGAGTTGCTGGCTGCTCCACCCGGAAAGCGACGCATGTTCGCCATTGGACGACAACTCTGCATGTTCGCCGATCACCCCGGCGGAGTGCGTAAATGCAATGGTGACAACCGGGACGGCGAGGCAAAATGGTGACGGACATTGCTGATCGAGTCGCACGATGCATACGAAATGCTCATCGCCCGGCCTCAGGACAACCGTCTCGACCGACTCACCTCCTGAGGAATCCGCGACCTTGCTCAAGAACGGCAGCAGTCGTTTCAGCTCATCAAGAGGCGCACGGAAGATCCGCCAATCTGCCGCGTGTGCACCGCTCAGTACCTCTTGCAGGAGTGAGATGCTCATGCGTCAGAACCTGTCTCCCCGAGCATCCGTTCCTGCAGCCACTTCATTAACCATTGGGCATTGCGCGGCGCTTGGCCGTGATAGCAGTTGTTGAAGAAGATTGTGGCCCGCCGCAACGGCGTATGTGGATTTAACAATCGTTCTCCCCACTCCGCAAGTTCCTCGGCGGAATAGTCGTAGTTGTAGCGCTCACCGCCGCCCTCGTGCCAGGCCGCGGAATTTCTGCCATGAAATCGAATGTAGGCATGATCTGAAGACGCCTGCAGTTCCCGACTCATCAATTCAGGAAGCGCAGGCTCGTCAACGCTTACCCAGAAAACGCCGCTCTGCGCCAAACGGGACAAGACCGGTTCCGTTTCCCACGTCCGGTGTCGAAACTCGGTGAACAACGGCACTCCATCGCAAAGAGTCTTCACGCTCTCAATATACGCCGCATGCTCTTCTGAAAAGTGGAAACTCTGCGGAAATTGCGCAAGCAGCCCCTCGAGTTTTCCCGACTTCAGCAACGGATCCAGTGAATCCAATAGACGATGCATTGACTCCGCAACGTCTTTGCGGGCATGCGTGACGTCGGCATGAACCTTGGCAAAGAGACGAAAATCTGCCGGCGTGCGGTCACTGATCGCTTCAAACGAGCGGCGCGGCGGAATCCGGTAATACGTGCTGTTGATTTCGCCGACCGGAAAACGCGCGGCGTAATACTCAAGCCACTTGGTCTTGGGTACGCGAAACGGATAGAATGTCCCAGCCCAGTCATCGAACTTCCAGCCGGAAGTACCAATTCTAATATCTTCGGCTCGCATCCGGATCTTCCCAGACAACGTCGCCGCTCACGATAGTCGCGGCGGCGCGAAGCGTGCCGAAGTGGTAGGCCAGCGACGACAGATCGGGCAGATCCCAGAGAGACAAATCCGCCTGTTTGCCGACTTCAATGCTTCCACACTCATGTTCGCACTCCAAAGCGTGAGCCGCATCTAAGGTTGCCGACCAGAGCAACTCCTCAGGAGTCATCTTGCAGTAAATTGCGGCGGCAGTCAAGGCAAACGGGAGGGATTCTGACATGGCGCTGCCCGGATTCATGTCCGTAGCGACAACCACGCGCAGACCACGCTCAATCATCATTCGCACCGGCGGATAGGGAATTGTACCGAGGAAGAACACACAGGCCGGAAGTACAATCGCGGCAACATCCGCCGCCGCCAATGCTTCAATCTCTTCTTCGTTCAGAAATTCGACATGGCTGACACTGCGAGCGCTAAGCTCTGCTGCGACGCGCGCACCTCCCGAATGACCGAATTGGTTGGCGTGGACGGTGGTTTGCAGGCCGTGCTCGCGAGCACAAAGCAGAATGCGTTCCGTTTCCTGCGGCGAAAAGGCTCCGGTTTCACAGAACACATCGACGGCAAACGCGCGCTTTTCCGCCGCGACCACCGGGATCATGCCCGATGTCACCAAATCGATGAACTCGTCACGTCGTCCGGAATACGCTTCGGGAACGGCATGGACAAGAAACGTGCGGTAGACATGCTGAGGCACTTGTCTGTCAATTTGCGCCAACGCCTCGAGCAGCTTCAGCTCAGCCCGCCACTCAAGACCATAGCCGGTCTTGGCCTCGATCGTAGTAACGCCGCACGTCAACGAACGGTGAAAGCGAGGCAGAGATTCTTCAACAATTTGTTCGAGGCTCGCTTCATTCACTTTGCGAGCAGACGCTTGGATCCCGCCGCCCTTGGCGGCAATTTCGAGATAGCTCTTCCCTGCATTGCGCAAGTAGAATTCTGCCGCGCGATTGCCGACAAAAACCGGATGCGTGTGCGTGTCAACCAGGCCCGGGAGCACCAACCGCCCGCGTGCATCATAGGTTTGAGTTCCGGTTGTTTGTGTAGCCACGTCCGCTTCTGATCCCACCTCAGCAATACGGCCATCACGAATCAGGATGGCCGCGGGAGACAAGCTGTGCACGTCGCGGGCACGCTGGTCACGCTGGGCGGCAAGCGGCGTGACCAGTTGTCCAATATTACGAATCAGAAGTTCAGACACGGGGAGTCATCGCCCTTTGAAATCCGGTTTGCGCTTTTCCAGAAACGCTTGGCAACCTTCGTTCTTGTCCTCGGTTCCGCAGCAATAAGCGAAGAGTCCTTCTTCAACGTGCAAGGCTTGCTCTAATCCCAATTGCATACCATCGTGAACCGCCTGAAGAATCGCCAGCGTCGCAAGCTTCGGCTTGACCGCCAGATCCGCCGCCAGCTTGCGCACGGTTGGCATCAACTCGGCCTGCGGGACAACACTTTGCACCAATCCCCATTGCAGGGCTTCCGCCGCCGTGATTATCCTACCGGTTAGCATCAAATCTAACGCGCGGCCACGGCCAATCAGGCGGGTCAAACGTTGAGTCCCACCGTAACCCGGAATGATCCCGAGATTGATTTCGGGCTGACCAAACTTCGCGTTTTCCGCCGCGATTCTCAGATGACAGGCCATGGCCAACTCGCAGCCGCCGCCCAAAGCATAGCCGTTCACCGCCGCAATCACGGGCACACGGAACTGCTCGATCAACAAGTACAGTCGATTGCCGCGTTCGGAGAATTCCTTACCGGAGATCAGATTCAGGTCGCGAATTTCCTGAATGTCCGCGCCGGACACAAAGCTCTTCTCTCCGGCGCCGGTAATGATCACCGCGCCCAGGTCGCGGTTGCGGCCCAGTTCATGAATGCAGTCGAAAAGTTCGCCGACGGTAGCGATGTTGAGCGCGTTGAGCGTCTTGGGACGGTTGACAGTGACGACCGCGATTGGGCCGTCCAACTCAACCAGCAGATTTGTAAATGTCATGTGCGTTCCGTAAAAGTGAACGGTGAATCAGTAATTCAAACCGGGAATGCGAACGTCTTTCTGAATGGCGGTCTCGGTCGCCGTCTCATAGCCGGCATCGTGGTGACGAAAGATGCCCATCGCCGGGTCGTTGGTGAGCACGCGTTCGAGCCGTTTGGCAGCCGCATCCGTGCCATCGGCCACGATGACTTGGCCGGCATGCAGGGATGCGCCGATGCCGACTCCTCCGCCATGATGAAAACTCACCCAGGATGCGCCCGAGGCGGTATTCACAAGTGCATTGAGCACCGGCCAGTCAGCGATAGCATCCGAGCCGTCTTTCATCGCCTCGGTCTCGCGATAGGGCGACGCCACGGAACCGCAATCCAAGTGATCTCGCCCAATAACAATCGGCGCTCTGAGCTTCTTTGCCTTGACCATGTCATTCATAGCCAAGCCGAGTTTTGCGCGATCGCCTTGACCTAACCAGCAAATGCGCGCGGGCAGACCCTGAAATGGAATCTTGGGTGTAGCTTCAATGATCCAGCGCTTCAAGCCGGCGTCATCCGGAAACAGCCGCAGCACTTCCGCATCAAGCGCGTAAATATCCTGCGGGTCGCCGGAAAGCGCCGCCCAGCGGAACGGACCTTTCCCTTCGCAAAAGAGCGGGCGAATGTAAGCCGGAACGAATCCGGGATACGCAAACGCTTCAGCATAGCCGGCCTTCAGCGCCTGCCCGCGCAGATTATTGCCATAGTCAAACACAACCGATCCGCGTCGCTGGAATTCCACCATCGCCTGCGTGTGCACCACCATGGATTGCGAGCTGCGGCGGATGTACTCCTTGGGGTCGCTCTTGCGTAGCTTCAGTGCTTCCGCATACGGTAACCCGTGCGGCACATATCCGTTTAACTCGTCATGAGCCGACGTTTGATCCGTGACAACATCCGGAGTCACGTTTCGCTTGAGCAGTTCCGGCAGAACATCCGCGCAGTTGCTCAGCAGTCCGACTGACACTGCTTGTTCGTGCTTGACGGCATCGAACACCCAGCGCAACGCCTCATCGAGATTCTCAGTTGCCTTGTCACAAAATCCGATCTCCACGCGCCGCTGCAGCCGCTGCGGATCCACCTCGACGACGAGCGCGACACCGCCATTGAGCGTAACAGCAAGCGGCTGCGCTCCGCCCATTCCCCCCAAGCCACCTGTGAGCGTCCACGTTCCCTTCAGGCTCCTGTGGAAGTGCTTTGCGGCCAGCGAGGCAAACGTCTCATACGTGCCCTGCAAGATTCCCTGCGTACCGATGTAAATCCACGAGCCGGCCGTCATCTGGCCATACATGATAAGCCCTTTGGCTTCGAGTTCGTGGAAATACTCCCAAGTAGCCCATTGGGGAACCAGATTGGAATTAGCAATCAGGACTCGCGGCGCGTCCGGGTGCGTTGTGACGACACCCACGGGTTTACCGGACTGCACAAGCAACGTCTCGTCATTGCCGAGTTTCCTGAGTGCGTCGATGATCCGGGCCAGCGCGTCGCGGTTGCGCGCGGCTTTGCCGGTGCCGCCGTACACGACGAGATTCTCTCGATCCTCCGCAACGGCGGGATCGAGGTTATTCAACAGCATGCGCAGGGCGGCCTCTTGAATCCAGCTCTTGCAGCTGATTTGATTGCCAGTAGGAGTCTTTGGAATTTCGAACATCTTGCGGGAGGAAATGTGCTGTGGATTAGCAAAGGCTCGCGAAGTCTAAATCAGTAGCCATAAATATATTAATAATCAACATGTTACACATAGACATGAGAATACAAAAAGTTCCTCTTACGAGTCAGAGATGCCTCGCGTACGTTCAGCAAATATAAGTACTCATGACCGGAAAAGCAACGGGACTTTCGTCCGGGCGGCCAGACATAGCGGTCGAGCTTTGCTTACATGGTGCCGCTTCGCATATGTAGAATTAGGATAAGTGCAATAATTCACACTTGCGAATAATAAGAGAATTTCTTATTGTTTGGGTGATATATGACTAATTCACGCCGATTCGCGAATCTCCAGCGAAGGTTCAGTGCTCCGGCAGGGAGCTGGACATCTCTGGCCCTCCTCGCCTTGGTGCTACTGTGCAGTACGCTGCGAAGCGACTCCGGCCCGAGCCACGCCCCATCGGGCTTCTTGTCCGAAACAGGTCTGTACTCTGACTTCGCTGCGAAGGCCCTTGCGCCAGCGAATCTCAAGTACTCGCCGCAGTATCCGTTGTGGTCAGACGGCGCGGTCAAACAACGCTGGATCTATCTGCCGCCGGGCCAGACGATAGACGCTCGCGACGCTGACAACTGGGTCTTTCCGGTCGGGACGAAACTCTGGAAGGAGTTCTCATTTGGGCAGCGAACGGAGACCCGCCTGCTTGAGAAAACTGCACCGGAGGAATGGACGTATGCGACATACGCATGGAACGACGAGGGCAGTGATGCCGTTCTGGTTTCCGAGCGCGGGTCACGCAACCACGTCGAGATCGCTCCGGGTATTCGCCATGACATTCCCGGAGTCAATGACTGCAAGGCCTGTCACGAAGGACACGGCCGTGACGTCGTGCTTGGCTTCAATGCGCTGCAGCTTTCGCCGGATCGGGATACCTTAGCTCCCCATACCGAGGCCATAACGCCTGACATGATCAACCTCGAGACATTGATCGAGCAAGGCTGTCTCTCACACTTGCCCAAGGAATTTCGCAGGCGCGCGCCGAAGATCAATACCAAGTCGCCGCGGGCTCGCGCCGCGCTCGGCTATCTCTGGGCCAATTGCGGCGGCTGCCACAACGCGAGCGATCCGCTCTCGTCTGTGGGAATGTATTTGAAGGCGCCGATCAGCATGGAATCGTCGTCGGAGCTGGCCGCATTGCAGACGGTGATCGGCCACGAAAGCAAGTTTAAGATCCCCGGCGCTGTGCCCGATCAGTGTTTTCGAATCCGGCCCGGAGACCCGTCACAGAGTACGTTGGTTTATCGGATGCAGACCCGCAATCCGCTGCAGCAAATGCCGCCGCTTGGCACGAAGATCGTCGACCGGGAAGCGGTGGAACTTATTGTCAAATGGATCGAAGAGGATTTGGGCGATCGGCCCGTTGTACACGAATAGAAACGAGTAACAGAAGGAGGAGACTGTGCTGCACGTCAGAAGTAGAACGTTGTTTCAAGTCTGTGGTTTGTTGTGTGTGACCATCGCGTTTTGGTCCGCCGCCCGAGGAGCAGACGATGTGAAATCGCAACGACTCAAGCGTGGCGAATATCTGGTGAGAACTTCCGGTTGTGGGGATTGCCACACGCCGTGGAAGTTCGGCGCGAACGGACCCGAACAGGACTCAACGCGCCTGCTTTCCGGGCATCCTCAAGAATTAGTCATGCCGGCGGCCCCGGCGCCGCAAGGGCCGTGGCTGGGGTCGTTCTCCGGTACGTTCACAGCCTGGGCCGGTCCGTGGGGCGTCAGCTTTTCAAAGAATCTCACTCCGGACAAGGAAACCGGCCTGGGGAATTGGACGGAGGAGAATTTCGTTCAGACAATCAGGACGGGACGCGAGATGGGCAAGGGACGGCTGGTCCTTCCTCCCATGCCGATCCCTGTGTACTCGAACATGACGGACGAAGACCTGAAGAGCATCTATGCGTACCTCATGTCGCTTCCTGCCTTGAGCAACAAGGTTCCTGAGCCGATCGCCCCGGCAGCACCGCCGACCGAAGGGAAATAGCGGCCGGATTGCCTAACGATCATCGCATGATCAAGAAAGAGGCCGACTCAGGTATTACTGAGTCGGCCTCTTCACTCAAAACTATTTGCAGGTCAGCCCCGGTCACCGGACTTGGATCGCGATTTGGCGGCGGTTGACTTTGACTTCGTTGAAGCCTTCGCTTTGCTCTTTGCTTTGCCTTCTTTCGGCTCGGCCTTCTTAGCTTCTTTGGCGCTCTTTTTGGCAGCGGCCTTCTTGGCCGTCGTCTTCTTCTTAGCTTCCTTGTCGGCTTCGGTTTTCTCTTTTACCGGAGCAATGGTTTCGAATCCGACCAGCTCAATAATGGCCAGTTGTGCGTTGTCGCCGATACGCTGCCCGAGCCGGATAATTCTGGTGTACCCGCCATTGCGATCTGCAAAGAGCGGGGCGATTTCATCGAACAAAGTTTTGACGGCCGACGGGCGTGGCAAATGCGCGCGCACAAGCCGGCGGGCAGCTAAGTGACCCTTCTTCGCACTCGTGACGAGCTTCTCCGCATATGGACGGAGTTCTTTAGCTTTCGACAGCGTTGTTTGGATGCGCTTATGCAGGAACAACTCCTGGGCGAGATTCGCCAACAACGCCTTACGATGGCTGGGAGAGCGGCTGAGGCTGCGGCCTTTATTGAGATGTCTCATTCTGTCTTTTCGAAGTCGTTGCTTGTCGTCAAGTACCTATCCACGTCCATGCCGAAAGAAAGCCCTTTGGATTTCAGGATCTCGGTCAACTCCACGAGCGACTTGCGGCCGAAATTCTTGAACTTGAGCATTTCCGGCTCTTCGCGCCGCACCAGATCGGCAATCGTGCGGATCCGCGCTTCCTTGAGGCAGTTAGCGCTGCGCACGGACAATTCCAATTCCTCGACGGGCTTGCGCAGCAGTTTGCGAATGTGCAGCGTTTCCTCGTCAATATCCTCTTCTTCCACCCGGTCCGGCTTAATATCGAAATTGATGAACAGCTGGATATGGTCGCGCATGATGCGCGCCGAATAGGTAAGCGCATCGTCCGGGGTGATCGAGCCGTCCGTCCAAATCTCCAGCACCAGCTTCTCGTAGTCGGTGCGCTGGCCGACGCGCGTATTTTCAATCGTGTAGGTGACGTTGCGAATCGGCGAGAACACGGAGTCCAAAGGAATCGTGCCGATCGGAGCATCCGCCGGGCGGTTTTCTTCCGCCGGGATGTAGCCGCGACCCTTGCGAATCTGCAGTTCCATCTTGACTTCAGCATCACGATTCAGCGTCGCAATATGATGATCGGGATTCAGAATCTCGAAATCGTTATTCCCGATCTGGATATCGCGGGCCGTAAACTCTTTCGGCCCCTTCAGATGCAGATTGATCTTGTCCGGTTTCTTATTCAGGAGCTTGAAGCGCACCTGTTTCAGGTTCAGGACGATTTCCGTAACATCTTCCGCCACGCCGGGAATGGTGGAGAATTCATGCAGCACGCCGTCGATCTTGAGGGAAATGATCGCCGCTCCCTGCAGCGAAGACAGGAGCACGCGCCGCAAGCTGTTTCCGATTGTCACACCATAGCCGCGTTCGAGCGGCTGGACGATGAACCGGCCATACGTATCAGTATGCGTAGACTCATCGATCTCAACCGTTTCCGGCATCTGGAAGTTCAAACCGTTCATGTATCCCCTCGTTGTGATTAACGCGAATAGAGTTCGACGACCAATTGTTCATTGGCCTCGAAAGGTATCTCCGACCGGTTCGGTGCGGACAAGAACACGCCTTCCATCTTCGCCTTATCCAACTGCAAGTACGGCATCGTCTTGGCGTCGCGCGCCTTCTGCATCGCATCGTGGATCACGATCAAGCGCTTCGAGCGCTCGCGGACGCGGATATGATCGCTCGGCTGCAAGACAAAGGACGGAATATCCACGATCCGGTCGTTCACCATGAAGTGACGGTGACGCACCAACTGTCGCGCCTGCCGGCGCGAACTGGCGAATCCGATGCGATAAACCACGTTGTCCAAGCGGCTCTCCAGCGAAGCCATGAGATTTTCGCCGGTTACGCCCTTTTGCCGCTGCGCCTCCTTAAAGAAGCGGTGGAACTGCCGTTCAAGCAATCCGTACGTATCACGGATTTTCTGCTTCTCGCGGAGCTGCACTCCGTATTCGGAGATTTTGCCGCGGCGGGAACGACCGTGCATGCCGGGGGCGTAGCCCTTCTTTTCGAAGGTGCACTTCGGCCCGAGGCACTTGTCGCCCTTGAGAAAGAGCTTGCGGCCCTCGCGGCGGCACATGCGACAAACTGGACGATGATTTGTGGCCATAGACTATTCGAATCTTCTGAGTAAATTACCCTATTAGAACCGGCCAAGCCGGTCAGCTACACGCGACGACGCTTCGGCGGACGACAGCCGTTATGCGGCATCGGAGTGACGTCCTTGATGGAAATGATTTGCAGGCCGGAAGCGGCCAATGAGCGCACGGCACCATCCCGGCCTCCGCCCGGACCACGAACTTCCACCGTGACCTTACGCAGACCGAGACCGATCGCCGTTTTGGCAGCGTTGTCGGCCGCGAGCTGTGCGGCAAACGGAGTGTTCTTGCGCGACCCCCGCAATCCCATCTTTCCGGCCGACGCCCACGAGATCGTATTGCCGTAATTGTCGGTGATCGTGATGATCGTATTGTTGAAGGACGACTTGACGTGGGCCACCCCCACGGCCTCCACGCGTTCCTTCTTCTTCTTGGCGCCTTCTTTCTTTGACGGCGGCACGATTGCTCTCCTATTGCAGAATCAAAAACTGAGAACTAAAAATCAAACAGCTTGCGGTGTTCTTTACAGCTTCTGATTACTTGTTTTTCTGTCTAAGCCCTACTTCGCGGCAGCGACCGGGGCGCGCTTAATCACTTGAACTTTCTTCTTGCCTTTACGCGTGCGCGCATTGTTCTTCGTATTTTGGCCCCGCACCGGCAGGCCTTTGCGGTGCCGCATGCCCCGGTAGCTTCCGATGTCCATCAACCGCTTGATGTTCATCTGGATTTCGGCGCGCAACGGACCTTCCACCTTAAGATCGGCAACCTTAGTGCGGATCGCCAGCAGTTCATCATCGGAGAGCTGGTGCGTGCGCTTGTTGAAATTGATGTTGCACTCCGAGAGAATCCGCTGCGAGAGCGGACGACCGATGCCATAGACATACGTCAGCGCCACTTCGATGCGTTTGTCTCGGGGAATGTCAATACCGGCGATACGGGCCATGTTGTCGAAACACCTAAGTTAAGAACTCGAAATACGAGACCAAAAACGAAAAACTGAAAACCAAATTCCGATTCGAGTTCCGAGTTCTTGGTTTTGAGCTTTCCTCTATCCCTGCCGCTGCTTATGCTTCTTCAGGCGCGGACAGATCACAAACACCACTCCGCGACGGCGGATGATGCGGCAATGTTCACACATTTTCTTGACGGACGTACGCACTTTCATAATGAGAATCCTCGCAGCAGGCTATTTGTAACGGTACGTGATGCGGCCACGATGCAGATCGTAAGGCGACAGTTCCACGGTAACCCGGTCGCCGGGCAGAATCTTGATAAAGTGCATTCGCATCTTTCCCGAGATGTGCGCGAGGACTTTGTGTCCGTTCTCGAGCACCACACGGAAGGTCGCATTGGGCAAGCACTCCTCAATGACTCCGTCAACCTTGATCGCCGCTTCTTTTGTCGTACCGTTGCTCCGTTCTAATTCAATCTCAGATCGTCAGGATCTCCGGATCGCCGTCCGTGACGCGCACCGTGTGTTCGAAATGCGCCGATGGCTTGCGATCCTTCGTCAGCACTTGCCAGTCACCGATCATCTCGACTTCGTGAGTGCCGAGATTGATCATCGGCTCGATGGCCAGCACCATGTTCTTTCTCAACACCGGGCCGCGGTTCGGCGGACCGTAATTCGGAACTTGCGGATCCTCATGCAGCTTGCGTCCGATTCCGTGTCCCACGAGCTCACGCACAACGGCGCAACCGTGCGCCTCGGCATGCGCTTGGATCGCATGACTGATATTGGAAAGGTGCCGACCTGCTCGCGCTTCCCGGATTCCCAGATCAAGACAGGTCTTGGTGACATCCAGGAGCTTGCGGCGGTCCGCGTCGATCTTGCCAATCGCAAACGTCCGGGCGGAATCGGCAAAATACCCGTTGTACTCCACGCCGATGTCCAGCCCCACGATCATGCCCGCTTCAAGCACCTGATGGGCAGGAATGCCGTGCACAACCTCAGCATCAATTGAAAAACAGACGGAAGCGGGAAACGGTGCACCGTCCGCATTCGGATAGTTCTTGAAGGCCGGAACAGCTCCCGCGCCGCGAATGTGCTCTTCCACCGCCATGTCCACGACTTGCGCAACGGTCCCGGGCTTCATCAGTGGACCGGCCGCATCGAACGCGCCGGCCAGGATCTTCCCCGCCTTGCGCATGATCTCAATTTCGTGGTCGGTCTTGATGATGATCACGACAAATCCGGATCCATCGCAATCAACAGTCGCGCGAAGACCTCGTCTTCCGTGCCCAATCCTGAAACGGTTCGCAGATTGCCCAGCTTCTTGTAGTAGCCGATCAGCGGCGCCGTTTTCTCATGATAAACGCGCAGACGCTGCGTCACGGTCTCGGGACGATCATCATCTCTCAGGACAATGTTCGCCTCGCCTTTCGGGCAGCGATGACTGGCAATGGCCTCTGCGTCCTTCGCCAGATTAAACACGGCGCCGCACGTCGTACACTGCCGTCTTGAGGAGAGCCGCTCTACAATCACGTCTTGCGGCACCTCAATCGAAATCACGCGCGGCTCGGGAAGTCCAACCTCTTTCAGGAGACCATTCATTGCTTCCGCTTGCGGAATCGTGCGGGGAAAGCCATCGAAGATTGCTCCCCGTACGGCATCGTCGGCTTGCAGCCGGTTCCGCACCATGTCAATGATCACTTCATCAGGAACCAATTCCCCCCGGTTCATGACGTCCGCCGCTTTTCGTCCCAGTTCCGTTCCAGCCTGCACCTCCGACCGCAGGATGTCACCGGTGGAAATCTGAGGAATTCTCAGTTGTTGGGCCAGGCGCTGGGCTTGCGTGCCTTTGCCGACCCCCACCGCACCCAGCAGCATCAGCGTATACTTCGGCATGTCTGTTGGCGGAAAGGACAGGAAATTGCGGAGTCCTTACATTCGACGGCGGCCACGAATGCGCCCGGTCTTCATCAACCCGTCATAATGACGCATGACCAAGTGAGACTCGACTTGCTGCAGGGTGTCGAGCGCCACGCCGACGATGATGAGAATGGTGGTCCCGCCAAAGAAGGAGGCAAAATTATACGAGACGTTGAATTGGTTAACAATGATGGTCGGCACAATTGCCAGCAGACCCAAGGCAATCGCGCCCGGCAGCGTCACCCGCGACAGAATCGAATCAATGAACTCCGACGTCTGCTTGCCCGGTCGAATTCCCGGTATGAAGCCGCCGTTCTTCTTCATGTTGTCGGCCAGATCCACCGGATTCAGGACAATCGCCGTGTAGAAATACGTGAAGAAGATGATCAGAACAAACGTGAACACTGAATAGATGGCGCTGTCCACGGCAAACATCGTGCTCAGGCTGTCGCGGAAGCCGCCTTCGGGAAGAAACGAAGCCACGGACGACGGCACGAACATAATCGACTGCGCGAAGATGATCGGCATCACGCCCGCCGAATTCACGCGCAAAGGAATATGGGTTGTCTGGCCACCGTACGTTTTTCGGCCCACCGTCCGCTTGGCATACTGCACGGGAATCTTGCGCATGCCCTGAGTCAGGGCCACAACGGCCATGGTCACCGCAAACAACATCACGACGAACAGCGCATCGGCCATGATGTGGCGAGTGCCCGCCTGCACCATCTGCACTTCTTCGATGATTGCATAGGGCAAGCGATCGATGATGCCGATGAAAATCAGCAGCGAAATGCCGTTGCCGATGCCGCGCTCGGTGATCTGCTCGCCCAGCCACATGATCAAGGTCGTACCGGCAGCGAGTGTCACCATCGTCAAAAAGCGGAAACCGAAACCCGGCGACGGAACAACAGGAGCACCGGAAGTCGCGACAAGACGCTCGAGGAAAATCGAAACACCACCAGCCTGCAGCGCGGCGATGATCACCGTGCCGTAACGCGTCAGCTGAGTAATCTTCTTCCGGCCTTCTTCCCCTTCTTTCTGCAGCTTCTGGAAGTACGGAACGACCGTTCCCATGAGCTGGAAGATAATCGAGGCCGAAATATAAGGCATGATGCCGAGGGCAAACACCGTTGCTCTCTGGAAAGCACCACCCACGAACATGTCGTAGAGACCGAACAGCGTGTTCGCATTCTGCTGGAAGAACTCGGCCAGCGCTCCTGCATCAATTCCTGCCACCGGGACGTGACCGCCAATCCGGTAAACGAGGAAGATGAGCAGCGTGAAAAGAATGCGGTCCCGGAGTTCGGGGATTTTGAAAATGTTGCTAATGCGATCGAGCATCAGGCGACCTTGCCGCCAGCGGCGAGGATTTTCTCGCGAGCCGTTCCAGACAGCTCGCATTCACGTACTTCAAAGGCTCGGGAGACATCCCCCGTACCTAAGATCTTAACAGGTTGGCCGGCATGACGGATTAATCCCGCCTTCTTGAGCGTCTCAGGATCAATCGCAGATCCATCCGGCAACTTGGCCAAATCACGGAGGTTTACGACCTGAGTCTCTTCGCCCCAGATATTCTTGAATCCGCGCTTGGGGAGACGGCGGTAGATTGGCATCTGGCCGCCTTCGAAACCGGCCTTGCGGCCGGAGCCGCTGCGAGCCAGATAGCCCTTCTCACCACGACCGGCACTGCCGCCGAGGCCGGAGCCGGGGCCGCGACCGCGCCGTCTTTTCTCTTTCGTTGAACCCGCTGCGGGTCGGAGATTTCGCAGACTCATGCCTGTTCCTGTACTTCGACTACTTCCCAATTGAGCAGATGCGGGATGGAGTTAATCATGCCGCGCATCGCTGGATTATCCGGGAAGAGGCGGGTTTCGTGAAGCCGATGAAAACCCATCGCCTGCACCGTCAGCTTTTGCTTCAGGGGACGACGGGTTGTGCTTCGGATCAATGTGACTTTTAGTTTCGTCGCCATGACGTCTATCGCTTTCGGATCGGCGGGTGACGGATTAAAGAGAATAAACTTCTGTAATGGAGATGCCGCGACGATCCGCAACCATGCGCACGTCGTTCATCTTGCCCAGAGCCTCGAAGACCGCTTTGACCACGTTGTGCGGGTTGTTCGTGCCCATCACCTTCGTGAGGACGTCGCGCACACCGACACATTCCATGATAATACGCACGGAACCGCCGGCGATGACGCCCGTTCCGGGAGATGCGGGGCGCAAATGCACCTTACCGGCGCCGAATTTTCCGGCCGTAGCGTGGGGCAGGGTGTTTCCAATGAGCGGGTAGCGCTTCATCGAGCGCTTGGCCTGCTGCGTGGCCTTGCCGATAGCATCCACGACTTCGTTGGCCTTGCCGATGCCATACCCGGCTCGGCCATGACCGTCACCGACAACCACAACGGCATTGAACGAGAAATTGCGGCCGCCCTTTACAACTTTGGCAACACGGTTGATCGTGACGACTTTCTCGATAAACGATTCGCCACCCGCGCTGAAATCGCCGCCGCCTCGATTCTGGTCTCGATCCCGGCCCCGCGGGCCGCGATCACGATTGTCAGCCATATTGTTTAGAACTCCAAGCCGCCTTTGCGCGCGCCTTCAGCCAGTGCCTTGACGCGACCGTGGTAAGGGAAGCCGTTGCGGTCAAAGACCACACGGTTGATATTCAATGAGAGCGCTTTGCGCGCACACGCCTCACCGATCGCCTTGCCGACTTCAATCGGCTTCAGCTTAGCGACCGAGTCCTTCAGGTCAGGAGAAAGGGAAGACACACCGGTCAGCGTCCGGCCGGTGGCATCGTCCACAAGCTGCGCGTAAATCTGAGTAATCGAGCGATAGACAACCAGACGCGGGCGAGCGGCCGTGCCGTGCACGATCTTGCGGATGTGCTTCTTGCGGCGGGCGCGAGTCTTGGCTTTCTTTTGAGTGACAGTAGGCACCGAAAAAACTCCCGAACAGGTTTACTTCGCCGTCTTGCCGGCTTTGGTCTTGACCGTTTCGCCGATATAGCGGATTCCCTTGCCTTTATACGGCTCAGGCTTGCGGACGTCACGAATCACCGCCGCGACGTGGCCGACTAATTCCCCGTCAATGCCGCTGACCACGACGCTAGTCGGCTTCGGCACTTCAATCTTGATTCCCGCAGGCGAGGTCACGAAAACGCCGTGCGTAAAGCCGACGTTCAAAAGGACACCCTTAGACTTTGGCTCAGCGCGGAAGCCGACACCGATGATTTCCAGTTCCTTACGGAAACCTTCAGTCACGCCCTTCACCATGTTATTGATGAGCGCGCGAGTCAACCCGTGCAGAGCGCGATGCGGCTTATTATCGGTCGGACGGGTTACGGTAAGCGTATTGTCCGCGATCTGAACTGTCATGTCCGGATGAAGATCGCGCGTGAGATGACCCTTCGGACCCTTCACTTCGATGTGATGATCCGTCAGCTTAATCTCGACACCCTTCGGAATGGTTATCGGCGCTCGACCGATTCGTGACACGTTGCGTTCTCCTGTATCTTCAAGCGGGCGGTTTTCTAAGAATCAACCCGCCCCTACAAATCTAATTCAACCTTACCAGACTTCGGCGATGACTTCGCCGCCGATTCCTAACTTGCGGGCTTGGTTCGTCGTCATAATGCCACGGGACGTCGTCATAATGGCAACTCCGAGACCGTTCAACACGCGCGGGAGCTTGTCATGTCCGACATAGCGGCGCAGACCGGGGCGCGACACGCGGCGAATCCCCTGGATCGTGGACTGACCGCCGGGCAAGTACTTCAGGTACAGCCTCAGGTAGCCTTGGGGACCGTCATCCACTTGAACGTAGTCGTTAATGAACGCGCATTCCATGAGCACACGCGACACTTCCGCCTTCGTTTTGGAATACGGAACATCCACGCTGGGCTTGCGCGCTTTGAGCGCGTTGCGCACGCGGGTCAGGAGATCAGCAATCGGATCAGTCGTCGGCATAGAGATTCAATAATTTAGACGTCGAATGCAGCAGCACGAAGCGGCTGCCTAATCACCAACTGGCCTTAACAATTCCGGGAATCTCGCCATTCAGAGCCAATTCGCGGAAGCAAATGCGGCAGAGCGCGAACTTGCGAAGAAACGCGCGCGGCCTTCCACAGCGGCGGCAACGATTGTGCGCCCGGACAGCAAACTTCGGGGTCTTACGAGACTTGGCGATTAAACAGGTTTTGGCCATTAGGGTACGTAATAAGCGTTAGACAGTTTCAGGCAGCTTCCGCAACCTTCCCACCCTTGGGTTCGCGCTTGCGCATCGGCAGCCCCAACTCTTTCAACAATTCGAAGGCTTCCTGATCGGTATGTGCAGTGGTAACAAACGTGATGTCCATACCACGAATCTTTTCCACTGCGTCGAGATCAATTTCGGGAAAAATGATGTGCTCTTTCAAGCCCACCGTGTAGTTTCCACGTCCATCAAAGCCGCGATCCGGCAATCCGCGGAAGTCACGAATACGCGGGGTAGCGACAGAAATCAGGCGATCAAAGAACTCATACATCTGGGTGCGACGCAGCGTGACGTGCGCGCCGATCGGCATCCCCTGACGCAGTTTAAAATTCGAGATGGACTTCCGTGACTTGGCAACAGCCGGACGTTGTCCGGTAAGCGCACCCAACTCGCGCACGACGTTGTCCATGACCTTTGCGTTGGCCACTGCTTCGCCGACGCCCATGTTCACGACGATCTTTACCAATCGTGGAACTTGCATCGGGTTCGCGTATTGGAAGCGCTTGGTCAGAGCCGGGCGCACATTCTGCTCGTAGTGCGTGCGCAGGCGCGGGATATAATCTGCAGGCAGTTTGGGGCGTTCGCCCGTAAGCGGAGCCGCACCCTTGGTTTCCTTGCCGCCCTTTTTCTGCTGCGGTGCGCCGCCACCCTTGGCTTGCGGTTTGGCCGCCGGTTTGGCTGCCGGCTTGGCCGATGGCTTGGCAGGTTTTGCTTGGTCAGCGCTCATCGCGAATCATCTCGTTTGAAACTTTGGCAAACCGAACACGCTGCTGCTTCTCGCCACCGGACAACACTTTGCGCCCCACCCGAGTCGGCTTGCCTGACTTGGGATCGAGCAGCATGACGTTGGACACGTGAATCGCACCTTCACGGGTGACGATTCCGCCCTGCGGCATGTTTTGGCGAGGCTTCTGGTGCCGCTTAATGAAATTCACACCCTCGATCACGACGCGATGCTTGTCCGGAAAGACCTTCAGCACCTTGCCGCGCTTGCCGCGGTCGTTACCCGCGATGACCAGCACGAGGTCGTTCTTTTTTATTTTGGAATGCAGAGACATAGCTCTATACAACCTCAGGGGCGAGGGAAACAATCTTCATAAACTGCCGTTCGCGAAGCTCGCGCGCGACGGGGCCAAAAATGCGCGTCCCGCGCGGCTCATTATCCTTGTCAATCAGTACACACGCATTCTCGTCGAAGCGGATGTACGAGCCATCCTTGCGACGCACTTCCTTTTTCGTACGGACGATCACGGCTTTGGATTTCTCGCCTTTTTTCACGGTGCCATTAGGGATCGCGGTGCGGACTGAGACCATGATCACGTCACCGACGGACGCCGTCGCGCGATTCGTGCCGCCGTAGATGCGGAAACAACGGACTTTTTTCGCGCCCGTGTTATCCGCCACATTCATGATCGTAAATTCCTGGATCATTGGTCGGCCCTATTTCCGCTTTTCGACAATCTGGACCAAACGCCACGACTTATTTTTGGACAGCGGGCGGGTTTCCATGATGCGCACCCGGTCTCCGACATCGCATTGATTCTGCTCGTCATGGGCCATGAATTTCCGCGTCTGCTTGACATACTTCTGATAGACCGGATCCTTCACGCGGCGCTCCACGGCCACCAGGATGGTCTTATTCATCTTATTGGAGACCACGACGCCGACGCGGGATTTACGCAGGCCACGGTCGGGAGCAGAAACTGTTAGCGACGGATCGTTCATGCCGTTCCTTTAGGTTGGCGCTTGCCCATTTCCACCTCGCGCATGATGGTGCGGAGACGTGCGATGTCCCGGCGAATCGTCTTCACCCGCGAGGTGTTCGGCAGTTGGCCGGAGTCAAGTTGAAACCGGAGGGCTTCCAACGAATCTTCCCATTCCTTCAAGCGGTTCTGGAGTTCCAGATTCGAAAGCTCTTTCAGCTCAGTCATCTTCAGTGGGCGTGCGGCACCTTTTGCCATAGTGTTACTCGGGAGATTCTCGGTTACGCGTGAGTAATTTCGCGTTCCACAAACTTCGTAAGGATCGGGAGTTTCTGAGCCGCGAGCCGCATAGCTTCCTGGGCCGTGGCGCGATCCACTCCTTCAATTTCAAATAAGATTCGACCCGGGCGGATCACGGCCGCATAAAACTCCGTCGGCCCCTTACCCTTACCCTGGCGAGTTTCGAGCGGCTTCTTGCTCACCGGCTTGTCGGGGAAGATGCGGATCCAGATTTTGCCGCCGCGCTTCACGTGACGAGTAAGCGCGATACGCGCCGCTTCGACCTGACGCGAGGTCATCCAGCATTCCTGCATGGCCTTCAAGCCGTATTCGCCGAACGACACATTGCTGCCGGCGTAGTCAAACCCGCTGCGGCGGCCGCGCTGGGACTTGCGATATTTTAATCTTTTCGGTGTCAGCATACGTAGATTCTGCTATTACCTTCCGCGCGGTTCACGCGAATCTCTTGAATCTCGCGAATCTCTTGAGTCCCGTGAGTCTCGTGAATCTCTCGAATCTCGCGAATCTCTTCCATCCCGGCCTTCGCGCGAACGAATCTGGCCGGCGGCCAAGTTGTCACGTCCAATCACCTCACCCCGACAGATCCAAACCTTCACGCCAATCGTGCCATAATCCGTCTTGGCCACACACAACGCGTAATCAATGTCGGCACGCAAAGTGTGCAGCGGAACGCGGCCTTCCATATAGCCTTCCTGACGGGACATTTCGGCACCGCCGAGACAGCCCGAACAGAGAATCTTGATGCCTTCCGCGCCCATGCGCATGGTCGTCTGCATGGCCTTCTTCATGGCGCGACGGAAAGACACGCGGCCTTCGAGTTGTCCGGCAATCATGTCGCCGACCAGCTTCGCTTCCAATTCCGGCCGCTTGATTTCAAAGATGTTTACCTGCACGTCACGATTGGTAAGGCGGCGCAATTCGGCTTTCAGCTTGTCCACTTCCGCGCCTTTGCGGCCAATCACAACACCGGGACGGGCGGTACGAATGGTCAGAGTCAATTGCTTAGCGGTTCGCTCGATCTGAATCCCCGCGACGCCCGCGCCCTTCAAACGCTGCGCGAGAT
>CAYJKM010000002.1:0-68104 GCA_964370805.1 uncultured Alphaproteobacteria bacterium | reverse complement strand
CGCTGAACTGAGTTGTCCATTCTGCTCCTCCGTTCGTGGTGTGCAGGATCCTGCCATTGTCGCCGACCGCCCAGCCGTGGCTCGGGTCGGCAAAGATCGTGCTGCGCAGTGTGTCCGTTACGCCGCTGATCTGCGGTGTCCACGATTGGGCCGTGCAAACGGAAAGTGATCCGAGCATGCTGATGGCGGCCACCATCAGCTGCAACTTACGCGTAGAAACTCGCATGCAATTTCTCCTTTTGAATTGACTGAGTATGACATCGATTGAGTTCAAGTGTGATGCAGCGCTTGTGTTGTCAGAAGACGCCGAGGGAGCCGTCACGTCATCGACCCCCCGCCTCAGATCAGCGTGCTTGAGATTCCGAGACGACCTGCCGTGATACCTTTGCGACGTTCGGGACAAATCGCAGAATCATGACCTTATCCTGGCTTTCGATCCACAGATGGCCGATCCGACCGGGCAAGAGCCGAGTGTACCACGGGATTCGCAGTATGACGCCATTGATTTCTGCCAGATCGATGGATTCCACCAAGACTGCTTTCGGAAATGAACTGCTTCTGAGCCTGATCACGCGTCTCCGCGTGAGGCGGTAGAACTCGGTGAATGAGAATCCTCTCAGCATACGGGGCGGAAATACCCTCTCGTCCTGCCAGAGGATGGCTTCGTGAGACCTCGAATCGGCCATCGTTCGGCGTTTCAAACTCTGACCTCGCACGGCATACACAAAGCCATGTCAAGAAAAATGCCAACGCTGTAAGCGTTGGCATTTCCGTTGGTTAAGCACCCGACTGTGAGTTCGGGCTATCCGATTTTCCGGCTGCTATTGGGGGCGATTATCCGATTTTCCGATAAGCCCCAACGACTTCAGTTTTGGGTGAAGCGTCGAATAAGCCAGGCCTGTCGCTTTGGCCACGGCCGAAATATTGTGGCCGTGCATGGCCAGTTGGTTCAGGAAATAGTCTCGCTGAAACACCAGCTCCGCCGACTTGTAGTCAAGCGCCAATGCGGCTGGCTCTTGCGCCACTGAACCCAAACATTCTTCCACATGATGACGAGTGATGATGATGCCACCCGCGAAAATGGAGAGTCGCTCGATAACGTGCTCCAGTTGTCGGACATTCCCCGGCCAGGCATATCGCTGCAATGCCAGTATGGCTTCCGAGTCCAGTGCGGCGGTTGCGATATTGTGCCGCTGCGCCGCCTTACGGATAAAATGCTCCACCAAGACCGGAATGTCTTCCAGGCGCTCCCGCAGCGGCGGCAAGTGAACGACGATCTCTTCCAAGCGGTAATACAAGGCTTCATTAAAACTGCCATCCTTTACCTTTTGCAGGAGATCGTGATTAGTGGCGGCAATGATCCGGGTATCCACGATCAGCGGCTGAGGGCTGCCGACCGGTTCGATTTCGCCGGATTGAAGTGCGCGCAGGAGCTTGGACTGCACATGCAAGTCCATGTCCCCGACTTCATCCAGAAACAGCGTTCCTTTGTCCGCCACCTTGAACTTGCCGATGCGATCCTCCGACGCACCGGTAAACGCTCCCTTTCGATGCCCGAACAGTTCGCTCTCGACCAGTTCGCGCGGCAGCGCGGCACAATTCACTTTGACAAAGGTCTTGTCGGAGCGTCGGCTTCCGGCATAAACCGCCTGAGCAACCAGTTCTTTACCGGTTCCCGATTCACCGACGATGAGCACCTTTGCTTCCGTTGGCGCCACCCGTTTGATCGTCTGCCAAAGCTGCCGCATGCACGGGCTTCGGCCGATCATTTCGGACTGATCCGTCAGCGTGTTTGCTGCCTCCCGCTCGAGGTGCAGGCGATCCACAGCATTGCGAATAGAAACCATTAGTCGCTCGGGACGACCCGCCTTTTCGACAAAATCGAATGCGCCCAATTTGACGGCGCGGACCGCGACGTCAAAACTCCCTTCGCCGGTGTACATGATCACCGGGAGCCACGGGTATTTTCCGCGTACCCATGCGAGGATCTCCAGTCCGCTCTCTCCGGGTAGCATCAGATCCAGCAGCAGAACTGCAATCTCGCTCGTCTCCAGGATGGCGCGGGCTGCTTGACCGTTGCCGGCGCAAAGCACTTTATAGCCGTCCCGTTGAAGCGTGCCGGCGATTGCCCTGCGATCCAGTTCTTCATCATCTACAAAAAGGATGACGTCTTTGTCCGTACGTACACTCATAACTCCGTCTCCATCGGCAAGCGAATCACGAAGGTTGTCCCTGCGCTCACTTTGCTGCTTACGGAAATCGCGCCGCCGTGGTCGATCACGGTCTTTTTAACAAAGGACAGCCCGATTCCGGAACCTTCAGCGAAGGTGCTGAATCCGATATCAAAGATTCTCGGGATTTGATCCTGGGGTATTCCGCATCCCGTATCCTCACATTCGATCAGTAGCCAGCGGGCGTTGGGGGAATCGCCGGGAAACGCGGATGTCACATATGCCTTCAAGCGCAATTGCCCGCCCTCTTTCATCGCCTTGAAAGCGTTGCTGACCAAATTGTGCATCACCCAGCGAAATTGTTTTCTGTCCACCATAATCGCCGGCAGGTTGTCATCGATGTTGCAGACAACCGTAATATTGGGCGGCACTGAGCGTGTCGTTACCACCTCGTTGATGAGCGGCCCGATGCGGGTCGCTTGTCGAGTCAGGGGAGTCAGCCCGGCGTATTTCTCGATCCGCAAGGCGGCATCGGCCAGCGCTTCGTTGTACAGATCAAGATCGTTAAAATAGGCTTCCACCTGCGGGGACAACACAGCCGCGGATTGGCCAACTTCGGCACGCATGTTCCAGACCAGATTTCGCGCGCGAGCGAGCGTGTTCTTCATGTTGTGGCCGATGTCCCGCACGACCGACTCAATGGCTTTGATTTGCGTCAGCTCCTTTTTCGCGCGCTGCTCCGCTCGGCGCAGCGCGACGATCCACAGGATTCCACGCCAGGCCGCCAGCAGGCCCGCCACGACGAGCACCCCTGCGATCATGATTGTGAGCGCGCGCCGCACACGCCAATTCGGATAAGCCGGGTTCGCCAGCATCCGGTAGCGATGTAAGGCTGAACGGTCGATGCTCCAAAGCAAGCCCCACTCTCGGGAGCGCCTTTGCAGCAGCAGATGGTTTCCCTTCAGACTTTCGGGAAGCACTGCCAGCACGCGCAACTCATGGTCAAGGATGGAAACAGACTCATCGTTCGCGACGACCAGTTCGCTGCTGCCATCCTGATTCAAATCATCGGTCGAGAGGATTCGATTTGCTCTCAGGGCCGTGGCCGTAGTGCGTGATTGCGCATTTGCGAAGGCCACGGTCGAATCCTTGATGAGGAACACGCACGTGTTTGCGTTATGGTCACGGGAAAGCCACGGAAAGATGCGATTGTCAGTAACAGGCTGCGCCAGGTCGGTCTGCGAGATTACGGTTCCGGTCGCGGCGGCTACGGTCATTAGCTGCGTTGCGCCCGCGATGTGATTCGTGGAGGACAGGACTTGGATGAACGGCGCTCCTCGAAAAGACGGTTCCGGGGAACGACACTCCACGAATTGGTAGCCTGCGAACGCCTCTGCCCTCGACCAGAGCCACCGTTCGGCGCCATCCCATGACATGGCCCGCAGATAAGCGGTAGCATCGTTGAGTTGTCCGCAGACAGCCCCGTTGGTGGGAGCATAATTTCCCACAATCAGCAGCGAAGTTGAATCGGCAGAGACCGGGACAATGACAGAAGACTCCACATAGACCGCCGTCTCTTGGTACCAACAGATTTCTCCACTGATGACATTCGCCCGCATCAGGCCTCGCGGCGTTAAACCCGAGCCTGACTTGACCGACAGGAGCAAGTCGCTGTCGTCTGAAATACTTGGCACTCGTCCGAGCAGAGCAAGCTGCGCATCCCATTTCCTGCCGGGGGCGGGCGGGAATTGACTCGAATTAATCTCGATGCGGCCGACGAATTCAAGATCCGGCCAGCGAAAGGCGGAAATGCCGCAAACGCTGTCCGTGTGCGACGCCACAAGGATATCAGGAAGATCATCGCCGGTGACGTCCTGGCCGCTTGCCCAACCCAGCGCGGCGTCAAAGTTCAACTGGTGGAACAGACCGCCGGAAGAGTCAATCACGAGGACATGGCTGACCCAACCCTTTGCGGCGCGCGGTGGAACACTCACAGAATGCAGCATCCAGTCCCAACCCGAACGCGACGGGTCGAAGCATGAAGCTGATGAGGTGACATCGTTATCCCCGCCGCCGGACGTCGTTCTTTCCAACAGGTACGGTTCGGGAGCCGACATGCATCCGGTCAGAGCAAGAATGGCCAGCATCAGGAGCGAACCGGCGATACACTTCCAATGCCGGTTGGTGCGCTTCATCGGCGTGAACTTGAGTTCAATCGTGCCTTCGAACAAGCTTGACATACGTAGCCAGCCGGTTTTGAAAGCAATCGTGTCTCTGCCGGCACGTGCACAAAAAGTGCAGCCGGACCTTCCGACTGCACTTACGCCAAAATCTCATCATCAATGCTTCATGGCCAACGACGCCAAATGTGGTTGTGGACAATCGTCTATGACCTTTTGTCACGTCTATTTGGTCGGGGATGTAATTGGATTGGCAGCGCGGAGATTGACCGGTCGAGTCGCTTGCGGGGCTGTGATCTGAGCCCGATGCCCCCTGCCAATATTTTTGAAGCGCGAGCCATCTACGGCCACCCCTGAGTCGGTGTCATCGTCGAAGCGCCATAATCCTACCACATTCTTGTTCGATCCCGTCGGCATCCCGGTCATGTCCTGCTTGATTTCCTCTGCCGAGCGAACGACGGACCACAAGCAAACGTCGTCAATTTCGCCGTGCAGATACTCGTCGCCTTCGGGCAAGTCTGCTCCCAGGATCAGCGCTTCGCTGTTATTGTGGATTGGTTTTGTGCAGGTGACACTGCCGTCCAATTCCCCGTCTACGTAAACCTTCATAGCTCCTTGATCGTATGTCACCGCCCAATGGTGCCACTGCTTGAGAGGAATCTCGCGATTTGACGAGGCGGAACAGCGATCAGACCGACCGTCATTAAGATAGAAGTTGATGCGGTGTTTTGCCAGCCGCATCGAATACACACCCCATTGCGTGCCTTTTGTGACCACTCCTCGCCAGTCCCCATAACTCTTCAGGTACACCCAAGCCTCAATCGTCATGGACGAACGCAAATCGTAGGGAGAGATGTGTGGGATGGAGACATAAGATCCGCTGCCGCCAAGCACCAATACGTTGTTGCCCGCCGCGGCTTCCTGAGTTGCACCACTTTCCTGCTCCCCGGTCGCGGCGCTGTCCAACACGCTTGCCTGCTGGCCTGAGACCGTCGAGTCCGAGGATATCAGGGCTCCCTCAGCTTCGGCTTTTTGTCCTTTGCGCAGCATCAGTTCGAACGTACCTGAAAACGACGGACAGCTCCATCGGCCGTTAAGGGAAGACGCCAAGGCCGATCCATCGTATGTGCAAGGAATCATGCAGTTGCCCGTTACGCGCTGGTTATTGACAAAAATGAAGTGGTTGCTGTCTTTGAAACTGCCGCTGAAGTTTACGCTGCACGTGTAATTGCCGCTATTGCCGTAAGAACTCACCCCAGTAAAACTGAGTCCCTTAGCCGAGGTGATCTTGATATGTAACTGCTCTCCGGGCCGCTTGAACTGAGGATCGTAAGCGATGCGGCCTTCCCATACGCTGCCGGGTCGAAACAAACGCCGAACACTCTGTACGGCCTTGGCGCCGGCAGGGGTTTGCATATACTCGCGCAGGACCAGGTCAACGTTGCCGCGCTTGAGATGATCATCCGCGATCCGGTTTCTGGCCGTGGCCCCGGACGGAGTGTCGGCAAACTTGGCCGCCGCTTCCGTCAGGTTTCCCGCACGCAGCAGCCGCGTCGCGACACAGTCTCGTGCCGCCGGAGCCACACTGGTGCCTGCCCACGCTTCGACAATTTTCTGATATTCTCCGGCGGCGAACAGGCGCGCGGCCAGCGTGTCTCGCGCCGTGCGAACGGATCGGGCCGCGCTTGAGTCCGAACCGAATTGCGCGATCAGCTGTTCGTACTCACCCTTTTCGAGCAGCACGCCCGCGCGATCAGCCGGCACCGTCACGCCGACGGCGAAGCGAACCAGAACGACAACGACCAGCGGTACGAACGCAAGCACCGGCAGCCATTGCTTGAAATGATAGATGCGAAAGGCCTCGCGAATACCCCAGATCAGAGCGACAGCAGCGCCAACAAGTGCCCAGGCGACAGCCGGATGCATGCCGCTGGCGAGACACAGCACCCAGTCTACACCCGACACCAAGTTAACCGAAATGGCAATGATGACCGCCCAGATGCCGGCCAGCAACATGAGCAGCAGCTTAACCGCCCAGTAGATTGCGGCAATGACTAAGCCAATGACAATCACTACGCCAAATCCCGAGCCGAGACAATCTTCCATAATTCACCTGCTGATAACAGCGGTCAGGAGACCGGGTCGAGTGGAGATGCGGACGCCGGACGAGCCGATGCCGGCGGCACGTCCGCGACGAGATGGGGGGAATCCTCGCACAACTTCATGAAGAAAAGCAGACCGGCCGATTTCAGCGCAGCAGTGCCAAGCGCTCCCGCGGTGATCACGACCGACCAGATCACCCAGAGCGGAAGATGCCAATAGCGCACGGACACGTATCCGGCCGCGGCCACGATTGCAAACAGCAGCCACATACTTGCGTAGAAGGGAATGACTTGCGCAGGATAGGCGGATGTCAGCCGCGAGCAAATTCGGAGCAGCATTTGCGGCCGATGGATGCCGAGGACGATCACCGCTTTTGATCCCATGGAAACGTAGATACGATAAGCAACCAAAACCGCCGCAGCGGGGAGGGTGGCGGCCAGCCAAACCGTCCATGCATGGCGACCGCTGGCGAAATAGACACCCGCAAACAGCGCCAAGCAAAGCAGGGCGGCGACCGTCAGAAACACTGCGAGCCACACGCGGTAAAGCAACACCGGCACGAGCACTCGCACGGCCCAGCTTGCCACGTCGCGCAAACGATACACCCGCCGTACCAGATAATCGCGGATGATTCCCATGAGACCCAGATTATTCCCGCCGGCCACGAGCATCAAACCCAGCCCCAGAACGAGCAGCGGCGCCAGCTGCGCGACGACGGCCGGCGGCGGGTGCTGGATCCAGCGCACAATCTCCACCCAGCTCATCCCGGCAAAGGACAGTTGTTGTTGCGCCAGCGCCCCCAGAATTCGCTCCTCGCCGTACTTGCCCGTAACGACGGAGATCACAGCAATCAGCGGAAAGGTCGGCGTCCGCAGCGCCAGGCGAAACCCTTGCACATAACATTCTAACCAGAACCAGGGCTGCATCGGCAGGGCTATGTCTTGACCAGTCGCCGCCGAACTCGAATGAACATATACACCATGGCCGTGAGCAGAATCAGGTAGAAGAAGTACTCAATCTGCACTCCGACGAAGGCTTCGCCGTAGATCGTGTCGTACAGTTTATCGATATCGAGCAGACGCGACTTGTCTTCAAACAGCCAACCGGGTCCGGAAATGCCGGTGATCATCAGCCGCAGCAATCCCAGCGCCGCCGCACCGCCGGCGGCCCACGTCACCAGCACAGCCAGAGACTTCAAAAATGGGTAGGTGACACGATAACGCAGCGGAAGCGCGAACGGCGCAGCCTGTCCGTCAATGCGGCAATTGACAGACGCAAAGTGAAGCTGATTACGAGCCGTGTAGTTTGCTTTCACGTCGTTGTGCCGGGCGTTAACGCGCAGCCGGATCTGCGCTTGCCGTTCCCGAATCGAAACCGTTTCCGCAAGCAACACGGTGTCCGGATGCTCCAGAGTCAGCGAAACCGCCGGAACGCCGCGTCCCGAGGTGCGGCACGCAATGAGCTGCTCATCTTCGCGGCCATGAGCGACGGACCACTCGCCGGATACGGCAGTTGGTAGAGTCAACGTAATGTCGAGCAGCGGCAAGTCCGGCTTGCATTGACGGAGAAACGATTCGAGCAGCAGGATCTCATCCTCGGAAGCGCTGAGTAACTGCGCGTATTGCTCGTGCAGATGATGATAGTTCACGCGCAACCAGCCCAGCGGCCGACCCTCTTTGACTTGCTTCAGTCCTTCCTGATAGCACGCGGGCAGGTCGTTGCCGGACCGTGACCAATCGGACTCCGAGCCCAAGATCAGTTCGGCTAATTGTTCCGGGGTCTCCGCCGGACGGCCGGGTTGGAAGAAGTATGGCCGATGTGGATAACAAATGTACAGCGCTTCTTCAAGCAGGTGATGGTGGTCGCGCGACTGCTTGCGCAGTTCGCGGATGCGTCGTGCCAATTCCGGCGAACCATTCGCACTGTACTCCAGCCAGACTTCCAGACGTCCGCTTTCAAAGGCTTCAAAGGCGGCCTGCCAGGGAGTACCGGACCAGCGGCCTTCTCCCGCGAATGCCGAGAACTCCGGTGGCGACGAAACCGACTTTCCGCCGGTGAGCGCCAAGGGCGTCAACGGATCCAGAATCAAGCGCGTGGCCAGCAGCACCAAGGGCGGCTGATGTCGAAAGCGCTCTTTAGCGTCACGGATCTGTGCCGCGCGATCCATGTCCACATCTGCGACCCAACCCTCGACCCACGCCTGCTCCATCAAGTCTTTGATGGCCGCATCGGGATTCGTGTCCATCACCGCCGCCATGTCGGCAAACGTTCTGCAATCACGGCCCTGATACCGGCGCGGCTTGAGTCCCTGCTCCATCGGCACCCAGGTCTCGGCCGGAGCTTCGTTAAGTTCTCCGCGCGCCCACAGTGCCACTTGTTTGGCGGTCCAGCGCCGCCGATAATCGCGCAGCAACAGGGCCTGCAGCAACACGCGCAAGCGCTGCGAAAACTGTTGGGGAATCGTCAGTCGTTCACTGGTGTAGAACTTTGCGATGGAATTGTAATCCATGCCGCGAAAAATCGGGATGCCCAGCAGTTCCAGAATGGTGATTCCGAGCGCATAGTAGTCCATTTCGCGACTCACGCGCCAGCCCGCGGATTTTCCGTCCGGAGTGAAGTAGTGGATGAAACTTTCGGGCGGCAAGTACTTGTCGGTGAAGGCGCCTAAACTCGTGATGCGCGACGTTGTGTCTTCACCGAGCGCGTAGGAAATGTCAAAATCGCCGATCACGACGTCACGGCCCCGGCGCCGCCCATTCACGGTCTCGAAACGCCGAAAGAAAATGTTATCCGGTTTGATGTCGCGATGAACGATTCCGGCTTCGTGCAGCAGCCCCAATGCATTGTTGACTTCCGGCACGATTTCCTCGATGATTCGTCCCTCCGTCAGCGGCTCACAGGGCAAATCGCCAGACAGGCCGCGCACCTGCGGCGAATCAGCCGCATAATGAGACACCGGCCCACCTTCGCAATACTCAATCAATTCCGCGACGTTGCCTTCCAATTCGAAGGCATCGTAAACTCGCACGATGTCGTCCACGGCGAGCCGTTGCACGCGCTCGAGCAGCTGCGGATCGGGAGCGCGGTCGCGGCCATGCACTTTCAAGACGACGCGCCGCCCTGCAAGCTCACCCGCTTGAACGGTGCAGAAATAAATCCCGGCATGGACGGCATCGTGAAACCGCACGGTCTCCCAGATTTTATACTTGCCGTCAATGACATCGCCGCTGCGGTACTCCAGCAACTTGCCGCGCCGGGCAGCGCCGGACCCGGCAACCTGAACTGTGAGCGCACCGGCGCGGCCGCCACCGACCTCGCGAGTGTGACGAGCGGCATCGATCGTCATCCGCCTTTCGTCTGCAGATGTCCCTGTTACTTGCCGGGTCTTGTCATCGCCGGAACCGGGTCTGGCATCGGCCATGGGTTCTCCTTCCCGTTCACTTAGTTATGGTGCCCTTGACGAGTAACGCGTTGCCGCGTTCACTCTCGGCAAAATCAATCACCAGTGCCGTCAAATTATCCCGGCTGACGTCATGCGCAGCCGCGATCAACTCTGCAACCACTTCCGTTGGCGAAACCGGCCGCTGCAGGATGCCTTTCAGCGTCTCTTTGGACAACGGTCCGGAATACGTGTAGATGCCATCCGTGCAGAGCAGCAGTCGGTCCCCCGGCACAAAGCGGGAGCGGGCATTAATCTCCGGGTTAAAGTGTCCGCCGGAACCCATCGCGCTCGTCAGATGCCGGGCGTCCGGGCGTCCCAGCGCCTGCTCTTCCGTCAGTTGGCCGCTCTCAATCACGGCTGCGGCCACCGAGTGGTCTCTCGTCAACGCATCCATAAAACCGGCCGCCAATCGCAGTACGCGTGTGTCTCCGGCATGATAAACGACGCATGCTCCGCAGGGCAGCATCGCAATCCCGGCAATGGTTGTAGCCGCGCGCTCAAGTTTGTTGTCGCGTGCCAGTGTTTTGACCAATAAATCCTGCGTTTGCGCAAGCAGCCGCTCCAGCAGTGACGCGCTTTCCTCTTCCGTCACTTGGTCGCGGGTTTCGCTGTAATAGAGACTACTCAGCGTATCCAGCGCGATGCGGCTGGCTTCGGCCCCGCCTTGTTCTCCGCCGACGCCATCGGCGACCGCGGCGATGAAGCCGTAGCGTTGAAAGACGTCGCCCTGCGTGGACAAGCCAAAGCTCATCGCGGCGGCTCGCTCCACGTACCGACCCAGAAGAAAACAATCCTCGTTCCGGTCACGTACCTTGCCGGAATTGCTTTGCGCCGCGGCGAGAATGTGCATGCCCACGCTTAAGCTCCTGCGCGAAAAACAAACCGCGACAATCCCAGCGAGACTTCGTCTCCATCCTGCAAACCACGTTCGTCAGCTTCCTCAACACGTTCGCCGTTCACCTCGGTAAAATTGGTGATGTGCGGCTCATTACAGATAAACCAGTCGGGGCCGCGCCGCAGAAAACGGGCATGCCGCCGTGAAATGGTATCCGAATTCCGGGCTTTCGTCAGATTCACGTCGGCGGGTTCGCGTCCGACCACCGCTCCGTGCCAAACCCGGAAACGCAGGGTTGGATCGGAAAAAGACTCGAGGAACCCATCGTCGCTCTGCACGACGCGGGTCACTCCAACGACTGGAGTCGGTTCTGCCGCAGCCAGCGTATTGGCTGAGACGGGCGGCTCGTCTGAAATCGCAACAGCCCGCACTCCGTGGAGCGGCGCCGCACACTTAAAACAGATTTTGGCGTCGACCACGTTTTCCTGATCGCATTGCGGGCATTTCTTGGCGAGGCGTACCGTCATTGATGGAGCCTCGCGCGCTCAGTGCGGATGAATGGATGTCTTGTTGTCATGATTTGCGGTTGTCAGTTGGTTGGCGGTAAGCGTATCGCGCCAACGCTTGAAGAAGTCGCGGCGCGGGATACCGATCAAGCGGAACCCTACATCGGGGATGGGTTGAATGCCGAGCGGAACCGTGGCATCGCTGGGCGTATCGGCGAAGGCGCGATAGCCTTGCACGCGCGGCGACAACAGATGCACGCGCTGATTGTCCGATCCCCGCCAAGGGAGGGTTTGCGGCAGATCGTGCCGGTACACTCCGTCAATCAGAATATCAGTCAACTCCAGCAGCCGGGTGCGTGCTCCACCCAGCCGCTGCAATTGCTCAAGCGTGTACCCGCTATAGATCAGCGTTTCCGACAGTCCGACGTGCTGCAAGCCCGCGAGCAATTCGTACAGTGAGGCCGCTTGCTCAAAGGGCTCGCCTCCGGATATGCTCAACAGCCCGTTCCAATCCGGTGACGCGCTGATCAACTTGACAACTGCAGCCACATCAATGTTCGGTTCCTGAAAACGCAGGAGTTCAGGCGTCATGCAGTGCGGACAACGCCGACGGCAGCCGGCGACCCAGACAACGGTGCGTTCGCCGGGGCCCAGCCCTTTGACGTTTCGCGCCAGTCCGCCCCACGCGATTCGTGCCGACTTCATGCGGACACGGCCTGATTATCCACGGGCGCCGGCGAGATGTCAAGCTGATACCGGGTCATGTTCTCATGCTGGACCATGGTAACATCATTGACTATTAGATGAGAGCCTTCATGAACCGGATGATGAAACAGATACTCGCCCAGCGGGTTCAGCAATACCGTTTCGACGAAATTCGTCACGCCGCGCCCGCCTTGTTCGACATTCTCGCCGCACTGATCAAGCATCCATTGCCGGACCTCAGCCGAGAAGCTCAGCAGGATATGGTGTTTCTCACGGACTCGAGTGGTAATGTTGTGCAGCACTTTGTCAATAATCAATCCCATCACCGGGGCCCGTACAAAGTCGAAAATCACAAAGTTATTGCCAAAACGATTCAGCAACTCCGGCCGGCCCAGCTCTTCATTGAAGTACGAACGTAAAGCTTGCATGATCTTATAGCGCACGGCCAAAGGATCTTTCTCCTGCCGCGGGTCCACGTTGGCTGCACCACGGTTGGAGGTAAAGATGATCACAGCCTCCGAAAAATAGACCGTCTCCCCTTTCCCATCGGTCATCCGGCCATCTTCGAGAATCTGCAGAAACTTGTCCATGATGTTACGATGCGCCTTCTCGATTTCATCGAACAGGAGCACGCAAAACGGGTGCTGCTTGACCTTATTGGTCAATTGGCCGCCTTCTTCGTAGCCGACGTACCCGGGCGGCGCGCCTAGGAGCCGCTGATCGCTGTGACTTTGGGAATACTCGCTCATATCAAAGCGAATGCAGGCATCTTCCGTCCCAAATAGACCTTCCGCCAAGGCTTTGGCCATCTCGGTTTTGCCCGTGCCGGTCGGTCCGGCGAAGAACAGTACGCCGCGCGGTTTTGCGGCTGACGAGTGCTGCGCTCCGGAAAGTCCCACCTTGGCGCGCACAATAATATCCATCACGCTCGCAATGGCCGCGTCCTGGCCCTTCACGCGGGTGCGCAGCTTGGCTTCGATTTCCGTCACGCGCTCCGGACTCAAACTGTCCCACGGACTGAGCCGCACGCCGTATTTGAATCGGTCGATCAGCGTCGCCGCGCTGCTGATCGGAATCTGATCGCTTCGCGACACATAGATCAGAGATAACAGGTCCTTCAGTCGCATTCCATCCGTCAGATCCACAAACCGTTCTTGAATGTTCGAGTACTTGTCGACGGCTGGAGACGACGGTTCTTTTTCCAGCGCCAATTCGAGCGCATACGACCGGATCCCGCTCTCTTCGGGCAACCAATGGCAGCCGGCGCTATGCAAGCGGAAGAACTGCCGCCGGTCATCCGGCGTGGGCAATCCCACTTCAATGCAGCGGACATAGGGGTTGCCCAGATAGAGCCAGGCCGGGATATCCGTGATCTTCTCACAGACCAGCGCCAGCGTATTGTAGCGGGTGACATGCTGCTCGCCGACTTTGATCCGCACCTGCTGCGCTTCCCGCGACATCTTCAGCAAGCGTACGAAATGCTGCCGTTCCACCGGGCGCGGGCCGTTGGGGTTCGACGTCCATTGCGACGCATGCTGCACGAAGAATGCGCAGGGAACGCTTTGATTACGAAACACGCGGCGAAATTCATCCAGTCTCTGGATCAGGGTTCGGTCCACTTCATCGGCGTTCTGCGGCACAGCGGCCAACTTCTCGGCCCGTCCGGACGTTCCTTTGAGTAGCTGTTCATAGAGCGATTGGCCCGTCGTCAACTGGGATGAAGCATTTGCTGCGTCCTTGGGCTTCGCGCTGCCGCTCCCGCTTCCGTCCTGTGGATCCTGCGCCTCGAATTGCAGGCCATCAACAATATCATAGGTTCCCAACAGACCGTAGCCGGGAAGACAATGACTCCAGATTTTTATCAGCGTGTCCACGAGCGAACCGACATGCCAGCGGGCTTCGCCGTCCTGCTCCGTACGCAGCAGCTGCAGGTCATGCACGTTGCCGTACAAGTAATATTGGCTCGTGTAAGGAGACGACCGGATGATGTCGCGCACCCAGAAAGGCTCCCGGTATTCCGCTGTCGTGCTCATGATTCATCTCCCGGATTACGCATCACGTGTTGTTCCCGGCCGCTGTCTTCTTCGTCGTCGCGATGCGGGAAGCGTGCGCTCGCGGGCATGACGAACGTCTGGAACTTTCCGGATCTGGCCTTGCGCCGGGTTTGCGACTTGATCTGGTAACCGCTGCGTCTTGCCTTCGCGATGACGAGATCGGCGAAACCGCAAGCTTTCTGTTCGTGCTGTTCCACCGCCGCCGGCGATAATTCCCCGGGGTGTGAGCTCGCACCGGCGCTGACCGTGTGCACGAGTTCCGCAGTGAATTTACCATCCTTGGTTGCTGCGTAGTGCACACCGATTTCCTGACTGAGCCGTACCAGAAAGGCGGGAACAGCTTCGGCCGCCGGAAGCTCCGTGGCTTCGTATCCCAGCTCTCGTGCTGACTCCAGCAACGCGGCAATGACGTCGCGCTCGCGGATGGCTTTTCGCAGCCGGAGCTCGAGTTCCGCGGCTTGTTTGCTCCGGTGGGCAAGACTCGCGGCGCCGCGTCGCAGGTCATCCTCAAGCTGCTCAAGCAGCGTGCGCGCTTCTGTCCGCAACGATTCCACCGGGCTCATCCGAAGCACGGCCAATGCCACCGCCCGGATAACCAATGCTTCCTCATGATTCCGCGCGCGCGTTGCCGCGCGTTCCCGTTCGCGCTTGTGGGCCTGCTTGAACAGATCAGACACGCGGTGTTCCAGAGCAATCAATTGCTGGTGAGCCAGCTGCGGTTCCTTGGCCGCCAGTTCTTCCAGGCTCTTGACAGCGGCCAGAGCGCTCGTACAAGCGACGTGAATCTCCGCAAGTTTGGCCAGCGGACTAGTTTCGAGCAATTCCCTCAGTCTCGCCGCAAAGAGCCGAAGGTCCGGGGATGACGATCCAGCGGCGCCGGAGCGCGGGGAGGCAACGGCCTGCTCAATTTGGTCGCGCAGCCGTTGCAGCCGGGGCCGCAGGGTACTATCGAGTGTCGCTGCGCCGCGCATGGCCGCCAAGATCTCCTGCAATTCGGTTTGGAGCCGCGAGCGGTCATGAGTGTTCGCCACAAGCAGCAGCTGCAACTCGGCGCGCGCCGCCTGAGCTTCGGCTTCCGACTGTTCCGGACTCTGCGCGTCGGCAAGAGTGCCGGCTGCCGCGCGGAGTTCCTGTTGGTGGGTCGTCGCGGCCGCTCCCAAGGCTGCGCGGTGCTGTTCGAACTCGCGCCGTCGCGCTAACTCGGCTTCGCGCTGCTTGTTGATTTCGTCGGCAATGCCGTCAGAAATCCAATCCAATCCCTCCTTGACGGCGCTGCCGAGCGCAATTGCGGCATAGGTCCCGCCGACAACAACTCCGGCGACCACAACCGCCGGCACGGCTACCTCAAATGAGACTTCTGAACTCATGCCAGACCCTTCAACAATAGTTTCATATCATTCGCCGAAAGCAGAATCGCGTCACGAATAAGAGCACGATAATCATTCCCAATTGCAAACCGAACGCCGCCAGCGGTACTTCGATGCGTGTACTGACTCCCGCCGCCAGGAGCTGCAAACAGAGCGCAATCATGCCGAGAAAGGCAACCATCCCGGTCATGACTCCCAGCACCTTAAGCCATGATGTTGCGTAAGCCGGCCAGTTCACTACCCCCGTTGCCAACTCCAGTACCATCACATAGGCGCGAGTCAAGCCGTGAAACACGGCGGCGACCACTTGCCACACGAACGCGAAGAAGAATGCGCCCAAGCAATTCGAGGGACCGCGCACAAGGCCGCTCACGCTTCAAAACCTCGCGATTGCCATTCCTGCATGACGCGGCGAGCGTAAGCGCGGGCGTCCTGTTCGGAAGGTTGTCCCTCATAATGCTGCCACGATTGACCGGTGGGATCCGCATCCGCCCGCACCGGATCCACATAGCCCGTCTCCAGATTACGGCGCACGGCTTCCGATTTGGCCGAGTTCGGAAGCACGTCCGTGCCGTCGCTGTAGGGCGGGCGAAGCCCGCGCTGATACGCCGTTTCGTGCATCGAATGGCGAAACTCGTGCAGCGTGACTTCAATCGCGGCGCGCGGATCATCTTCCCTGAGCAATTTGCGGTTTACCTCAGTCCCCCATTCTTCCGGGTCGAAGTTGCCGCGCTCGATCAAACCACCGCCTTCAGCAAGATCTTTTCCGCGCACGTCAATCGGCCCTGCCACGCGGTGCGCGCGCTCGCAGGTCTGGTTCAAGCGGTTCAATGCCAGTTCGCGTTCGAGCGGAGACGCTTTGACCCAATTCTCCCGCTTAAAAGCATCTTCCTGATGCAGGAAATCGGTTACCTCGCCCATCGCCCGTTCTTCATCGCGGAAGTCATGCCAATCCACTTTCTGCTGATCCGGCTGCCAGGCTCCTTCGCGCGGACGGTTCCGGGTACGCAGGGCATCGGAGCGCAGCATTCCGCGCTCCGCCGGGGAAAGGCCGCGGCGATCCGCGACGGCGTCCGCCATAGAGAGGCGCAGGCGCTGCTCCACATGACGTTTTTCCGTTTGCAGCGAGTGTTCCGGTCGTTCGGTCTCCCGGCGTTCAACGGCTTGCCCTTCTCGCTCAACGCGAGACTCCGGCAGATCTTTTCGAATCATATCACTATCCTAACCGGTTGAATGTGGCCCATGGTTCGGCAAAGTCAAACTCCGCGAGCACGCGGATGCCCAGACACCGCACGAGTGCGCTGCGCACAGGTTCCGTCGATGAATCCATGGTCATGTCCGGATGATGCGCAACTGCCGTCGAGAATTCGCGCAGAGCGGCGGCATCGCCGCTCTCCAGCGATTGACGCAGGGCTTGCCACCAGGCTACGGAAGCCATCATGCCTTCCGTCTCTGCGCCATAGCAAACATGCGACGGGCAATCCGCGCAGCGGGTTTGCTCGTGGCGCTTCGCCAGCATCAGCCGGGACATGTCGGCCGCAAACTGCTCCCAGGCCCGCCTGTTCTGGTCATTTGTCAATGTTCGATCAGCGGCATCCAAGAGCAGATGTTGAAGCCGATCAGCTTCCCCCGTTTCGATCCGCAAAAATGCAGCGCGGTCGGCGACGTACTGACGGACTTGATCCGGCTGCAGGTCATCAGGGGTCTTGCCGGAAAGCAAGCAGCGCAGCAACTCCACGCCGCGAAACAATCCCGTCTCGCTTTGTTCCGGTCGTTCGGGCGTTGTGATCTTCGCTGACAAGGCCGGGCCGGCAGAAGCGGTCTGCTCCACGAGCAGATGCGGAGCCATGCTCTTGCGGATCTCTTCATCCGTCACAGGCGGCAGCGTTAGCATCAGCGGTACATGCACCAGCGCGGCCGGAGTGGGGCCTTCCGTATAAACAACCGCCGCCCCTTTGTTCAGTCGCGCCAGCGCGGTTTTCTGGATAGCCGTAAGCGCCATGGTATTGCCGACTGCGTTCCGGTCAGGAAGATCCGGCAAACGATGGACGATCTTGGTGCCAGTGTTCTTCAAAGCGTCGCTGACGATTTTCTCCGGCGATTGATCGGCCAGAACAAAGCCCTGCCCTGATGCACGCAGCTCGGCAAGCATATTCACGAACAGGTTGACGGCCTGGCTTCGCGTTTGCGCCACTTCGCTGGTCTCGGCAAGCGGCCCCAATGCCGGCAACAGGCGATGCGCTTCCTCCAATACGAGCAGGTGCTTCAGGTTTGCGCTTGACCCGTCGCTGCGTCGCACGGCGGCGAGATTTAACAGCAACACCCCCATCAGCAGCGACAGCTCCTGATCGTTCGTGACCGATGCGAATTCAAAGATCGTGGGATAGCACAGCAGCTCGCGCACGTCACAGCGAACCGTTGAGTTAAGCATCGCCCCGGTACTGCCTAATGTCAAGCTTCGGATGCGCGTGGTAAGCGCGCCGTGAAAGTCGGCCGAAAGTTCGCGGCCATACCCGGCTTCATCTATGACCGTCGTCAGAGTGGCAACGAAGGACGTCAATGTCGGAAACGCACGCGACTCTTTCGCCGAGACCACGTCGCGCGCCGTATTCCACCCCTGCTCCTCATAGGCTTGGTACAGCGACCGTTCGAGCAATTGCGGCATAGATCCATACAAAGCAAAACTGCTCGAAATGACTGTTTTCAAGCCGCCAATCCACTCAGACAGCAGCGTGCCGGCCGGAGGCTGAAACAGATTCAAGCGCAACGGGGCAACCCGCTCGTTGCCCGGCGTGTAGACTCGCACGCGGTCGCGCAGTGCGCGGTGCTTGAGCAGGCTGCGATACTCGCGTTTGGCCGGCTCCAGTACCCAAAACGGAATGCCATGAGCATGCAGCTGCTCGAGTAGATAACGGCAGGTATTGCTTTTGCCCGAGCCGGTGGTGCCGGTGACAAAACAATGGTGCGTCAGGGCGCTTAACGTCAGTGACCAGGAGAGTCCGGTCTCCCGCGAGATGTCCAGCACCGTTCCCACGTTTACAGCTGCCGCTCCGGCGGGTACACTCATCACAGCCGTAGCAAAGCGTACCAGCGGATATGTTGTGTAACCGGGGGCGTCGCGAGTGGGCAGGTGGCTCACGCTTCGCAATTCGTCCGACGTGACAATGGACTGAATGGACGGGGTATCGCCGACGGATTGGCTTGCAGGGATCTGCACGATACTGCCGGTGCTCACGGTGGAAGATGCAAGCCGTATGGGAGCGTATTCCACGGTTTCGCCTTCCGACGTTGTGCTTCCCCAGAGTCCGCGGCATAAACCACCCAGTTGATCACAAAGTGAACGGGTCGGCGCCCAGAGCACTCCGCTCCAACGCCACAAACCCGTTGCCAGTCCATTTTGCATGCGTTTCAAGGCACGCGTGACCTGATCAAGAAACAGCGCCGCTTCGGCGTTCGCCTGATCGCGCTGCTCGCTCACACTCCGCAGACTCGCTTGTTGCTGCGAGATCGTTAGCGTTCCGGACGCGTAACGGCGGGCCAGCGCTTCCGCGCGCTTAAGCTGCTCGACCAGCGACACCATCTCGCCTGACGACAGCGGCACGAGCTGCACCCACAGCACAAAATCAACGGATAATGAGCTGTCAAGGATTCGGTTGAGCGGCAGTTGAGCGGGTTTGTGATCGGCGGCCGGAATTCCGGTTATCCGCCCCCACGCGCCGCCGCTCAAGCGTGGCGGTGACCACGGCGCGAGCACGATGCCGGGATACGCGCTTTCCAAAGCCAGACGCGTTGCTTCACCGTGCGGTGATTCACTTACCGCAAGTACGTATTCTGACGACAGGCGGCTCAGAGCCAACGTCACCGGCCGCTCGCGTTGCGCCAACACCGGCAACCACGACCCCGCAAGGGCTTCCGTTTCGGGATTAGCCGGATCCATGGCGACCGCACATTCGCGGATGCGCCACCATCCTCTTTCGTCGTGCTGCACGGGGAATGCGGCATCGGGCGGCGATGGTGAATCGCCCCTCAGCAGTATGCGACGCGCCGCGACAAAATCCGGCTCAGGCTCCTGAGTCGGCTTCAAATCCGCAAACCGCTTGTGAATGCGCTCAGGCTCGCGTGCCATCTGTGTGCGGGTCTATAGCAAGATCCAACCAGAGCAGGCAGAGGGTTTGACTGATTTGATAGTAGCGGGAGATGACGTATCGTCCGACGTGACTACGGGAGAGCAGTGAATCTCGCACTGCGTAGAACGGCAGCAATAGTCCCGGGCAGCGCGTGCAAACCAGCGCCAAAAGGCACATCCGGCTCATGCCGGTGATACGGACGGGTCGAGCGCCGCCGTCATGAAAGATTCGCGTGGCGCGAATCGTACCGTGGGCGCGGGTGTAACCAAACACAGCGATCAAGTCACCAAGCTGCAGGCTGCCCTCAATGGGTCCTTCGTAACGCACGGCCCAAACTCGGCCGGAAGGTTCTTCCAGACGAAACATTAAGCGGCGTACGCTGCCGGTTTGTCCGCTCTGCGGGCGCGACTGAAACTCGTAGACCTCAGGCACCGAAACGACGCGCCCGACAAACTCGGTTTCTCGCCAGAAACTCATGGCCAATCCTCACCTTTGACCGTCCCCGGCCGGCAACGCGCGATGCGGCACAAGCCCCTCCATGTTCCTCTCCACCAGCCATAACGCAGTAAGGACAAGCGCATATACTCGGAACACGTCGGGTGGAACTTGCACTTGCTCGGACCAAAGGGTGCGCGCAGAACTTGATAAGATCGCACCCAACGGATCAGCAGACGGGTGATAAGATCTACGGACGAATGAGATGGCAGGGGGTCGGAGTGCATGGAGGGAAGACAGGTTCTGCGGACAGTGAAGGAACGAACGGCGACGTTCAGAGCAGACTAACTACTGATAACTTCAATGTAATCAAGAATATATGGATGCTGCAGCGGCGTGTTCTGCTCTTTGGTAGTGTTTCACGGAGAAAAGACTTCGTAAGTCAAAGAGTATCTGCAGAACGGAGAATTCGAGAATTACAGCATTCCTTAGAAGTTAACCAACTTGAAAAGGAAAGTCAATGAAGGATCGCAAACGAGTACAATATGACGGATTTTGTCAGAGTTATCGTGCCGCGGATTAATTGGCTGGCCACAATTCATTGGCTGCTACTCATCGCTACGCATTTGAACAAAGGTTGCCGTCAGCCGCCGAGAATCGACTCGGGGCACTCGGGGCAGTCAGTCACGAAGAATTATACGAAAAATGTTGTAAATATGGATGTTATCGTTGGACAGCGGATCGGCTTTTTCTGCGAGTCGGTGTGAGGACCTCGATTCAGCTAACTGAGTCTGTTCGCGGGAGAAGACCCGACCCGGTCGCAAGACGAGTGCCATCAGGATCCGAAACTCCATCAACGTCAGGTCAACAAGCTGGTCGTCCTCGCGGACCTCGTGCGGCATTGGATTCAGCATGATTCCGCCAAGATCCCACCGGCTGGACATCAGTAAATGAATAGGGCAGCTGATGAAGCTGCCTTGCAGAACACACCGGTTATTTTGCCTGTGTGAGAGAATCGCTCCAGGGCTGCTACGATCGCATCACACTTTTGATCACGCCTTTCTGGATGGCAAGGCATGATCGAAAATCTCATGTCCTGCCCATCTTTCACGAGCGCTGCAAAGCGCACAAACAATCGACTGTGTGATCTTCATCAAGGTCACTGAATGCGCTTTCGGAATGACCGGCACTCCGCCACTCCCTCAGAATAGAAACCGTTTTGTTCGGCGTTCTTTAACACCGCGACGGCTGCCGTCGGTTTCTTTGCCATCGCCAGCAGAGGACCAAGCCGCCGGGCCGGGCCCGTGATATGCGGCCAGTGGTCGCACCACCGTTGTAGTTCCGACATTCCATGCTCGAACTTTTTTCGCTCCGTATCCGACATGGAAGCAAACCGTGCCCCGTTCTGAACGCAGAAAGATATATCTTCAGAGTAGAATTGCACCGGATCATCGAGGAAAGGCAGATACTTCTCCAGAGCGGGATTGCGGATCCAGCGGTTGATCAGGCGAAGATATTGGACATCTCGCTGCTTCCTGTCGGCGGCATCATGATCCTCGCGGAACAGGTACGCGGCCAGATTAACAACCAATGATTCTCTCGTCCGGTTCAGGTTGGCGACAAATTGATCTGGGTTTTGCGGAGCGAACGTCCGTGCCACCTCGTCAAGAAGCGTTCGACTGAGACCCAGCGGAATCTCTTCCAGCCGGAAAGCCAATTCAATCAACCCGATTAGTGCACTGCTTCCGACCAGCGTTTTGCAGACCGATCCGATAACGCTCAACCGGTATCGTAAGTCGAGCACGTCTCCGAGCCATTCCTTCTGCCGATCTTTTTCTCCGTCATAACCGGGGTCGGCCTGGAGCGTCAGACTGTCGACCTTTCGACATGAGTCACGCGCTCGGTCGAAATGGTCTTGGCACAGCTTGACGAACGAATCACGCGTCCGGGGCGGAAACATGGATCGGCAGGCTTCGGCGAATGCGTGGAGCTGTTGGTTTGCCGCATCGAACTGATCTGCCGATTCGGTCCTTCCCACACCCAGGGAGAGCACCGGGCTACGGAAAAGCAGCTTGGCATTGAACGCTTCGAGCAGCCGGTGATTGGCATAGGCTCGGATGCGCGCGACGTTTGTGAAGCCGGCAATCACATCCCGCTCATCGATGCTGTCGATCCAACGTGGGTCGCGCTTGCTGTTGAGGAAGGTTGATCCGTACGCGCGGGCAATCTGCCGGTGAAGGTCGACGCGTTCCTTAGCATGCAACACGGGATCGCCGGCCACGACGTCGAGGTAATACAGCGCTTCCGCGTAACGTGACCAGGACGCGGAACTCCGCCCGGTATCCATGCTGCAGGAGTCACTTACGGCGAGATTCCGCAGTATAGACACATGCGTGGCATCGGTTCGGAGAATCTCCAACCATAGCCGCCGAGCGACATCGAGATGCCCAAGACGATACTGGGCTTCCGCAGCTTGTTGCTCAATCAGCGCGCGAAGTCTTCTTATGGGGGGCGCAACCTGCACGTCTTGTGGGTAGATGGTCAAGGCTTCTTGCGCCGCCGCAAGACGCCCGTGGATTCGCTGAGTTATGTCCCGGGCCCGAGACTCCAGCCGTTCCAGCTCGTCGTCGCCTTCGCCGAGTGGAGGCGTAAGATTTAGATCTTTCTCAATTCGCCGCAGTGCCTTGCTCAGCCTTCCGGTCATTGCGACTTCTCTGAAGACTCTTTGACATTGCTGAATCTGCGTGCTGATCTCCGCACGGCATTCCAATAGTTCGAGGGCCCGCAAACCCTCCTGTATCTTGTCAAGTTCGCTCAGTCCCTCCCCTGCCTTCCGCGTGAGCAAAGGGATGATATCATGAGCTGTGCGGAGTTGCGCCCCGGTCCACGAGCTGTCTGCTTTTGCAGATTCAAACAGCCGGTCGGATTGTGTTTTCAGGCGTTCCGCAGTATCGGTTAGGCGTTTTAGTTGACGGCATGCTTCCTCCGGCGAAAGAGCTTCCGTCACGGCGAATATGTCGTCGCTGTCCAGTGTCTTGAAGGATGAGACATTCAGCGACTCGATGGCATGCTCCACGCGTTTCACACTGGCACCGGCCTCCCGCTTCAATGCATCCGGCATGGCGGTACCGGCTGGAATCTGAGACAGGGCCCTGAGTTGTCGCTGCATGCGGCGATAACTCGAATAGAGCTTGAACTCGAGGCTCCTACCCAGCACGTATCGCCGGTGCAGGGCAGCAATCAGATATGGCGGCAACATTTCGGTCCGCGCGGCCTGAGCCAGCATCGCGAGGACGTCGGAGTCCTTTGCTTCGCGAATTCGACAGACAAGATCAAGAAGCTCCGCGGCAGGATTGGATGCCCCGTCGGGATCAGGCGGGCAAAGCTCCCGGATGGTTCGCACCGGATATCCACAGACGAGCCACTGTACGGCAAGAATTGCAAAGGATGCAGCGCGGCGCGGTGAGGCGGTCGCCAGTGCCGCCACTTGTTGCAGCAGGGGCAGCATCTTATGAGCGGAGGCCTGGTTTGCCTCCGCTTCAAGATGTGACTCGATCTCAAGTTCATACAGACCACTCCAGCGACAACGCCTCGGATCAAGCATTCTGTTGACCGTTGTGCGAAGCAACTTCGCGCTATCCTTCAGTCCAGCATCGTTCGGCACCTCTGCGACTGTCTCCGCGCTGACCGCTGCCCGGCTTTCCTCGGGAGCGTGATGGTCTGTCCGGTGCATACGCTCTTCGCGATATGCCCGACTCTCCGGGGGCTTAAACGTCAGAAGCTCGCGGTCAATTGCGTCCTCCCCGTTTCGCACGGCCTCAAAAATCCGTGATGCCCGTCGGCGGAGGTCATCGGGTTCGTACTTTCGATCTCCGTAGTATTGGAAATTGAGCTCAAGCTGTAAGAGACACACGTGCGTCCAAATGCGATGGCTGGTCGGACAGAGGTCTGCGGCACGCCTGATCCATTTGGAGGCCACGCTGAGCTTGCCGTGACTCAACAACACACGCGCGAGATGGTAAGGGAATTTGGGATTGGTCGAATCGAGCCGGATAGCGCGGCGAAGACGACGAACGGTTTCCGCCGGCGTGGTGTCCGGACAAAGCGCAAAACGGAAATGCGCTTCGGCCAGCGCCTCGATATCGGTTGCGGTCTTGTCTTCCGTACGACACCGTGCGTCCAGCCATTTGATTCGCTCGGATAGTCGCGTCGAGTCCTTAGTCGGCGGCAGCCTCACGTACTCCTCCCTGAATCAGCTCATCCAGGTGACTTCCATCAAGTATGCGGATGCCGTGTTGACCGCCGACGGCAATCAATCGAGCCTCCGGAGCCAGTGCAAGGGTGCCGCCGGCCTGACAATAGACGATGCGTCGCCCGATGAGCAGAGCATTCGTTCCATCCGGATAGGTGAACACTGCGCAATTGGTACCGTGGCGGCGGGAAACAGCAACCGGCTTTGCCCCGGGAGTCGTCGCGAAGCGGCCGCGTACGGCCAATTGAGAGTCGTAACGTACGCCCGTGCCCTCGCGGTTCATGAGCATCAGAAACTCGCCATCCTCGATAACCTGAGTAATGGGAGATACAGGCGCCGTCACTGTGTGAATTTGCCCGCCGAACGGTGCATAGCGGAAAACCCTTTCACGCCCTACAATGAGCACGCACGCTTCCCAGACTTTGATGAAAAGGAGTACGGGGTCCAGCGGGGCACTGAACACTTGCATGGCACCCCGATAGACACTGAGCTGAGCATCCAAGCCCGCCACGTAGACAGCATCTCCGTCCATGGCCATCGCTTGTACGCCCGCGTCATGCGCGAAACACTTCTCTTGCTTACCTTCCAACTCAAACCGAATGATCTCACCGTTCCAGTAGCCGACGAATGCGGCTTCGTTCCGGATGATCATGCTCCCCGGCACGCGCAGTGACGAACTCACGTGGTTACCTGCCGGGCCATAATCAGAGCATCTGCCATCGGCATTGAGCACGTAAACCTGTCCTTCCCACGTCGCGACTGCAGCAAGGCTTTCGGAAAATCGAATGAAACGCGGATGGCCCTGAATTTCCTTCCGGCCCAGCCGATTGCCCGCGATGTCCCAGATCGAGATGTGACTCTGCTCCAACACCGCCAGCGCCTGGCCGTTTTCGAAGAAGAAAGCTTGGCCGTGAGCCGCAATCGGGACTCCCGGCTGCGCATTGCTCGCGATTTCCTGCGGTGTGATCACGTCAAACGGTTGACTCATTGCCGCCTCGTGACCGCTGGAGAAAGCAATCAATCGCGTCGCCTGCAGCGGTTCGCGAAAGGACAAATCTCTAAAGGTAGCATGACCGTTTTGCGCGCGCTGGGCCGTCGTCCCCTGGAGCGTCCCCTTTTCCGAGACCAGGCAGATCTCGTCGTTATAGTCCATGGTCTGGCCATCGCCGGTCACGGCCACTTTTACGGGCGGCATCGTGAGGTTGACGGTCGCGGGCGAGGGCTCCTCGATAAAACGCAGCGATGTCCGCGCGGCGTCATCAATTCTCAAATCGAGTGTGGCGGCAAGATTCTGAAACCAGTCCGGATGGAGCATCACGCGGCGGTATTGAATGTGATCAATGAAGAACCAGATCTGCCGTTCGGCATCTTCTTCGATCAGCAGCGGACAGATGACGCCGTCCGCGTTCGTTGGCGCGCGTTGAAAGAACTTCTTCAACTCCCACTCTGTCATGGCGCTCTGAAAATAGGCTTTGGAGTAGACGGGCACCACTCTGCAGCTGTGCTGAATTGCGCTTGCCAGTACGTCCACGAAACTATGGCCGTGCAGGACGCCGTCTTCATCAAAAAATACCCGGGGCCGCCGGTTCTCGGCCGTGCGGCAGCGGAGCAGCGGCTCGTAGAGATTTGACTTCACCCAATCTGCGTCTTCGTGAGCGTAGCTGATAAAAATGTCGTAAGCGGCGGGTTGCTGATCCATCCGGCAATCTACTCCACGCGTTTCCTGACTCAGCCGACGAAATGAGACAATGTCGTTGCGATCGCGGCCTGAAGTTCCTGCAGAGCACGCCGCGCTTCGGACGTCGCCGCGCGGGCGATATCTTTGTTCACTTTCTCGAGCAGGTTCTGCAGATCCTGCCGGGTCTGATAAAAAACCTGGGGCGGCAATTGTCCGTGAAATGCTTTAAGGATTTCCATGCATTGCTTGAACTCCTCATAGCGAGCTTTGACCGTCTCCGCTTCGCGGATGGCTCCCTTCATGGATTCAAGCTGCGATGCGCTGTGCGCGCAGGCCTTTTCCAATTCCTTCAAGCTCTTCACCGCATCGGCAGACCGGACCTGCGGCGATTCCCGCTGAATTCGCTCGCGCAGCTCTTTCACCTTGCGGCAAGCCCATTGGTGATCCTCCACCGACCGAATTCCGGGCTTAAGACGTTCCGCCAATTCGCGAAAGGAAGCCAGGAGATCGTTGACAAGCTTTTGCTCGCCAAGCTTGGCCAGAATGTCTTCGATAGCATCAACCAGCGGCCGCGCCAGCGTGATTTGGTCATCGGTCGTGCTTTGTCGGGCATGCTGCAGAGCCTCCTCGAAACCGGCAATCGCGGTTTCAATCGGCGGCGGCGGCCGACGCGTACCAATCTGTTGACCCAAATCGTTATGCAGCGCGAGTGCTAAGAGAAAATGCGCCTGCGGGAAATCCGGCGCATACGTCAGAGCACTGCGCATGCTCTGGACCGCCTCAGGGAATTTTTTCTCTGCAATGGCTTGCTTGGCTTGGTCGAGCTCCGTGCCGACCAAGAGCTGATACAACTCCTCGCGCTGGCCGGAGTCCGGCACCGACTGGCGCCAGTTGCTGACTTTGCGGTGAAAGATGCCCAGCAGACCACGCTCGAAGGTGGCGATGTGGCGGTCAAAGCGAGCGAACAGCGGAAGCGATCGATACGATTCCGGCACCGCCGCGAGAGCCTTCCGGGCGGCAGCAAAGCGTTCCCGCTTGAACTGTTCCACGGCCGGCTGCAACAATTCGACAAGGTGCTGCCTGAGGATCTGGCGCCGTGCTTGTCCCAGGGCCTCGTGTGCGGCGGCATCGGCAAATTGCTCGGCAGCGTCCAGCGCACGCAATGCCTCCTTGAATCGCTTCTCTTTGACATAAAGCGCGCACAACAAAAAGTGGAATTGTCCGCATTCCGGATCGAGTTCGATAAGTTGCTTTAACTCGCGAATTCCCTTCGAGGTGGCTGCATCAGTGGACATCACCAACTCGTATAGTGCGCCGAGCAGCAGGATCGTGCGGACGTGCACGCGTAGAGCCATCGCCTGTTCCGCAAGCGCTTTGCTTGCCGCCGTCACATCAAGCCATGCAAGTTCGCGCAGCGCCTCCTTCGGTTCGTTCAACGCGGCTTGACAGTACGCTCGCAAATAGCGAGCTTCCCCGTGCCGTGGATCCGTCGCCAGAAGCTTTGCCAGCAGAGCAAGCGCCTCCATCCACTCGCTTCGGACCATGTGTTGCTTGGCTTCTTCCAACACCTGCTCTGCGGCCGGTTTTGCCCCGGCGGGCCCCGCTTCGACGACGATGCCGCCGTCCGCACCCGGTGCCGGCACCGGCCGGTTGTCTTGCTCGGGGTCGCGTGCGGCGCGGGCCGCTTCAAAGATTGCCTCGACGGCCGCCCGAAAATCGACGGCGGGCTTATCCAGCTCCGCCTCGAAAGACGGCGCGCCCGGCAGCGCCTCCGGGGTTAGCACCGATTCCGGCACAGAGGCGAGAAGATCGGGCATCTTTTTGCTGAACTTCGCCATGATCTGCTTACTTGTCCAATCACTTATTCTTCGTCGAATTCATCGCTCAGCCTGGGAGTCGGGAGCTTTTCGAGAAGATGGGACGCGAGCTGAGTGCAAACCTCATATTCGTGCTCATGGTTGATACCCGTCAGGAGCAACAACGAACCCGCGAGATTCATCTGCTCAGCCTGGATCTCTTCGTGGCTGTCCTTGCGCTGATACTCGATGCGTTCAAGCTGCTCGAGCAACCACGTCTTCGCAGGAACAGTCTGCTTGCGCATCAGCTTCATGGCTCGGACTCCCCCGCTTGCGGCAGGATTGGCGGCAGCTCATCTTCTTCTTTCAAAAGGAATTGCCCGGCCTGCAGCATGAGTTCCCCTTCCAGATTGTCGAGTTGCTTCACTGCTTCTTCAATCTTTGTTGTTTCGGAGGATATCTGTGTGAGATGCTCGTTGATGGCCGTGGCCTCTGTCGTTTCCGCGGTTTTGAGGAGTTGTCCGATGATGGTCTGCACTCGCTTCCGAACAATCTCGCTGCGATTCCGGATATCCTTTACCGACGGCTCGATATCTTCATCCGCCCCGGCTATTTCGACATCTTGAAGCACATGGAAGCGGTCGAATCTCGCCAGCTCTTCCTGCAGATGGCGGCGAATCGAATCCGGCACCGTACGATTGGACAACCATGACTTTACCAGCGCCAAGAATCGCCCGAGCCGGTCGCGCTCCAGTTCATCCAGCCGCTTTTCGCTGGCGACCAAACTTATGACCTCCGGGACTTGGGCCCCTTTCTGAACAGCCGTGTCCAAGCACTCCACCGCACGCCACTTGGAATCATTGTCCGTGGCAAAGTAGTAGCGGATTAATCCTTGGATTAGGTATGGATCTCCGAGCTCTGGGTCGGCCTGCTTTACTTTTTCCACGCGCTCATCCAGTTGTCTCAGTTCTGTCTCGGGCAGTCGGGTCTTCGCGGGAAGCCGGAACCACGTGTAAATCAAAGAGACGGCATGCCAAAGCAGCAGCGCTACATAAAGCCGCTCCAAATTCTCGCCGGCCAGATGCTCTGCGGTGTCAGCGGCTTCGCCTTCATGTTGCGAATCGCGCGGGAAGCCGAATTGCTGCTCCATCATCCCTACGGCTTGGAGCAGCCCGCCGTCAATGTCCGGCATCTCCTCGGAAATCCAATCGCAGAGCAGCAGCCCTAATTCGGCCTGCAACGACGTGACAGTGTTCGCTTCCGCCGACGTTTTCGCGCCGTCGAAGTGCGCTCGTGCACCGACAACATCCTTGTCAAATAAGACCAGCACTCCGAGGAGAATCTGGTGATCACCGACGTTAGCAGGGACTTCATCCAGCAATACGCCCAGAGATCGGACGCGCTCGAAATAGCGCACGGCTTGCTCGATATCCCTCCGTTTCCAGTTTTGCCGCCCGAGATGCAGCAGCGCGATCCCCATCATCAGCGCGGTGTCTAGATAACCATCGAGGACACTACCGCGCTGCTCGAAAATCTGCTCCATCTCGACATACTCTTCCAGACGGGAGTGCAGATACAGTTCGAGATAGACAATCTCCTTGCGCCGTTTGGGCTCGCCCTTCAAGTCACTCAGCACCCCCAAGGCTTCTTTGTACCGCCCGAGTTGTGTTCGGACAAACGCCAGATGAAAGCGCACCTCCGCGATATCGGTTCGGCGCAACCCGGCCGTCAGAGCCCGATCCAACAGCGATTCAATGGCCTGAAGTTCTGCTTCCGAGAGTGAAGCAGCCGTTAGCCGCCGCAGGGCCTCTGTCAGAGGCCGGCGGCGACGGTGTGGGACCAGCACTGCAAAATAGAACACGACCAGGGCCAGCAGTCCAGCCCCGGCCAGTATGGTTGTCCATCGCTCCCGGCTTGCAACCTGCCGGGCTCTCTGCTCCAGCAATGGGGTAAGGGTGGTATCGGAAAGCCGCGCGGCAGTCTTGAGCGATCGGCCGCAGCATCCACATATTGAGTCCGCGGACTGTGTCGTGGAATGAATTCCGAGGGTTGAATCCGCAGCCCGGATGCGCGACAATGAAAACAGGCACAACAGTATTAATGCAGACGCTGCAAGCCGCCGGAAGGAAAACATGCGAGAACATAAGTGCTTCACAATTCGACACTCAGTTGGTCGGCCAGTTCGCGCACGTCGGCATCTAAACGCGTGATTTCATGATGAGCCAGGGTCTTGCCCTGGCGGGCAAAGTCCAGTTTGCCGGCAACGTACCGCAGCAACGCTGACGCCTCGGCGATTCGCTGCTGCCCGGCCAATGCGCGTACGTAATTGAGATTCAAGTCAAACTTCCACCACATGTGTGTCGCGCCCATGCGCAACCGCGGGAAGATAAAATGAGCCGCTGCCTCATACTGACGGCGAAAGAGAAAATACCGACTCATCGCGACCTCATTATCCCGCTGCTGATCCGCGTCCATCCGGTTGAAGTCGCGCCAGATCAGGTCGTCCATGCGTTCTCGCGCGGACGGAGCCTGTTCAAGCAGCCGAAATTCATTGAGTAATCGAGTCAGCTTGCTGATCGCCTCAAACTGGTGCACGTAAGCGGCGACGCGATGGTGATCCCGCTCGATGGCTTTTTCGAGAATGTCAATGGCTTCCAGCGGATCATTCAGATCGTGCAGCGCGATCTCGCCCGCCAGTAACGCAAGCTCATGCGTGGTTTGGACCAGCATCGCATCATGAAGCAGGTTGAAGGCCTCGCGCGACTGTCCCATCTGGCGCAGTTCTTCGGCGGCGCGCTCCGGCAGCATGCGGGTACGGCATTGATTCAGCGACCGGGCCAGCGAAAAGGGTTCGACGGCGCTGCGCACGCGAGCAGAGGAAACGGTCCGGGACAATAGTTTCAGCGCCTCCTGCAAGCCCGGAGCCTTGTACATCCAGTAAGGCAATGTGCCCGGCTGACTGGACAGTTCGGGGACTGAACCCGCTGCTGCAAGCATCAACGCCGTTTCAGAATCGTCGGCAAGAGGAAGGGTGTAAAAACACTGCAGCGCGATCATCCCCAGCGAAAAGACGTCGCTATTGCCACGCCAGAGAATTGAATCCTTGCCCGTGATGGCCTCCGGCGGCAGATAGCGGGATCGGATCGGCTCTTGAAAGATCGCGTCAAGGGGCGGCAGCCCCCAATCCGGCGTAAACAGCAGGATGGGAATGTTGTCTACGAAGACAATATCCGACGGCATGAGAAAGAGCGCCTGATCCAACCGCTGGCGCCAGGCCCCAAGCTCATTCATCACTGCACACACCCGTTCCAGCCTGCGAAGCGGGTCAGCCGTCTCTAAGTCGAAAGCTGGCGCGCTTGCGGACACCACCTGATACTCGATCACAAAATACCCGTCATCGTCCGCGATGGTAACTTGCTCCGCCCGCAGGTAGCGCGGCAATCCCGGCAACGGATCGCGACCGACAAGAGCCACAGCCTTTTGCCGCATCTCCCAAGTTGGCAGGTATGCCAACGGAATAATCCGGTAGAACGTGCGCTCTGGCTCTGCCGCGAACACGTGACCCCACATGGCCGAACCGACACGAACCACGCGTTTGCGCCCGTCACCCATAAAGTCAATGTCCAACTCGCGAGGAAGATCAGGACTGCGTGCGGGCATCGTGATAGGCATCCTCAAGTTCGTCAGCCAGTTCCTCCAGCTTCTCGTTGGATGCACTCGCATTCAGCGCACTGACAAACCGATTAAAGCGCTCCGCGAGTTGAACATCCAGTTTGGACAGCAGAAGTTTCTGGGATCGCCGCACAAGGCTCTTGAAAGCTTCCGGGACATTTCCGGAAACCTCAACAAGCGTGGGTGAAGCTGCTGCCCCGGGACGTGGAAGACTCTTGCCCTCCGTGCCCGGATAGGGCGGAGTTTCCCGCGGCGTGGTGGAGTCATCGGTTGGGGCTCGGTGATCATCAAGCTGTGGCGGCGGAAGGTTCAAATCAGTGGCGCCTCCGGCTCCAAAATAATAACGAAGGATGCGGTTGTAAAGCGGAACCAGCGCGGCCAGGCCGCCGACGCTGGTCTTGCGAACGTATTGATCTGTGTACGTCTTGTTCTCATTGATGTGACGAACGCTCACCGTCAAAAGTCCATTCACGTCCAACGCAAAGGTTACTTCAAACTGATGCGTTCCCGGTGGAGACGCGGCGTGAGGCCCAATTTTTAATTCACCGATTTTGGTGTTCTGCGGCAGGTAATCGCCTTCGCCTTGACAAACGGGAACCATGGTATAGCTTCCCTGGCCCGAATTGGTGTAGCCGCTCTTGGTCACCGTGACCGGAATACTGGTGCCCTGAGTGACGATCTTGTCCACGAGATCGTGGTTAGCAGTCCCGACGCCGAGCGAATGCTCCGTAATTAGCCCGATCACCAAGCCGTCATCCGCCAGTCGAATATTCGACGCGTCGTCCGTTGGCCGGGTAATGTCGAAGGGTGGCGGCGTGGGCTCAAACCGGTGGGCTACGACAGCCGCGCCACGCGCCACCACGGCGTCAGGATCCGCATCGGCTCGCACAAATGATGCATCTTTGAGAAAATGTTCGGCGAGCATCTCGCGGACTTTAGGAATCCGTGTTGATCCACCCACCAGAAGTACTGCCGAGACGTCCTCGCGGGCAATATTGCGATTATGTTGCGCACGCTCCAACGCGTCATCGACAAAGCTCAGGGACTTTCGCAGGTCCGCATTAATCAGCTCCAGGAATTTCTCGCGGGTCAAAATGAGTTGCGGCGGCCGATTGGGATAGACTTCTGCCAGATTCAGCTTCGTCTCTTGATACGAGCTGAGAAGGATCTTGGCCTCTTCCGCGGCCTGCTTGAGCAGTTCCCTGCCTGCGGGAACCTGCAGCACGTCCAATCCATCCCGCTTCAGCTCGTTCATGGCCCATTCGGTAATGGCGTTATCGAAATCGCTGCCGCCCAGGCGGCGGTCCCCCGACGTGGCAATAACATCAATCCGCTCGCCCTCCACCTCGATAATCGAAACATCAAATGTGCCTCCGCCCAGATCGTAGACCAGGTAGACTCGACGGTCAGGGTTCCACGTGTCCACGCCGTAACAGATTGCCGCCGCCGTCGGCTCTGCGATTAACTGCCGCGGGTACAGTCCTGCCAGCAGCGCCGCTTCATATGTCGCACTCTTTTGTTTGTCGGTAAAATAGGCCGGAACCGTGACCACCGCGTCCCGGATCTCCGTACGGAGTTCCTGTTCAGCAATCTGCCGCATTCGGGTCAGCGTGAACGCACTAATCTCCTGCGGCAGCAGCCATTCGCCGGCAAAGAAGACGCGGACCGGGTCGCCGACATTGTACACCCCGCGGGCATTAAAGCGGTCGAGCAACTTCTCATCGAATACTTCTCCCATTTCACGCTTGATTTCGATGATCGGCTTCTGCAATGCACGAACGGTTCGTCGGGCGGTTCGCCCCACAATGACTCTGCCGGCGCCGGAATCCCATCCCACTACGGAAGGGGTGGTCAGTGCGTTCCCTTCATTATGGTCTTCAATCAACATCGCCTGTTCCTGACCAGCATGATAGGAGGCCACCGCACTGTACGTAGTTCCCAAATCAATTCCAATGACTGTGTGCCACATCGTCCATTCCTCTATTGGATTTCAGTTTCGTTTGATGAGCATGAGATCAAGACTCCGCAGGGCCGAGCGATGATTGTACCGACCCGGTATCCGGGCCGGACAATCGCAAGCACAACACCGTTCTCACCGTCCGCCTCACCCAGGCATTCCATCAGTACGGGGTCGTATCGCTCTCCAGGTGAGCAGGTAAATTCTGTAAATCCCAACCCACTTAACGCTCGCCTCAGTGTGTCTACTGTGGCGGCAAGTTGTGCTTCAAATTCGGACTGCGAATTCCGGTTGGCGGCACTTTGCATCCGCATCAGCGAGTCGAGGCACGGCAGGACGGCGTTAAACGTGCTCCGTGCCGAGAATGCCTGGCGTTCGGAAATCAGATCGCGGCGGAGATTGTCCAGCGAGATCGCCATGCTGCGCAACTCGCTCAAATGCGTCACGCGCAGAGCATGCACCAATTCCGACAGTTCTGACAGCTGTGACTGAAGTCCCTGCAGCTGCTTCAACTGCACAAGCATGTCATCGTTCATTTCTTCGATGCCGGCTTCCAGCCGGTGCACGTGCTCGCGCCACGGGAAGCGGGTTGAGCCGTGATCACCGCGCGGTGGCCGGTGTGCATACTTTTCAGCCACCACCGCCGCATCCACCCGGTAAATCTCAGGTTCCGATGGCAACGGGATTGAGTCGCCGCCAAGAGGCAGACTCGTCGCCGTGTTTTGCGAATCCGGTCTGTCCCCGGCAAGGCGCCCGGCTTTCTTCCCGGCCGCAGAAGGTCGCTTGCGACCGGCTTTGGGCGTTCGAGACGTCATGATCTATTCTCCGTCCAGAATTTCAAAATAAGTGAAGTCAGACGTGAAATCGATGCGTGTCAGATCCGAGGGATGAAACACATCCATGCCGCGCTGCTGGAGAAACGCTGACAATTCCCGGCGCAGAAGAACGATTACGAGGCGATTATCTTTGAACACATCCCCCGCCGGCGGCGCGAGTTTCAACAGAGCGAGCGGTGGATGTTCCGCATCGTACTGGCGTCGCTTTTCAGTGGATTCCAAGCCAATGGTATTGATCTGCACTTCCCGCTCCTCGAGCTTCTTGTGCTCCGCGCGGAGCTGTCGAAGCTCACGCTCATGCTGTTCTTGCTCTGCGTGCTGCGTTCGCGAGGGGTGCGAACCGGCGGTCAGGCTCGCCATCCTCGTCTGAATGGCTGCACGGCGCGCACGAAGTTTCCGCACGGCTTCAGCCTTGGCCTCCCGGATCTCTTCCGGCGTCGCCTCGGGGCCCAGGCCCAGCTCTTCGTAGAGCGTGTGACGCGGGATCGGCAATGGATAGTCGAATAAACCTTCCGTCTTCGGAGGTTTCATATTCGCTGCATCATTCGGTTGAGATGAAATACGCTGTTTGGGATAACCACTCTTCAGTGGCTGAGAATCGGATCATTCAGGCCAGCCCGCGCAACCACTCTGTAGTCCCGGACAAGATCGGGAAACTCGTGTCAAGTGTGGGGAACCGGGTACGTGATTTCCAAGCCTGACGCTGAGACGATTGCCGGAAACTGCCTGGCCGCATTTCGATCATAATCTTTGATCTGTTCAGGGAGATCTTTCCAACCCACCAGGTAAGGACTGATTTTCCCGGCAATGTCCTTCTTTGGTCCAGGCCTCCACCCATCCTTCAATCGTTCCACATTCCAGCGGCCATGTTCCAGTTCCGCAACTAATTCCACTTGCGCTGGTGTAAGTTCCGGGACAGATGTTGATGGCCGGCCGAAATCAGTAATGACTCCCGCGTATGCGAGTGCTTGACTCATGTTCAGCACTTGTTGCCGATTCGATTCCTTGAGGGACTCGTCCAAGAATGACCAGGGGACCAGCGAAAGCTCTGGCTGCCCCTCAGTTCTCATTTGCAAATAGTGCTCATGCACGCTCCGCGCCGCAGCTTCAAGTTGAGCCGCCGTCCAGGGAGACTTGCCGCTTGCATTAATAAAGGCCCAGAGCGTCATGCGATCGTGCGGAAGCGCCAGGAGCCGGTCATGATCATGCCAGTCGTCGTCGTGCATCAAGTTAGAAGCGGCTCCGCCGCTGGATGCGACAGCGCCGACCGTTGCCCCCAGTGCAAGGGCAACGTGACACGCCGCGGCCGCATTGGCGTCGCCGCCGATACAGATTACTGGGACTTTAGCCACCGCGTTGCCGCTGTCAACCAACTCAGCCAGAATGCTCAGTATCTCGGGCACCGTTCCATCGCATTTGCGCACCGGGTGCTTACCGAGATGCTCCGGCGGGATGGCCACTGGCGTAATCAGCAACCCATCATACTTGTGAAATACTGCCGCCAGCATCTCGCGGTAGAAGTTGTCGGAATATCCCGCTGGCGGCTGAAGACTCCCGGCAAGGTAAACGACAGGCAAGGATGTCGCTGTGCTTGTGCCTTCATTTTGCGGCGCATCACAAAACGCCTTCACTGCAACGTGCAAGAACCGCAAAGCCCACTCTAACGCTTCGGAACGCGGCAGATAAGTTTGAAGACTCTGAAGACGTTCGATTTCATCCTGAAGTTTGGCCCTTGAGACACGGTTCTTGCCCGATCGGCTCACATCCACAGCCTTTGCATAGGCACTTAGCGCCTGGTACGGCTGATGCAGGAGAATCCGAAGTTTTCCAATCGTGAAAAACGCCTCGGGCAGTTCTAATCCGAATTCGATGTGTTCCTGGCACGTACGAATTGCGGCGCCAATAGCATTTCCCAGCAAGGGCAGTGAAGCGGTGTCGCCTCGGGCAATGATATCCGACTCGATAAACGCCGCAAAGTAATACGGATTAGCGGGGTGCAGCCGGTGAGCTTCGAGCAGCACGTCACGTATGTCGGTCGCCGGGTTGTCTGCGTACCGGTACGACTTGGCAAGATAAGATAAGGATGCTGCCCGCAGACTGTTCGCATCTTCACCTGACGGACGCAGCGGATCGGCCTGTCTTTCCGCGGCCGCCCGCAGCAACAATGTTCCCCGGCGAAACAGTTCGTGGTCGGGTAGGCCCCGATGAGCCTCACAGTAAGCTCGGCCTAATTCGCTTTGCATCTGGGGCAACACTGAAGCCTGGTTGTCAACATATTCCTCGAGAACTGTGATTGCCCGCGACCACTGTTCACTGGCCGCAAAGAGCCGTGCCAGACGCAGAGCAATCCGTGGTCTGTTCTCAGGATCCGGCTCATTTGCCAGCACGGTTTTCAGAATGTCTGTCTCCTGCTCGAACTCATCTTGCGTCAGCAGAGCACCGTAATGGGCTGCAAGATCGTCCATCACGCTTGTCAGCCGCGCAAAGGCGGCGTCCGCATTTTCCAGGACGGCAGCCAGGCGAGCGGATTCCCGGATCCAACGCTCCGGGATTTTGAACGTGCTCTTGTAGATCCGGTCGTGACTGATATCGGCCCAGGCATGCTGCAGAATGGTTCGCACCTGGATCTCCGCTTTTCGATCACGGATCCCCGGCGGAATCGGCACTCCCAGGATTTCCGCCCGTTTCGGGGAAACAACGTAGTGCACAGAGAGATAGCCGAATTCACTTGCGGACAGTCGCGTGCGCAGGTCCAGGCTGTTCGTTTCGTCGATCTCGAAATTCGCCTTGATAAATTCACAGATTCGATCCACTTCCTCAAGCGTATGTACGATCACACGTGCCCCGCACAGATCCGTCATCTGGCGCAGCGGGTCTCGATACTTGTCTCCTTTTCGCACCGCCTTCTCAGAAAAGCTCGAGAGACTCTTGGCACGGGTCTGAATGACAGCCAGAGGAGCATAAAGGCTTGCTGCTCGGCCCAATATGGTCTCTAATTGTGCCGCGAACTCTGCATACGCGCCTCTTTCAAGCGCGTACTTGGTTAGAAATTGTTTATGCTGTTCGCTGTTCATGGCCTCGAAATTTAACTCGCTGCCGGTTCATTGAAATGATCATGATGGGCGCCGAGGCTATCGCACGGTCTCCTGCTTGCCGCCGTTTGCTTTCTGTTGGAGAACTTCTCTGCGGGCCGGCATCGCCATCGGGTCTGCCTGCACTGCGTGACTCGCTTCACTTTCAGCTGCAACACCTACTGCAAGCTCTCGATCGTCATCAATTGTACGCGAGGTTGATCTGGTCAAATCTCAGACCCTAAACTCGATCTGCTGACAATCCCCGGCCGGATGTCCTTCTCTTGCGATTCACTACCAAACACTCCCGGCTTCCGCCGGAATAACATGCAAAGTTGCTTTAATGCGGTTTGGTCACGTTGAGAAACCGAACCAGTCCACGCCAGTCCTGCGATTCAGTCAGCATGATGTCGTCGATTCGCCGAACGATGTTTTCAAATTGCGTCATCGGAGGTGACTCGCGGTCGGATTCATGTTTCTGCTCCGTAGCGGTGTCCGCTTCAAATGCCAGCTCCAAGAGCTGATCCGACATTTCTCGGCTGCGCGTTGCGAGTCGTTCGTATTCGCGGTGGCTGCGGAACCAGCTGAAGGCCGCGCCGATCGCAGGGAATGCAAGTGCGGCCAGGGTCGCGAATTGGCGCAGGAATCTTGATTCCATATGTGCAATGGCGTGCACGAAGGCCGTGATCAGAGTCGCATAGAATAAGAGACTCCCCAGAGTCTCGAACCAGCGATTTCGCACGATATGCTCTACGGCTCTCCGAAGGTGCCAGCGTTGTTGGTCCCGCAGCCATTGCTCCGTGATAAACCGTCGTTTTGCCTCCAGCGGGGCCGCGTCGCCGGAAATAGGAAACACCACCTGAGCGATGATGCGATTGAAGACGTGAGCCGTCCAGTCACATTGCGCCACAATCCCCGTGGGCGCAGGGCCGCGGCGCAACTGCGACGGGCGAACACCAACCGCGGTTAGAAAAGATGCTGCACGCAAGCGCTCAGCCAGAAACCGCAACGTGATCCATTGACGGTGGTATCCCTGCTTGCGCGCCACTCCAATCAGCAGGATAATTCCGGCAAGAGCGATGGCTTCAGCGGTGAAGAATCCCAGACTCCATTTCTCCACCATCGCCCCAACCGTCACCAGCAGTATGGCGACGATCGCAAAGAGATAGATGGCAATCCCGGTTGTGCGGTAAGCGTGTTGATTGGTCTTTGCCAGCTGCGACGCTTTGGTGTAGTAGGGGATCAGGCGCTTCTCAACTTGTATAAGCAACTCCGCATTCAGATCTGCGCTCGTCGATTTCCGGAACGGCCGCAACCACTCGTCAAATTCCGTTTCGCTCCCAGCCTTGCGAACGGCCGGGGCAGCAAAGGCGTTGATGGCGCGAATTCCGGAGTGGTCGAAGTGCCCCAATCGTTTGCGCCGCACGGGGAACGGAGCCTGCCGGAGATCAATCACATACGTCGGCACGCGGAGCTTGCGAGCTTCGCCCAGGATGTCATGTGTCCCACCCCGTCGCTTCGGACGATTGGGATCAACCAATGCGATCAGGAAATCACAGTGGCGCAGGATGTATTCTCCTGCTTCGCGGTAAGCGTCGTGACGTGCCTTTTGAGTTGCCTCAGCGGGTGCCGCATCCTCGGCAATCGGTTTCCCATGAAGAAAGACCGGGCGAGTGCGAGAGTCCGCGATCAACTCATCGAACTCTCGATGCGAGACTTCGATTGAGCGGTCTGACATGGGACTACCATGAGCGTCCAGACCAAACGTTGTTTTGTATTCCGCGATCATCATCGGAATAACAGCCCGCAGCCGCGCATCGCCTCGCTTCAGCACTTCACGGGCCACAAGACGATCTGCACCATCTGCCAGCGAACTGAGAATTTCCCATTGGATGGCAACCCCGCCCGATGGTCCGACAATCTGCTCGATGTCGGTAAGGACATCCTGAATCCGTCCCGCTAATTCACTATCCTGCGGCAAAACTCGGTGGCCGGTCACGCCGACTTTAACGCGATAATGGAATTGCAGACGGGTCGTACCCGCGTTGTCGACGTTTGCCATTGACGCCTTGAGCTCGCTGTTCATGTAGCGACACTGCTTCTAATATGCTGCCGTCGCGGAGACTTCAAAAGATAGGAACCGCCGTCAACGCAGGCTTGACGGCGGTCTTTTATTGATGTGGAAACCTGCGGGAATGGGTCTGAGCGGACGATTGGCCCGCGCCGTGCACGATACCAACTACTCGTACTTGCAGGCTGTCATATATAGTTCGTTTTCTGTCGCGATGCAGTTTCATATTCCCGGACGAATAAGACAAGCCCTGAGATTAAAATAATCGCAAATCTGAGCGTAAACCTATGGTCTCCACGCTTGTTTCAGAATATACACGCTTCGTGGAAGATTGCAAGGATTTGATGCAAAATAAGTGAACTCTACCGTAGCTATCTGATTACACAACATTTCCCCAAATACCAGAATGTCGACGCGAGCCGATAGAATGACTTAACCTTTACAAAAACAGCCTCCTATGTAGAAGGCCGCCATATGGAAACAAGAACCAATCTCTATCAACTTCCGTCAAGACGTACCGGCACACCTCACCCGTTGACTCCAAGACGAGCGCAGGCGGTAATAAGCCCGGTATTCGGACAGGGGAAAAGACTCCCTCTAGCCAAGCAGCCTTTCTTGGTCCTGATCCGCGCAGAAACCTTGCTTCGTAAGGGTTGCTTGATCGCGATCTTGCCTAAGTCGGTCTGCACGCCTCGTCGGATGTTGAATGAGTGATTCGCTGCGGCATACACCGATCTCCGGCTGTATGATCAAAGCCGCCCCTGAGCGGCCCTGATTCTAATTTGGCGAAGCGTTATGCTTCAGAGAGTCGCGCACTCACTGAACGGGCGGAGACTTTGCAGCCCAACCTCAGTCACAATCGGTGGCACTCCTCAGAGGGCAGATCGAAGACCGGCGCGAGCGAAACAACCTCTCAAACCACAATCTTTCGCGCTTCCGGCGCCGCGAAACCTACTAAATTGAGAAGGTCAGTGCACAGCGATCAAGACCAACTTCGCTGTCGCAATCAGCAACACGACAGCAAGCGCGCGCAATAGCGCCGGCTGACGGAAGCGAGTGACAGCGATCTGTGAACCGACGATTGCCCCGGCGAAAGCCGCGACCGGCAGCCAGCCGATAGCGTCCACGTTAATCGTGCCGTACATGGATCGCGCTGCAAGTGCGGCTGCAGAATTGAGGGCGACAAAGACCGCAGCCGTCGCAGCGGTCGGCTTGACGGCAGCCCACCCGAGCAGAATGAGCAGCGGACTCAGAAAGATCCCGCCGCCGACTCCCACGATGCCGGAGATCAACCCGATCCCGGAACCCGCTGCGATTGCCGGCGCCACGGAGATGCGCACCGGTCTCGATTCGTGGTTGGCAAACCGCTTGGCAAACACAAGTCGCAGTGCGGCCACGGCAAGAGCGAACGCCAGCAGCAAGCTGTACGCACCCTGTGACACTTGCAGCGTGCCGCCCAAAAAAGCGAATGGCATGGACGTCAGGAGGAACGGCCAGGTCAGCCGCCACGAGAAGTGTCCGCCACGCCAATAGCTGTAAGCGGCCACCGATGCTACCAGAATGTTGAGCGTGAGCGCCGTTGTGGCCATTTGGGCGGGAGCATAGGAGAGCAGCGCCAGCAGCGCCAGATAACCGGATGCACCGCCATGTCCCACGGAACTATAGAGCGCGGCGATGACGAACACCCCGGCAGCGAGCAGCCCTTCAGATCCCGTGAGCATCAGCCGCTGACCTCGCTCAACGCCGTCTCGCTTCTTTCCGGGGATTTCACGATGATGCCATCTCCGATCTGCACGCGTCCCCCGCGTTTCACGATGGCAAACACACCGTCTCGCGGCATCACGCAGTCGCCGGCACGGAAATAGATAGCGCACTTGTTGTGGCATTCTTTGCCGATTTGAGTGAGCTCCAGCTCGGCCTCACCAATCCTCAGAGTGTCGCCGATGTGAAGCTGCGGCAATTCGACGAATTCGGTCGTGATGTTCTCCGCAAATCCTCCGGGGCGGACATGAATTCCTTTCAGGTGCATTTTCGCGATGCTCTCGATGGGGAGCAGGCTGACTTGGCGATGCCATTTTCCCGCGTGAGCGTCACCTTCAATTCCCCAATCTGCGACGAGCTCAACAACGGAAACATTGCCTTTGGGAATACCGCGTCGCGCACTGATCGAGAGGGCTACCACGCGGCCTTGAGCTGTCTTCACCATGTCAGGAATTCGATTTCAACGCACTCCCCCGCCGGGAGATGTTCGGCTTCCTCCGGAAAGTGAATCAGACAGTTGGACGTCACCAAACTGCTCAGCATGTGCGATTCGCGGTGACTGTGAGGTTTGACGAGCAGGACTTCACCTTCATCCCACGCCATGCCCCGTACAAACTCCAAGCGCCCCGGTCGTTTGGACAGTGGATGCGTCAGTGCAGCCGGTTGAAGTCTCAGCGAATCGTCTGTCTGTCTCGTCAGTTTGCGGATGGTCGGGCGAACAAAGTGCTGAAAGGAAATCTGGGCGGCGAGCGGATTGCCGGGCAGACCAAACCAAAGCTGCTGGCCGCGCGTACCGAAACATGTCGGCTTACCGGGTTTGATGGCAACCTGATCGAAACGAATATTCCAACCCAATTCCTGCATTACCGGGCGAAGATAATCCGTCATGCCGACGGATACGCCGCCGGTGGTGATCATAATGTCCGCTGACGCTGACGCCGCTTCCAGCACGGCAAGGACCTCGGCTTTGTCATCCCGGACATGCTGAATGGCCGCCGGAGTAACATCTAACGAGCGCAGCGCCGCGACCAGACTCCATCGATTGGCATTGTAGTTCTGGCCGGCGCGGAGAGTGGCACCGGGTTCGACGATCTCGCTACCTGTTGTGATCAACACCACCCGCGGTCGGCTGAAAACCCTTGCGGTCGTTATCCCATTGAATGCAAGCGTTCCGATGGCGGCGGGATTAAGCTTGGCACCGAATTGCAGGATCAGATCTCCGCGCTGATATTCTTCGCCACGCCGTCGAATATTGTCGCCGGGGCAAGGAACCGTGTCCATATACACCCGGTCATTGCACTCACGACATGCCTCGTTCATAACCACGGCGTTGCTGCCCTCCGGGACAACGGCCCCCGTGAGAATGCGCGCAGCGCAGCCGAGCGGCAAACGCGTTGACGAGGGGGCACCTGCAGCAATCGTTTCCCCGAGCACGAATTCGTGTACCGGAGGTCCGCCATTTACGGCGATTGCGAAGCCATCAACGGACGAGCAGTCAAAACGAGGCGAGTCCGCCAGCGCCAGAACATCTTCCGCAAGAACGCACCCGCAAGCCTGCTCCAAACCGACATACTCAAACCGCGGAGCGGGTAAATGGCTGACAACGATCTCTTGAGCTTCGGCGAAACGAATCATGATTGCTGCTCTGCCGGGCCTTCTAAGCGAGACGCGTGACTCTGCGCGCGGATCATGCGAAAAGCATGCTTTAACGCCGGGAAAAGTACATCGAGCGAATCCTGCACGCCGCGAGTCGAACCCGGAAGATTGACGATGATCGAATTTCCACGAATCCCCGCCGTGCCACGGGAAAGCATGGAGAAGGGAGTGCGGTTCTGGCCGTAGGCGCGCAGGGCTTCGGGAATTCCGGGGATTTCCCGCTCGAAAACATCCTGCATCGCTTCCGGCGTGTTGTCCCGCGGACTGAAGCCGGTGCCGCCGGTGGTAATAATGAGATCATAGTGTTGAACGTCGCACCACTCGCGGACGACCGATGTAATGACATTCCGATCATCAGGGATGACGCGGGACTCGGCGACATGAATCCCCTCTAACGTCAAGCGCTCTGCGATCGCTTGCCCGGACCGGTCTGATTGCCTTCCGGCCGAGATTGAATCGGACAACACCAGTACGGCGGCGCGAAGTTCGAGGGGCTGTTCTTCCTCGTAATCGGATTTGCCGCCGCTTTTTGCCAGCAACCGTACGTCCTTGATGACCAGCGAGTCATCCACCGATTTCAGCATGTCGTACAACGTCAGCGCGGCGACGGCGGCGGCCGTAAGCGCCTCCATTTCGACACCGGTCTTATAGACCGCTTTCACTTCTACCGTTACTGAAATCGAGTCCACGGCCGTTTCGAAATTGACTCCCACGAAATCCACTTGCAGCGGGTGACAATAGGGAATGATGGCGCCGGTGTTTTTCGCGGCCATGATCGCTGCGACTTTGGCGACGTCAAACGGTGATCCTTTGGGCAGGTCACCGCTGACGGCTCGCTTCACGGTCTCGGGAGCCATGGCAAGGGTGGCCTGGGCAAAGGCAGTGCGCAGGGTATTCGTCTTGTGTGAGATGTCGCGCATGGTTATCCGCCGATTTCAATCATACTCAAGTCATTGGTGTGCGAGAGGCTGGCAGGATCAGGATGGCCGGCCGGTTTCGCCGCGATTCCGGCACGCAGCATGGCCGCAAGTTCGTAGTCCGTCTTGCCCGCACGCAGCGCTTCACGCAGGTTGATCTGCGCAGGGAAGAACAGACAGGCCTTCAAAGACCCATCCGCCGTCAGGCGCAGCCGCGAACAGCTTCGGCAAAAGGAACGAGTCATGGAGGCAATGATGCTTACTGAGCCCTGATGTCCGGGAATCGCGAAGTCTTCGGCCATGCGGTTCGCGATATACGTTTCCGGAAGCGCATGCAAATCGTAGCGAGTCTCGATCCGTTCGCGAAGCTCGTCGTATGTTACGAGGTTTGCGGAATCCCACTTGTTGCCGCGAAAGGGCATATACTCGATGAAACGTACATTGACCGGCAGAGCGCGCGTCCATTCTACGAAATCGAGTACTTCGTGGTCGTTTAGCCCTCGCATGATCACGGTATTGATTTTCACCGGACGGTAACCAAGACCGATCGCCGTTTCAACCGAGCGGAGGACATGCTTTAGCTCATTCCGTCCGGCGATTTGTGCAAACGTCGCGGGACTCAGGCTGTCAAGGCTGATGTTGACGCCTGTCAAACCGGCTTGTTTCAATTCAATGGCACGTTCCGAATATCGGACTCCGTTTGTGGTCAGCCCAATCGTCTCGATTCCCTGAATGCGCGTGCAGCGCCGGATCAATTCGGGCAGGTCGTGGCGAAGCGTCGGTTCGCCGCCGGTGAAGCGCAGCTTGCGCACGCCGTGACGAGCCAGGATGGCAACAAGGCGAACAATCTCATCGGCCGAAAGCAACTGGCCGGCCGGTTGCGGCTCCGGTCTTTGTAACGGCTTGCAATATGAACAACTCAGATTGCAGCGATCCGTCAGCGAGATTCGCAAGTAATCGTGAATGCGGCCGTAGTGGTCCACCCAGCGTGGCATGCTCTTTCCTCTCGGATAGTAGAAGCAATAAGGAGCCCGTCCGTGTTCAAACTTGCGGGCTCCTTTTGCAATGGGAGCGGATGACGTTGTGGCTGCGGTGCCGAACCTACACGATCATCACTTTGGAGTATTCCTGACCGATCCGTCCTGCCTTGCACAGTGAGGAGGACATAAAGTCGGCGGAATGTCTCGCCTGTACGTCGAGTGCCTCGTTGATAGTCACGCCGCAGGAGTCGCGGATCGTGTCAAGAATTGCTTTGCGCGCCGCTTCGGCTGCACCGTTCTCCCATTCAGGAAGGCGGAAGTCAGCCGGCAATCCGGATAACGCTCCGGTCGCCACGGCTCGCCGCTGCAGGTTGTGTTGCTGACCGGCGGCGATCCTCCAGGTCATCTGGAGACAATCCTCGAGTGAGCCGGAGTAATCGATCATCCAGCCGACGGCCTCCCGGGCCTTGACCGGCGCACCGCCGAGCAGCAGCTGCATCAAGTTCGGCCAATGTGCAGAATTCGCCTTGCGAAAGGCCCAATGACACCCTTCCATCCCCGGCACGACCGGCAACGTTGCTTCCGGCATTCCGACCTGCGCATCTTCCAGTGAAACGAGGAAGTGGCAGTGCATGAGCAATTCCAGAAATCCGCCGAGACAGCGCTTGCCATTAATGAAGCCGACGGAGATTTCAAACTCATCATTGAGCCGGCGCGCCGTGCGCGACCACGCGCTGGAAATCGCCTGCCCCTGCCGGGCATTTCCCAGTGAGGAAAAGAAATCGCTGGTATCCGCGCCGACCATCTGCGTCGAAAGATGAAAGTCGCCAGTGACAATGACGCGCTTGATTCCTTCGGCGTTCAACCAGTTGATAGCACGGTTCAGCTCCGTGTCCACATCCCAGTTGTAGCTTTCACGGCTGAGCGTGATCACGCCCACGTTTCCGTCGTGTTCGGCGTTGACGTAGAGTTGCTGTCCCGCGGTGGTTTCCACGGCGGCGAGCGCATCAGGGTACCAGCAGGATTTGGCGGTTTGCGCATCCAGTTTGTGATAGGCTTCCACGCGTTTCACGGCTTCATCCACACCCACGCTGCGAATCACGGCCACGATTCCGCGGCGGAACTGCGCGCAAAGTTCGCCGATCGCATTGATGTGCGCAAGATGACCGCGCTGCTCATGCAGGATCAGGCTGGTCATTTGGAAGAGCGGCCCGCAGATCCAGGTTGTAAATTCCTCTTCGTTATCAACGCTCCAGTTCACGACAGGGCGGAAGTGATTAAGCGGATACCAATCCATGCCGGTCGTCTTTCGATCGACCAGTTCGGGCGTGGGGCGGAAGACGTCTCCGTAGTGCTCAGCAAGATGGTGCAGGCATGACCACGTCAGGAAGTTGGCTCCTGCCGCGCCAATCGCATCATGCGCACGGAATGGGTTCGGTCCGAGCAGGCGGCGCACGACTTTGTCCACTTTCCAATGCGGCATGTTCGTGGCCTGCCGGTAACGCAGCGCGGCCAGCGTCACGCCGCAGAAAAGCACGTCCAGAACAAAGGACCAGTTGTCCGAGACGGGGACCGGGATGAGGCCAAGCGCCCAATACAACTGCGTGATCTTGGATGGTCTCGATTCAACGATTTCCCAGACCTTGTTGATTTCGTGCGGGAAGGATGGATGTGCAACCGCGACGCCTAATTCGGAACTCGGAAATCCGGAAGTAACGGAGCGAATTTCAATATCCGGAAAGCTCTGCCGGAAGAGTTCGTAGTGCGAGCGCTTGATGCTGAGAATTTCCGGAATGGCTTCGAGCAGAAAACGCGGACGGAAGTCCTTGAGTGACGCGGGCAGATGCTTGCCGTCATAGCTCAGTCGAATCAGATTCGACATAACGCGTCCCGCGCCTTCCGTTCCAAAGGCGCGCAGGAGTCCTTCGTATTGCCGGCTGAGACCGTCCGCCGCGCCGGGAAAGTCAAGGCCGATCATCGGGACGCCGTAAGGGGCAAGGCGAGTGCCGAGCTGCATGGCTTTCCCCGCGCCGACAATGCCATTGACGCCCGAAATGACGAGCGCGCCGCGCTGGCCGGAGTTGCCAAAGACCTGATCCACGAGCTGAGCCGCATCCTGCGGCAGGCGGCCTTGTTGAAAGATCTCAATGACCGAGCCGAGTCCGAGCGTCTGCAGAGTGGGCTGTCTCAAGAATTTCATTTCGATGTCCCCCTGTCCGTTACTTTCAGCATGGCCGCAATGCCGACGTCGCCGGCGGCGCAGCCAAACACCAGCACATATCCGCCGCCAAGATCCACCGCTTCTTCCAGTGCTTCAATGACGATTCGCGTCAACGTCGGGCCCTGGGGATGACCCCAGACCAGAGAACAACCCGAATTGTTCATGTTGTGCCAGTCGTAGTTGAATTGTTTGGCGAAAATCGCGTCGTTGACCGCGAACGGATTGTGATTCTTGATCACCGCCATATCCGATACGTTCAATCCCGTCCGCTCCAGCAGTTTGCCGACCGCCAGGCCGGGCGCTTCGGGCATCATGCCGGGCGAGGTTCGGATCTCCATCTTGCCGACAAACTCGATATTGATTTCGGGTCGCGTGCTGAGTTCGCGCGCTTTCGCTTCGCTCGTGACCAGCATGGCCGCCATTCCGTCCGCGGCATGAGTTTGCGTGCCCGCCGTGACACACGTGTCCAGTTCGCGCATCTCCCGCAGCGCTGCCATGCTGATCCTGCGAACTCCGGTATCTTCGTCCACCACGCCCAGCGACTTCCCTTGGACTCCAAGGATGTCGAACGGCATTAAGACACGATCAAGGAAGCCGGAGTCTTTCGCATCAAAGTACTGCTGATAGCGTTGGCAGGTCAGCTCGTCCACTTCGCGGCGATCAATCTTGTACTTGCGCGCGGTCGTGCCGGCAGTCGCAATCATTGCTTTGCCGGTTGACGGGTCGAAGCCAAAGTTGTCCCACACGTCGGCCAGCACTTCGGTGCGGCGGTAGGCACGGCGTTCCGGAAAGACGCCGACAGGCGAATCGCTGGTACGATCAAACGTCAGGACGCCGACCACGTCACTGGCTGCGGTTTCGACTTGCGCCGCTGAGAGCATGATGGCTTGCAGCCCCGTGGCACAAGCCTGCTCCACATGATAACCGGGAACGCGATGCCCGACACAGGTGGCTACCAGCGGCGCGTTCCAGAATTTCCAGTGCCAGGGAATGGTTGAGCCGATGATCAAGTAATCAAGCGCAGATTGCGGGACTCTGCGTTTGCCAAGAATCCGATTCATCGCTTCGCCGGCAAACTGCCCGATGTTGACTTCAGCCAGGGGCGATGACTGCCAGGCGGGAAAGTAGCTGCTGCCCCAGGTCCCGTAGGGAATCCTGGCACGGGGAAACAGACGCGCGGTGTCACTCATGGGTGTCGCTCCGGTGACGTGAGTTCATTCCACAATTCCTCCACGTAAGTATCCATCATTCGCTTCCGGTAGTCGAGCGGAAGCAGGTCGTTGTTTACAGGCTTTGCTTTCAGCCGCAGTTGGCGCTTGGTTTCATCCAGCGATAACTCAGTCATGCTCCCCTGGACCAGAATCGGCGCCATCGCAATTCCATTGAGACAGATCCGGAAGTTGCCGTTTCGATCCAACGTGGCCGCCGCCGTTAGAGAAGTGAAATCGAGGCTCTCGCGCAGGCGGAGCTTGCGAAAACCCCAGGCCTTCGCAGGCTCACCGATGTGAATGCCGGTGAGCAGAGCATGCTCATCAAGACCGCACACAGGACGAAGGCCGTCCATCGCATACAAACTGCTCAGCGAAATTTGCTCCCGGCCGCGCGAATTTTGAACCACGACTTCTGCATTGTGCGCAATCAGCGCCGCTGCCAGGTCGGATACATTGCGCGAAAAGCACTGGCCATTTCGAATCCCTGTCACCAGACAAGTATCACCGATGTCGCGCAGGCACGAACCGATCGAATTCCGCCAGAATTGCGACTGATTGTAGAACGTGCACCGATTGCTCACCAGTAGGTTGCCGCCGATCGTTGCCGTCTCTCGTATGACGGGCGTAGCAACGGATGCGGCCGCGGCGGCGATCATGGGAAACAGTCCGGTGACTTCCGGCGCAACGGTCAACTCGTGCAGAGTAACCAGCGCCCCGACATTCAATGCACCTCCGGATCCATCCAGCCGTCTCAACTCGCGGATGCCCGAAAGGTCAATGATCATCGGCTGGCGGCGCAGACCGAGTCGTCGCCGGATTTCTGAATCCGTTCCCCCGGCAATGAACTCACATGCTCCCGCGTATTCCTGCGCGAGGCTCAGCGCTTCCTCCACGGTCGGAGGCATTGCGTACGACACCAACGGCTCACGAGGTGCAATGCCAACCTTCACGATTTCTGCTCCCGCAGTGCTTTCAATACCCTATCCGGTGTGATGGGAAGTTCGTACATGCGCACGCCAATGGCGTCATAGATAGCATTGCCGATCGCCGGCAGAACCGGATGAATCGCACCTTCGCCCACTTCCTTCGCTCCAAACGGTCCCTCGGGATCCCCGGATTCGACCAGCGTGACATCCATGGCGGGAGTGTCGACGGCGGTGGGAATGCGATAGTCCGTGAAGTTCGCATTCATCAGACGACCCTCTTGATAGCGCATTTCCTCGCTGAGTGTCTGGCCCAGCCCCATGTGAATGCTGCCTTCAATCTGGCCTTCGGCGGCAAGTGGGTTGAGCGCCTTCCCGCAATCATGCGCGCCCCACACCTTGACCACGCGCACATGTCCCGAGTGCGGATTGACCTCGACCTCACTGACAAACGCACCGAAACTGTAAGACGGGCTTAAACCGGCTCCGGAACCTTTGAAATTCCCCCCGAGCCGGGGAGAAATATAGCAGCCGCTCTCGACAAACGAACCCCGAAACGCGGTGGCGATCTCGACCGCTTCGTCCCAACTCAGGTTTACTGATCCGTCGGTGGATACGACGCGCTCATCTTCAAACCGCAAGGACTCGGGAGCGACACCTTTTTCCCGGCCGATGGCCGACGTCATCTCATCGCGAAGCTTAGCGGCCGCATGCTTGGCAGCGTTGCCGACCATAAACGTCACACGGCTGGAATAACTTCCCAGATCGACGGGCGTGAGCTTTGTATCCGCGGAGACCACGCGCACGCGGTCGAGAGAAATTCCGAGCACTTCCGCCGCGATCTGCGCCAGCATCGTATCGCTGCCCTGGCCGATGTCAGCGGCGCCGCTGAAGATGACGACGCTTCCGTCATAATCGAGCTTCGCATGCACAACCGTTTGCGGCTGACGGTTCCACAAGATCGGCAATGCACTGCCCGAAATGTACATCCCGCAGGCTACGCCAAGACCGCGACCGTATGGCAGTTTGCCGTGGCGCTGATCCCAAGCCGACTTCCGGCGAACGCTCTCCAAACACTCTCTGACGCCGTTGCTGGTGATTCGAAGCTGTCCCACCGTGAGTGTGTTGGCGGGGAGGAAATTCCGCAAGCGGAAGTCACAGGGATCGATCCCCGCATCATGCGCCAGCATGTCGATCAGCGTTTCGACGGCAAACCGCGAGTTGACGGCACCGTGCCCGCGCATCGCACCGCACTGCGGTTTGTTCGTATAGACACGCCGCGTGCGAAAACCGAAACGATCTATCCGGTACGGCCCTTGAAGCAGAACGCCGTTATAATAGGTAGTGACGACGCCGAAGCTGGCGAAGGCTCCACCGTCAATAATAATGTCTCCCCACAGACCGGAGAGTTTGCCGTCGTGATCACAACCCAACGTCATCGTCATCCGTGTGGGATGACGGCCGTGATTGTTGAGGAAGACTTCTTCGCGGCTGAAGCTGCAGCGCACCAGCCGCTGAGACTTCCACGCGAGGTGGGCCGTGATCAGTTCATGCGGAAAGGGATCGCTCTTGCCGCCGAATCCGCCCCCCAGAGCGGGTTTGATCACCCGCACCTTGTGCAGCGGCAGTTTCAGCACGCTGCTGAGCGTTCGCTGCAAATAGTGAGGGACTTGGGTGGCGCTGATGACTGTCAGCGATCCGTCCGATTCCGGGACCGCCCACGTGGCGTGGGGCTCTGTGAAGGCGTGAGTCACGCCGGCGAATTTGAATTCCGCCGAGCGCCGGTGCGGCGCCGCTTCAATTCCACCCTGCGGGTCGTTGAAGCTCAGCTCGGCGACTTTGTGAATATTCGAGTGCCGCGAGTGGCTGTGAATCTGTTGCTCCGGCCCGCATTCCTGAACGGCGACTTCCGGATCGAGCACGGGTTCCAGCAGTTCATAATCCACCTGAATGAGTTTCACCGCCGCTTCGGCATCCTCTTTGCTTTCAGCCGCCGCCGCCGCGACAATCTCGCCGATGAAACGAACTTTGTCTACGGCCATGGCGGTTTCGTCCGCACTGATCGGGAGAATTCCGAAGGCGGTGGGGATCTCAATGCCGGTGGTGACGGCCGCCACTGCCGGATGGGCTTCCGCCAACGCCGTATCGATCTTCCTGATTCGCGCGTGCGCGTACGGGCTGCGAAGAAACGCTACATGCAGGGCATTCGCAAAGCGAAAATCATCGGTGTACTTGGCTGTCCCTGTGACTTTGTCACGGGCATCCACAAGCGGCACAGGTTTACCTACGATGCCGCTCACGCGCTCATCACCTCCGCAGCGTCCTTGACGGCCGCGATGATTTTCGTGTAGCCGGTGCAGCGACAGAGATTGCCGGACAGTGCTGTGCGGATTTGCTCGTCAGTCGGCTGCGGATTCTCGTTCAGGAAAGCGATAATCGCCATCACCATTCCCGGAGTGCAGAAACCGCACTGAATGCCGCCGCTGGCCACCAATGCCGCTTGCACCGGATGTAATTCGCCATTTCGTGCGACACCCTCGATGGTAACAACCTCCTTGTGCCGGCAGCGGAGCGCGGGGGTGATGCAGCTCAGCACAGGTCGTCCGCCGAGCAAAACCGTGCACGCGCCGCAGCTTCCCTCCTTGCATCCTTCCTTAGTCCCCGTCAATCCCAGTTGTTCGCGGAGCACATGCGAAAGCGTTTCGTGCGGATGAACGAGCAACGTGCGCTCGACGCCGTTTACCGTAAGCGTCAGTTGGATGAGTGCATTTGGGGTCACGCGATTCCCGCTCCGATGCTCTTGCCGCCGTCCACGTAGAGCGTCTGTCCCGTAATGAAACTCGCCTCGTCGGAAGCGAGAAAGCAGACGGCCGCCGCCACATCCTCCGGCGTCCCGGCGCGCTTGCCCGGCTGCGCCTTAACCAGCATTTGATAGGTATCCGGCGGCAGCGCCTGCGTCAAGGGCGTGTCAATCAACCCCGGCGCCACGGCATTCACCGTGATCCGCGACGCTGCCAGTTCAAGCGCCAGCGCCCGCGTCATGCTCACCAGGCCGCCCTTGGACGCGGAATAATTTGTCTGTCCGGCATTTCCCAGCCAGGCCCGCGACGCGATGTTAATGATTCGTCCGCTTTTTCGCTCGCGCATATGCGGCACAACACTCTTACACATCAGCCACGCGCCCTTGAGGTTCACGCCGATGACGGCGTCAAAATCTTCCTCGCTCATCCGCCAGATCACATTGTCGCGAATGATGCCGGCGTTATTCACAAGGACGTCAATCTGACCGCTCCGGGACAGCACGTGCAAAACGCATTGCTCAATGTCATCCCGCGAAGTCAGGTCTCCCGTCTGCAGGTGCAACTGACGGTTGTCTTCCGCGAACGAACCCGGAAAGTCTCGATCAAGCACAAAGACCGTTGCGCTCCGGTCAGCGAAGCGCCGTGCAATGGCATAGCCGATGCCTCGTGCACCCCCGGTTACGATGACGGTCTTCCCTTGAAAGTCGCTCATGCTATCGGTTTGTCCAGACCGGAGGCCGCTTCTCCAGGAATGCCTGTATCCCTTCGTTGGCGTCGTGTGTGGCCATCAGATCGTTCACATAGAATTGCTGCAGGCTGTCGAGCTGCTGCTTCAAAATTCGGTTGAATTGCCAGCGCGCCGAACGAACGGCAAAGCGGAGTGCGGCGGCACTCTTTGGAAGGATGTGCTGCGACACCCACTGGTCCACTCCGCTTTCCAATGCGCTGCGGTCGCCATAGCTGAACGTCAGCAGGCCGAAGTTCCCTGCTTCTTCACTGGACAAACTGCGGCCCGTCAGGATGACGTCGTCGGCACGTGACTGACCGATTTTCATGGGCAGCAGGAGGGATGCCGGCGGCGGAAACACGCCCAGCACGATTTCCGGTTGTCCGAACTTGGCGGTGCGATCCGCGAACAGGAAGTTGCACATCAATCCCAGTTCCATCGCCCCACCCAGGCACTGTCCGGACACCAGTGCCGCCGTCGGAATAGCCAGATCCGCCAACGTGTAAAACAGCTTGTGGAACTGCGTGAGCATCGCTCCCGCTTTATCCTTTGTGTGTTCGGCCACGCTGGCGCCGAAACTGAAATGATCGCCACGGCCCGTAAACTCGATGCATTTCAGGTGCTCCTGAGTTTGCAGACGATCAAGTTCGGACTGCAATTGCGCCATCATCTCCGCGTCCAGCACATTTGCTTTCGGCGCGTCGAGAATCAGTCGGACGACCTGGCCGTCATGCCGTGTCTCGCTGGCTACCTTTTGCGGCATAGTGGGTTTACCTCGGGAGAATCGCTTCCACCAGCTCGTCGTCCCACGGATGCCCCTCGGCGAGCATCAGACGCAGTTTGATGAAATCTATTTCGCGCTTGTCTTTCGGGCCTTCGTTGAAAGCCCGGAAACCGGCTTTGGCCTCGGTCATCATATTGAGACCCAGCCAATCGCGGTTCGACTGCTGGTTCTTGTCCCAATGTTCGAGCTTCTTCTTGCGCATGCTGTTAAGGGTCTTGTTCACACAGTCCGGCATCATGTACATTAACTTCGTCGCGAGCGCGTTCACCGCATTGTCCAACGGGGTCAGGTCCACCGCCCCGGCGGCAAGCCGGGCCTTTCCGGCATCGAGATCTGCGCCGGTCTTCTTGCGTCCGTAAACAACTTCTCCAGACTCGTCTAACCAGCGGTCGGTGATAACGAGCGGATTGCGAACGAATTTGCCATCCACTTTGAGTACCGGCACAGCCTGCGAAATCAGCCCGAGATGGACCGCTTCATACGCAGTCCACATTTCGCACAGCGTACAACTTTGCATCGCGCGCTCAATGCCAACAAAGAGATGCAGGAAATCCGTGCTGCCGCCTTCGGGAGCGCTGCCATGCTTGGGTCCCGCCTGGCCAAACACGGCAAAGTCACTCGCGATCGTAAAATCGCATGCCATTCCGATCTCCTGCCCGCCGGCAACCCGCATGCCGTTGACGCGACAGATGACGGGCTTGTCACAGTACAGCAGGGCCGTGATCATATCGTTGAAGAGACGCATGTATTGCTTGTACTCAAGCGGGCGCCCGGCATAGTACTCCGCGTACTCTTTGGTGTTGCCGCCGGTGCAGAACGCCTTGTCACCGACTGCCGTAAATACAATGGCGACGACGGCACGGTCCATCGAGGCCTTGCGGACTGCCAGGATCACCTCCTTGACCGCGGCGGTCGTATAGGAGTTGAATTGCTTGGGATTATTCAGAAAGATCCAGGCATTGTAAAGGCCCTCTACCGGTGCACCGTTCTTATCCAGGCAGGGGCGGCGTTCGTAGAGAATCTCGGTGAAATTGGTCGGAACGAGATTGTGATCGATCAAATCCTGCCGGCCGACGCCGTTGTGCGTGGGTTGCTGGGAGAGCACTGCCGTTGGTTGTGTCATGTCATCACCTAATTTAGATCGGGGACGAGGACGGCGCGCTTCAGCAGACTGTGAGCAAGCGCCTGTTGGAAAATATCGTTGATCTTCGAGAGTGGATGCAGCTCGGTAAATGGCTTCAGTTTGAGTTGGCCGCTGCCCACCAATCTCAGCACGTCGGCGTACAGCTCCGGTTTGCATCCCCACGTGCCGATCACCTCGGCATCAAAGGCCATCACGTTGCTGAGCCGCAGTTCAAGTTTGTCCAGTGTGAAGCCGACGATGGACAGGACGCCCGCAATACCCAGCAGCGCGAAACCCAATTCCTGCCCGGCGGCCGTACCGGACATTTCAAAAATCCTCCACCCGAAGGCAGACGCGCCTTGAGACTTTGCCGCTGCCTTCACGGCATCCTTGATCTCCTTCACGCTCATCCCCTTCGTATTCAGAACGGATGTAATTCCCGCCTGTGCGAGACTTTCAAGCCGCTGCTGCGAGATGTCAAGTGCAATGACCTTGGCCCCGCGAATCTTGGCCAGCTGCGCCGCATACAGGCCCACACCGCCCACGCCGATCACAATCGCAAAATCTCCGGCTCTGAGGCCGCTCTTCTCGAGCACTTGATAGGGAGTGGCGACGGCATCGGCAATCACGGCAAGTTCGGCGAGATCGTATTGGCTAAGCACCTCGCGCGGCACTTCCGCCAGATAGCGCGACGGAACGACGACGTGGCTCGCAAAGCCGCCATGAAAGTCGTTGCCCGGCATCTTCTGTTTCTGGCAGATGTTGCTGCGGCCGGAGCGGCAAAGTTCACATTCCCCGCAGGGCAAAACCGCCGGAATGACCACTTTTTTTCCAACGAGATCGGCGGGGCCGGCAACGACCGTCCCGCTGATCTCATGTCCCAGTGTCAAGGGCGGCGCCTGCCGCGTTGGAACTCCTTGATGCCAGAAGCTGAGGTCCGTGTGACACACACCGCAGCCGGCAATTTGAACAAGCACGTCTCCGTTCTGCAGCTCCGGTGCCGGATAGGAGACTCGTTCAAACGGCTGGTCTTTGGCCGTCATTTGGTAAGCGTGAATCATCGTCATGATGCTTGCTCCGAAAATCGAAAAGCTAATGTAGTTGTGAAGAATTTCTCTTGACGAAACGGACCTCGCCGCTGCATCGCTGCGCACTGCGAACTAAATACCGGCGGCGAGCCGGGCCGCGCCATACGCAATCATGAACTGCGGATCAGCCGTGATCACGACGTCGCTTTCCAGCCGCTCCGCCAGTAATTGCCGCACGTAGGGATGATGAGCCGCCACGCCGCCGCAGAGGTAGACCGGCAATGCGGGCCGGATCGGCAGCTTGCAGATCCGATCGATAATCGAAAGGTAGATGCCGCGTGACATGTCCTCAATCGGCACGCCGTCGAATTTCCAGCCCAGGATTTCCGTCTTGGCAAACACCGTGCAGAAGCTGTTCATGATCCGGTCAGACGTCGACTGCTGCGCCAACTCACTCATTTCGCTCAGTTCAATCTCCGCCTTCTCGGCAATTTCCGTGATGAAGGCGCCTGTCCCGGCGGAACATTTGTCGTTCATATAGAAATGTTCCACTTCACCGTGCGGCCCGCTTTCGATGATCTTGATGTCTTCGCCGCCGATGTCAACGATGGATTTGCGATGGGGAAAGTCCTTTGATACGCCGACTGACGCACAGACGATTTCCGTGCTTCTACGGTCACATTCGATCGTGTTGCGTCCATAGCCGGTGGCACACGTCGCACGAACGGGGAAGCGTGCCGTGATGTCCGCCAGCGCTTCCTGCAGCCCTTCGCGGCGGCGGCTGCGCGTCGGCAGCACCGCGTGCTGGCACAAGTTTCCCGCGGAGTCGCAGACGGCCAGCTTGGTGAAGTGCGAACCAATATCTACGCCCAGCGCGTACGGCGTCCCGGCCGGTGAATTATCTGAACCTCCGCTCATCGCTCCCCTGCTTGAGATCATGAATTCCGCGAGTTCTGAAGCAAGGAGATTAACGCGGCAACGGATTGGTTCAGCGGCGTCGGTACGCAGTGTTTGCGTCCGTATTCCATGATCCGGCCGTTCAGAAAATCGATCTCCGTCGGGTGCCCGAGTTCGAGGTCCACCAGCATGGAGGGACGGTGGTGACCGGCATTCTTCAGATAGCGAATCGAAAACCGTCTGAATTTCTTGCCCAGGTTGATGCCCTCGGCCTCGGCCACCCGCACCGATTCGTCGATGAGTGCTTCCACCAGGTCAAACGTCGACGGAAAATCCATGACGTCTTTCATCGTGCGTCGCGCAATGGCGCACAGCGCGCTCAGCGCCGAATTCAAGATCGCCTTTTCCCAGACATAGTCCTGGATGTCTTCAGGGATGTCCATCAGCAGCCCGGAGCGGTTCAGAGTCTCCACAAATTGCGTTGCTACGGTTCCGCCGCCGTCCAAAAGCAGCGGCGCAACGTAGTTCGGCGGATTGAAGAAGCTGGCGTGCACGGTATGCTGATTCACCATGTTCCCGGCGAAATTGATCACCATGCGCATCGTCCGGGCATCGCCGAACGCCCGCGCGACCTCCAGCTCATTATCAATCCCATTCTGCGCGCACATGACGTAGAACTTGTCGCACCCGATTTCACCGAGTTGGCCGATCACTTTTCTAAGGTTGGGAGTCTTGACGGCAATCACGATGAGATCCAGGTCGTACATCTCCAACTCTTGCGGCGAGTAGCAGGCTTCCCGGACGTCTACGTGCTTTTCAAACGTGTAGGTAAGATCGATGCCGTTCTTGCGAATGGCGTCGACGCGGTCGATGAGAATATCACAGACGGCCACGTGCGCTCCGCCCTCGATCAGGTGCGCCGCCAGGATACACCCGACCGGCCCCAACCCGATCACTCCGACTCTCAATCCATTATTGTTGTTCGCGAATGCCACCATGCACCTCCGGACCTGTTGTCCTGCCTCGAATTAGGATACCAACGCTGCGAGTTGCGCGATAAAAGTCTCGATCTTGGTCTGGTTTCTGCCGTCCGCATAGAATCTCAAGTCATTCAAATCCCCGTCAATCGTGAGCGTGCTGATGCCCGTCTCCTGTTGCAGCCGAAACGGAAGCCCGAACCGGCTGTTGGAGTTATTGAAGCAGGTCTTGGCGTCGTGGAAAATGACTCCCTGTGCGTCGTACTCGACAAGCATGCGCTTCAAATACTCAAGCTTCGCGTTCTCGCCGCGATTGATGAAGATCTCGGTGTAGGCGCGGGCCAGTGATTCCAGCGGATGATCGGGATCGAGCTGCTCGAATACCCAACTGTTGCAGTATGTTGACGCGACGATCGCCGCGTCATTGGCCGCAAATAATTCTGACAAGGCGCGCAGCCGTCCCCAGACGGGCATTCCTTCCCAATACAATCGGATGACTTCGTGCGGAACGGCCCCCGCTCCGCGTGCCGCCAGCTGTTGGAGTTCAGTAAGCGCGGATTGATAGAAATTCACACATTCCGACGTTCCGCGCAGCATCACAATCGGCGCCATCAGAATCGTGCTGTCGAAAAACGTCAGCACCGCCGGGTGATGGCGTGCGGTCGCGAGCGCCTGCTTCCAGAGCAGCGTCCCCTCCCGGCTGAGGTCTACCGTCTCGCGCAGCCGCGCGGGATCAAGCCGGCGGCCAATGATCGCTGCTCCCGTCTCGATCAGCCGCCGAAACTGGGTGACCACGTTGTCCAGATCCGCCGTCGTAACGTCTTCCAGATGACGCGGCGGGAAAATCCCGACGACAGGACAGTTGTACGCGCGTCCGTAGAAGTTGAACCACTCCGCGACTTCGCGGCACTGATTGGTGTTGAATACGATCAGGTCAGGCTTGGGAACCGCATTCAGTCCGTAATCGCCGAGCGGCGTTTCCTGGGCCAGCCAGGCACCGATATCGGAAGTCAGATAGGAGCAGATTTCTCCCGAGTAACCCACGGTATTCGCGCGTGGGATATACTTCTGCGCCGTCCGCGAAGCCCCCAGCATTGCCCCGTGATTTTCCGGAAAGTAAACCTGAAACCCCAGCGCCCTGAGAATTTCCGCCGGTCCCGCACTGGTACACCAGGCCAGCGGGGAGTTCAGGCTCTTGAAGTACGCCGCGAGCACCGGCTTCATCTCGTTCTGACACTGGAGGCGCGGCATCACTTGTCCAATCTGATGATGTAAACAGGATCAGCAAACACCTCATCCGACGCATGATCTAAGGCATAGAGCCGTTCGATGTTCGCTTTGAATGCCCTGTAGATCGTATTAGGCGCCAGCTTCATGGAAGGTGTGAGTTCCTCCGCTTCAATCGTCAACTCGTGGTCAATCAACATCACCCGGTTCACGCGGCAGAACTCCGCGTCGAGATGACTGTTGGCTTGACACAGACAGCGGTCCAAGCACGCCGCAAGTTGAGTGACATTGCGCGGGAACTGGCAGCCGCTGGGCAGCCGCGCATCTTCCGGAATGTGCGCGAACATCGCTCGATTCGGAAACAAAAGCGCCACCGGCTGATCACGGCCGCTGCCGGTCACAAAGGCCCAGGCCAGGTACGGGCATTCGTGCGTGATGACCGTTTCGATCTCCGAGGGTACGACCTTCTCTGCATTACTGAGCTTGAAAATGCGATCCTTTCGGGAAATCAGCTTCAAGCCCAGATCGTTAATCTCACCTACGTCACCGGTGCGGAACCAGCCGTCCTTCGTGAAGACCTTGCTGGTCTCTTCCGGATTCTTGAAGTAGCCGGTCATCACATTCGGGCCTTTGACCAGAATCTCTCCGTCGTCTTCCAGCTTGACCTGCACGCCGGGGATCGGCTTGCCGACCACGCCGGGCTGTCGCGGTGCGCCGTGCCGGGTTACGGTGCAGCAGGGCGACGTTTCTGTCAGTCCCCAACCCTCCAACACATGAATCCCCCGGCTCTCGAATTCATCCGAAAGGGCCTTGGGCAGAGGCGCCGCCGCCGTGAACACGAACCGCAGATTACCTCTAAACAGAAGCCGTTCAATTTCGGCATTCTGCCGGGCGCGAGTCACCAGCGCCTGATAAATCATCGGCACGCTGAAGAAGACCGTGGGCTGCACCTTGCCCCAATTTTCGAGCAGTGTGTCTATGTTCTTGCCATAACCATGTTCAAGGTGCAATACGGCGCCGTTGACGAGCGCCGAGTACTTCTCGAAAATCCCGCCGTAACTGTGGTGCCACGGCAAGTAAGAGAGCAGCCGGTCCTGCTCGGAAATCGGCCACAGTTCTTTGCCGGCTGCCTGCTGCGACAGAATATTGCGATGCGTAAGCTGAACGCACTTCGGTTTCCCCATCGTCCCCGACGTGTACATCATCAGGCACACGGCGTCGGTCGAAACGTCATGGCCGACGATGCCCTGAGAGGCTGCCGCATGCAGCAAGCCTTCAAAGGAAATGACGTTCCTGGCGTTCCCGCTGTTCACGGGCTCAAAGGCGATCACGCCCTCGTAGCGTTCCGGCGCTCCGATCTTATCGAAATGCACCGGCTCCGCCACGGCCACAAACCGCGGCTCGCAGAATTGCACCAGCGTCTCTGTCTGCTCGGGAGTATATGCAGGAAAAATCGGCACCGCCACTGCTCCCATCGACATCACCGCCAGTTCCAACTCCAGCATCTCCCGGCGATTTCGTGAGACAATCGCGACGCGATCTCCGCGCCGCAGTCCCCGCTCTGCCAAGGCGGATTGAATCGACCCGATGTCCGCATGGAGCTGCAGCCACGTCAGCGCTGCATAATGCCCGTTGCGCATTTCCTTGTACACCGGCCGGTCTGCAAAACGCAGGGTATTGTCTGTGAGCATCCGCGCCAGATTCGGCGCATACGCACGCAGCGGCAGCTCGGCTTGCATCAGTTGCACCGTCATGCCGTTATTTCCTGCAGCTTGGCGTACCGGTATCCGCCCCAAATGGCTGCTCCGACGGCTCCGGCCGCCGCGCAGTTCGTGGCCGCAAAGATCTCCACGTCCATGTCGGATTCCTCCACCAATTCCCGCAGCGCGGCCACCAGTCCGATGTCCATCGCCATGCCGCCGGTCAGCGCGACCGGTGACTGCACCTTAAGTTTTCTCATCAGCCGCACAATCCGCCGCGCTACCGAAAGATGAATCCCCTTGATGATATCCGGGGTGGGAATTCCCTGTGACACCATGTTAATCACATCGGTCTCGGCCAGCACCGCGCAGATTCCGCTGGTTGCCGCGGGATTCGTGGACTCGAGCGACAGCGGGCCGATTTCTTCGAGCGTCAGACCAAGGTAACGCGAGATGTTCTCCAGAAATTGGCCTGAGCCTGACGCACACTGTCCCGTCATCATATAGTTGTGCACCCGGGCTCCTTCTTCCAGCGAAATGACTCTGCTGAACAACGCCCCGAGGTCAACGACCGAACGGATCCCCGGATGGTAGTGCCATGCTCCCCGGGCGTGAGTCGTCATGCTGTAGAAGTGCCCGCGCTTCCGCGGGACCAGCTCCCCTTCACCGGTTGACGCGACGTACGCCAGGCTGTCGAAGGTCAGGTCGTGCCGTTCCAGCAATTCCCCCGCCACCCGTTCGATGACGTGCGTCGGATTGCGCTTGCGCACCTTCTCGTTGATAATCTCGACGACGAGCGGATTCTCGCTGTACTCAACCAGCGCAAACTTGATGAAACTGCTCCCGACGTCGATGCCCAGCGTGTAGTTCATGTGCCTACGTCCTTCTCAAACAGAAGATCGCCGCTCCGAGCGCGCCCATGAAAATGGAGTCCGGATGGATGTTGATCGTCACGTCGCCGTAGTTCTGCCGGGCCATCTGGCTCACATACTTGACCACAGCCTGATTGCGCGCCACGCCGCCGGTAAACGTAAATTCATTGTGGACGCCGCCCGACCTCGCCAGTAAGGCATACGCGCGCTGCACAATGGCCAGGTGCAAGCCCGCGAGCACGTTCTCCTTGCGCTCGCCCAGATTGAGTTGTTCGCGCAGTTCGGCTCCGGCAAACACGGTACACGTACTGCAAATATTTGTTTCATGATCGGCGTCCATCGCCAGCGGACCGAGTTCACTGACGCTGATGCTCATTTCGTCGGCAATGTAGCCGAGGTACCGCCCGCAGCCTGCGGCGCAGCGGTCATTCATCTGGAAGCTTGTCACCAGCCCATGTTCATCCACCTGAATCGCTTTCGTGTCTTGCCCGCCGATATCAAGAACGGTGCGCGTCTGCGGAAAGAAGGCATGGGCGCCGAGCGCGTGACACAGGATTTCGGACTTGATATGTTTTTGTTCGAACGGCAGCAGCTGCCGCCCATAGCCGGTGCCGATATAATCATCGGGTTCGAATGTTTGCGCCGCCACCTCGGGCAGATACTGAGCAATCACCGGCCGAGCCGGCGCGCAGTCGTCCGGCAGCAGATCAAGAGCGTGACTCAGCAAGTCCGCAAAATCGAACGCGACCAACTGATTCTCCACCGGGTTGATGGAGCGGTCATACACGGCGACCAGTTCATCGAAGAGGCTGCGATCATAGTGCTCAATCGTCTTCATGAACGCGCTGCTGAACAGGTCCCGGAAGAACTCGGACGAACTGCGTACTTCCCCGCGCAGGAACCGGGCCTGCACCGTCTCGTGCACCTGCGGCAGGACGTCGCCCAGTTTGGCGGCAAGGTGCGCATTCGTTTTCCCGCGCTCGCGGGCATGCGCCAGCATCGCGGTGGAAAGACTCTCGAAGCGCTTCAGGAATTGGAAGTAGTGAAACCGATTCTCCAGCAGTGTGAAGACCTCCGGCCAGACCGCAAGTCCGTTGCGGTCTGCCACGCGCGTGCGCAGCAGCGAGAAGCGCGAGTCGAATTCGGCATCCATGCGCGCAATTTCCGCGGCCACGGTGTAGTCTGAACGGGTATTCGTGATGCCCCGGCCGATGATCACGCCGCGCTCGTCAATCATGATGGCCTTTGACGTCGTTGATCCAAGGTCTATCCCGAGGTAAACACTCATGCCGTCACCCTCTTGGGCCTCGTCAGTTCCTTGCGCTGTTCCAGCATCTGAAAGAACGAATCGAGACGGTTCTTGACATTGGAAGTGGAATAGTAGCGCGGATCGACCAAGTCGGTCTCAATGAACCCCACCGGAATGCCACGGCGCTGCTCGATATCCCTCATCATCGCCAACTGTCCGGCCGAAAAGGAATTGCAACTCTTGATGGAGTTGATCACGAGTCCATCGGCGTCGCCGTCGTCAATGAATTTTTCGATCAGGTCGATTCGCTGCGGCAGGTTGCGGTTCGTGTAGCAGCCCATGCAGTATTCCGCCAAGCTGCGGAGCGGATCATCCGGCGAATGCCGGAAGCCGTAATCATAAACGCCGCCCACCCGCGTGTATGTGGATCCCACGAACACAGCTCCATGGTCATAGAATAATTTCCAGAACTCCCGCAGATGGGTCCAGTTCGGCGGCCCTTCCACGACCAGCCGGTACTTCTCCTCGGGGATAACTCCATCCGGCGTGATCGGTCCTTCCTTCTTTGCGATGCGCTCCTGCACTTCCTTCCAAAGTTCTTCGTAATACTCCACGCATTCCTGCGAGCCGCGAAACGACGTGAAGATTGGCCCGATGTAATACACGCCGCCGAAATAAGCGTCAATCGGCGAGGGCTTGTGCTTGGCCGATTCGAAGACCTTGATGAGGAGATCCTCCGCCGCCGCAGAGTTCGACATGCACTGCGCCAGCACGTGCTCATCAAATTTGTAGCCGCACACTTTTTCGAACTTGGGGATAACTTCCGTCTTCAACTGATCCACTACATACTGCACGGCCGACGGTTCCACGCGGCCATTCGCCTGATAGGGGATGTGCAGCATGGCGATTTCCGCCTTCGGATACAAATGCCGCAGATTCTCAAACCATTTCATGAACACGAAGCAGCCCGTGTAGCTGAGCAGCAGCAAGTCGGGTGAGGGCAGCAGCTGATCGGTCGGCCCGACGTTCCCTTGCAGCATCATGCCGATGTCGCACTTGACATACGAGCAAACGTCCTCGGGATAACCGACGTCTTCCGCTTCGCGAATAAAGTCGCGTGACCGCTGGCGCATTCCCGATTGCAGCGAATTGATCTCCGGATAGACCGGCAGCGTGTCGAAAGCGGTAATCAGCTCGGTCAGGTTTCCGGGAACGAAAGTATAGACAATCTTCTTGCCGGTCTCGCGCACCTGTGACAGGGCCATAAAATGATCAGCGAGCATCTGCTTCTGCTTGATCATACTGAGTTCTTTTTGAACTCCCATCGTCAATCCCAGAGTTTGATCATGTCGGCAAACGTTCCGGCCTGTTCCTTGACCACATGGAACTGTCCCAGGTTCTCGTGATATTGAAAACTGATGTGCCGGATGTGACTGCGATCCATGGCCTTTTCCAGAATCGGCCGGTCGAGCAGGGCCGGATCGCAAAAACTCGGCGCGCAGAAGATCACTCCGTCGGCGCGGCGATCGCGGACTTGCTCTTCCAGGTGTTGACCCTTGGGATCATTGCCGTCATAGACGGCTGAAGAGAACGTGCTCCGCGTAAGATACGCTTCCACCAGGGCGCCGATCGGATCGTCCGTATGGTCGGGAATCATTCCTTTGATCCACTTGAGACCGAGTTGAAAGTCATCGTCCACAATGTAGCAGCCTGCGTTCTCGATGGTCTTGATCAGCCCCAGCGGCGGCTGCTCGCAGAACGCGCCCGAAATCACCACGCGGATCTTGTCTTCCGCTTCCGCTTCGACGCGATCGGCCAGCTCCAGCACCCGGCCGATGTAATCGTTGTGATCTTCCACCGTCATGACACAGCCCGCCCGCGTGATCAGGTAAAACTCCACCGCGCCCAGCTTGTGAGGATATTCCGAGCGGAAGTCGCTGAGTTCGTTCACCAACCGGCGATTCTCGTTGTAGAGCGTGATCGCCTGATTGAGTGTCGACGTCCGGATGTTCTGCCCGTTCAACCGGCCCAAGTCATCGCATAACTGCAGCAACTCCCGCTCGTAGAATGCACCTCCCACGATGGCCTCAAAATTCTGCGGGAAATCCAGATAGCGAATCAGCTTATCCTTGTACGTGAGTTGAAAGATTCCCGACAGATTCCGGATCACATCGCAGATGGCCGGGAACAGAAAGCCGTCCATGACGTCCAGCCGCCGGCTCATGGCCATTTCGATCACCGTGCGGGGCAAATGACAGATGTAGGACTGGAAATACGCGTCGCCGCGCACCACCGGAATGCGGTCGCCGGCGCCGAACAGCCCCACCGGCAGCATGTTCAGCGCATGCATCACCTCGCGTGGAACATACATGGGAAGGTAACCGATCACGCGCCGCGCGGAGTCCTTTGATTTCCACTGCGATGCATAGCCGAACGAGAGATCCTCGAACAGGTCCTTGGCCTGTCGGACGGCATGGCTCAACGCGACCGTGCGGCCGGATGCAGACAGCGTCTGTGTACTCATCGATTGATCACCACGTTGGAATACAGCTCCCAGGCCTCGGCATCATTCAAATTCATGATCACGCGTTCATCGTCCACCGCGACGGCAGCCACTTCTCCCTTGGCACGAGCGTTACGCATCAGAAGGTCAAGCCTTGACTGCGGGTGATCGACTTGTAATGTCAAAATATCCTGAATGAACTTGCGATCGATCAGAACCGGATGTCCGCCTGCGCCGCCCAGGCGGGGCTCTACGGCGTGGACACCCGGTTCAAGCGCCTTGACCAGCATCTCAAAAACCTCCGAGGACGGCGCCGGAGTGTCAATTGGCAAATAGAAGGCGGCCGGGGAGCTTTCGTGTTTCACAATCAATCTGCAGGCAGCTTGCAGAGAAGAGAAGGGCCCCAATTCCGGCTGCGGATTGTGCAGGACTGTAACTTGGCAGCCCTTGATCGAGAGTGTTACGGGTAAGCGCTCTGCTGTTGCGCCGAGCGCGTCGAGATAGGCATCGCGGTGATAACCCAAAACGAGAAATACTGCTTGTCCACCCGCCTGCTGGAATGCCGTGCACTGAATCTCGAACCACTTCTGCCCATACAGCTCTTTAAGTCCTTTGGGGCTTCCCAAACGGCTTGACTTTCCCGCTGCCGGCAGGATCAACGGCACGTTAGTGATTTGCATGGTAGTCTCGCAGCAATTCCGCCGCTATGCTGATGGCGATCTCAGCCGGCGCTTTCCCGGTATCGCCCACTCCGATCGGGCATTTGACGACATCAAGTTGGCTCTGTTGAAATCCTTGATCGAGCAGGGATCGCTGAAACCGCGTCCACTTCGCACGGCTCCCGATCAGGCCCAGATATCGCAAGGGCCGGTTGAGTAACTCTGCCACAATCTCAAAATCCTCGGCATGATCCGGAGTCATGATCGCCACGTAGGTCCGCTCCTGATCCCAGACGGCCGATTCGTTGAACTCCTGCCAGGCCTTTTCATGCCGGATTACGTGCGTTGGCATTTCAGGGTGAGCAATCCACTCCGGTCGCCGGTCAATCACGTGCGCAACAAAAACCGTATTGGCGAGCACCCGGCAGAGCGCCTGCCCCACGTGTCCGGCTCCGTAGATGTAAAGCTGCGGATTCGCATTCACAACTTCCATCAACAGTTCCATGGTCCCGCCGCAGCATTGACCGGACGTGGCGGTAAGCGGATACTCGAATGATCCACCCGCGAGTTTGGCAAGGCAGTCCAGCGCATCACGAATCGCATGCTGTTCAATCTGACCGCCGCCAATCGTCCCCTGAATTGTCCCGTCCGGCAGTACGATCATCTTCGCGCCCGGCTCGCGAGGCGTTGAGCCTGAAACGCCGGACACCGTGACAAACACGGCCGGTTTCCCTTCGCATCGCAGTTCATACAACGCCGTGATCCAATCCCACATGGATAGTCAATGAGAAACGGAGTGCGAGTTTGTCAGTGCGGTAACCCTGAGCGCTCGTGACCGAAATACGGTCTGTTGAGCAAAGGTGGGTGGTACGGGCAAATTCCCGATGACCAAGGGCGGAGAAATCCGGGGGCCATACGAAATGTGAAGTAATATAAGTGCACTGAGTGATTTTTGCAAGCTATTGTAAAAAAATAACTTAATATGACATTTTGAGTCGAATTCGGATGTGCAGGTCGTCTTGTGAATAATTTCTCAATTTTTACTTGTGGATATATTACTCCTTAGCTTGTGGTGTATTTCACGGGCATCGGTGCCGATGTTGCCCTTGATCCAGCTTCGGCTCTGCGATTAAGCATTTGGCCCGGCTGGCCTCACAATTGCGACCATTCTGACACTCCGTTCCACGCGGTCGGTGCCTGCAACCGGCATGAGGGGACGATCGCGACGTCCACGCCTTCGTCATTCATGGCTGTGCCGTAAGTGTGCTAAATCCGGGCACGGGATGGCAGCGCAAAGCAAAAGCCCTTGCCAACATATGTCTTGGCAAGGGCTCCAAAGTGGAGACGGCGGGAATTCAGCTAAAAGAGAAGCTGAAAGTAACCTCTAAGCCATAAGAGAAACAACGCCTTGAAGGGACGAGACAGAGCAACAAATATCAAATCTTGCAAACAACTGTCAAACGCGGAAGCAAACTCCCGGGGACAAGATTAGGACAGAAAGAGTAGTACAAACTATTGGTTTTTGGTGTCGGTACGCGTCGGTCAGTTGGTAAACGGAATCTCGGCCGGTTTATTGGCCCATTTCACCGCTACGTGCCTAATGCACATGCCGGTGATGCAAATCCGGGTAATGTGGATGCTTGTGCGTCAGAGTTACATGCTGATGAGGATGTGAATGCGGCTCGCTGGTTGGGTGCTTGGGTTCGTGCTCATGTAGATGGTGCACGTCATGTATGTGGCGATGATCATGCAGGATGGCATCATGCGTGTGTTCATGCTCGTGCCGCTCGCTGAGATGCAGCCACACGCCCACGCCCATTAGCAGAGCCGCTACGACCAAAGCAACGGAGATCTGCGTGTCAAACATCAGTAGAGACAATACGGCACCGGCAAAAGGCGCGACGGAGAAGTACGCTCCCGTTCTGGCGGTTCCAATGTGCCGCAAAGCCAGTACATAGAATTGCAGACTCAGGCCGTAGCCGATCCAGCCGACAAGTCCCGCCCCAACCAGCGTCGGAAACGACGGCAGGTATGCTCCGTTCATGAATCCGATCGCAACGTTTATCGCTCCCGCAACCAGTCCTTTTAACGCGGCGATAAGCTGCGGGTCGCCACCGGAAACCATGCGGGTGAGATTGTTATCTATCGCCCAGCACAGACATGCGGCCGCAATCAGCAGCTCTCCCACTCCATTACTGGTCGCGGGTCGGCCACCCCAGGATAGAATGATTGCACCGCCGACAATGACGGCCATGCCGAGCATAATGCGGCGATCATAATTCTCGCGGAAGATTGTCCAGGCGAGAACCGCCGTGAGCACGGCTTCAGAATTCAGCAGCAGCGAAGCATTGGCAGCGGCGCTCTTGGATAGACCGATCATCAGCAGAACGGGGCCAAATACTCCGCCACTTAAGATTGCACCAGCGAGCCAGGGATAATCAGCGCGAGTTAGCGCACCTTCGGCCACAACTCCTCGTGAACGCATCCTCCTCATTGCGCGCGTCGCCGTCAATCCTAGCCCGGCACCCATGTAGAGCAATCCCGCGAGGAGCACGGGATCCGCTTCAGCCAATAGTGCTTTAGCGAAAGGAGTAGATGCTCCGAAAAGCCCTGCTGCAAGTAGCGCAAGG
>CAYJKM010000001.1:0-93586 GCA_964370805.1 uncultured Alphaproteobacteria bacterium | reverse complement strand
CACCAGTCCATACTGCTCGAACGCAGCCTTGAGTTCCGCTTCCGTCAGCGTGTACGCAAGATTACCTGCGTAAATGTTGATCATACTCCTGACCTTTCCAGCTTGGGGATGTCCGACCTTTGGTCGAGATCTCGACGGCGTCGGAGAGACCCCGTAACACCCTGTCACCTGTCAATCCATCGCCAAGCCGAAAAGGAATCCGAATAATCCCTCCCGTGACAATAGGCCTGCGAGGGGGCCGAAATAAAAGCCCAAAATTCAAAGCTCAAAATTCGAGTCAGAACAGCCGATACCGCCCGGTAATCAAGTAGTTCATCAGTATGCCGAACGACCCCGACCCGTACCTGTTATGGAACGTAATCTAATCAATAATTGCCCTGAATACAAGAGAATTTCAACGATATTTAAGATCATTTGGTACGAAAAGAAAAAGTCCATCGCCCGGCCGGGGCGATGGACAAATGAATACAAAACGGAAAATTGGGCGATCAGCTCTGGATCCAGATCCGGTCACCTGTCGCGCAAAGAACCGTGCCGTCGTTATCAAGAGCTTGGATTTTCAAAAGATAATCGCCGGACTCCGAAAGTTCGTAAGAAACCCACTGAAAGGTCGTCCCTTCCGGCAGAACCATGTAATCTAAACCCATCGGGTCAGTGACCGTCTCCCGCATCTCATCGAGAGAGGCAAGCGCCTCCGGATAGCGGTCGTAGTCGGCGGCGAAAAATGCGAGCGCTTGCCGCAACGCCGTCAAGTCTGCCTGTGCCGCGCCGACATGTCCGCGGTCACGCGCTTCCAGATAGCGGGGGAAGGCGATCCCCACCAGAATGCCGATGACCACTACGACCATCAGCAGGTCAAGCATGGTAAAGCCGCGGGCTTTTTCAAAACGGACGACGGTTGATTTCATGACGCACTCCTATCCTGTTACACGCGCCCTCTCAGGGGATAATATAGTAAGTATGGACGGGCAAATGCAAGCATAAATTGGTGCGAATGAAACGACGCATCGACAAGAGTGCAGTCTGCATGACACGCCGCCGCGAGCGCGTCGCATTAGCCGCCGCAGTCGTTTCCGGCGCGAACGGCCATAACAACCTTAAGCATCCCATTGCAGAATGCAAGCAAAAAGCGGAGACCAACGTAATTATTTAAAAGGTGTCCTCTCCTATCTAAAAAAAAAGCGGCGGCCGTTAAGCCGCCGCCCAAGGAAGACAGAGTACGAGCCTATCGCGTTGGCGGGAGGTTGCGTACGGCGATAACGTAGTAGAACCGACTGACGTATTCTCCCGGCACTCCCGGCGGATCGACCATGTCATAGAGCTTAGGCGTTGCCGTTACACCGATGCGCGTGGCATCCGACAGATCGGGCGCCGTTGCACGATACACGTGATAGCTGTCAGCGTACTGCACTGTTTGCCAGCGCAGCGTCACGCCCAGCGAGTCCGTGCGATACACCGTCAGTCCAGCCGGTGGGAGCAGCGGCGAATTCATCACCAGCGTGAACGTGGAGGAATCCGTCACACCCACCGCATTCATCACCTGCGCGGTAAAAACGAACTCGCCGGTATCAACCGCCACGCCGTTCAGGAGCCCGTTTTCCGATAGCGTGACGCCGTGCGGCAACTGCCCGGCAATCAGACTCCATTCATAGGGCGGATCCGCGCCGATCGCCACCAGCGTATCGCGATACGGCAGCGTGACCAACCCGCTGCTGATCTGAGTATTCAGCACCGTCGGCGGCAGAGGTTGAAACTCGACTTCTTTCAGCACCCAATCCTGCGGATCAACGGCCAGGGCTTCCGGCGCCCAGCCGAAGTCGAAATAATAGCGCTCGCGCCACTGCGAGTTGATGACACTCACGGTCGTGTCGCCGGGTGTCGTCAGCGCGAGATCGAGGCGGGTTTGAAACGTCGTGTCGGGATCGGTCTGCGTCTGATGGACGCGCACCACCGTCATCAGCGCGCCGTCCACGATCCCGCTGCCGAAGGAGACGCGGAAACGCGGGCGATTCGTGCGATAAAGATACGCGTAAAGATAGGGCGTCACGTTGAAACCGGCGACGTCAGACGCATCGCCCAGAAACTGCGACGTATTGGCCGTGCCGTAAAGATGGCGCTCATAATACTCGCGCAAGAGCGAGAAGAACAGCGAATCGTCCCGCAGCACGCCGCGCAGGATGTGAAGGATCCACGCGCCCTTATTGTAAACCGTGTTGTTGTTGAACAGGCTCGTCGGATTATGAACCGGGCCGGACGGATCCAGCACCCCGAGGTCCGAAGGCGTGGTCATGTAACTGCGATAGGCAGCGGGGCCGTTGATGAATTCGAACCAAAGCGCTTCCGAGTAGGACGCGAACCCTTCGTTTAGTCAGACATCCGGCCATGTTTCCAGCGTCACCGCGTCACCGAAATACTGGTGCGCGAGTTCATGCATCACGATGTAGTCATATGTATGCAGCCCGTTTGTGATCAGGCGGCCGTAGGAGGTATTGCATTGGTGCTCCATGCCCCCGCTGACGTTGAACATGGTGTGCCCGTACTTCTCGTCCACGAACGGATATTCGCCGTAGAGATCCGCGCAAAAGTCCATCATCTCCGGCAGCATGTTCCAACTCGTTTGCGCTTGCGCCAGCCGTTCGGGATACGGATAATGCACAATCGGCATCTGACCGCCCTCCAGCGTGCTGTACCAGTCGGTGAACTGGGCGTAGTTGGTGGCGTTCAGCGAGACGAGATACGTGGCAATCGGGTGTTTCTCAAACCATGTGAAGATGAGGGATGAGGGTTCCAGCGGCGTCGTGCTTTCCAGCGTGCCGTTCGAAGTGGCGGTCAGTGTGTCCGCGACGATGATCGACACGCGTACGCTGTCGGCTTTGTCGCCCGACAGATTCTTGCTCGGCCACCAGTCGCGCGCGCCGTACGGTTCGGACAGCGTCGCAATCGAAGGGATAGTGTTCGGTCCGACCGGACGGTTGTAGTATCCGAAGGACGGATATAGATTCGTCTGGCAGGGAGTGCCGTGGTAATAAACGACTCCGGAAAATTGCTCATCGACCGTGTAGATCCGGCCCAGCCCGATCGTCAGCGTGTGGCCTTCGCGCGTGAATGCGCGCGCCGTATCCGCAAAAACGGTAGAATCCACGATCAGCGTGGCGCACAGATCCAAAATCAGTTCATCCAGATCGGCGGCCAGGCTGCGGCCGGCCATGAGCACGCTGCCGTAAATGATGTGCCCGGCGTAATCGCGCACATCCACGGTGAGATGATAATAGAGCGCGTCGTAGTCCGCTTGCGTTGATGTGATCGGCGTGACGTCCGCCTCCGCCTGCAGGCCGCGGGAAATTCGCTGCCATTCCTGCGCGTGAAATTCGCTTGGACTCTCCGGCGGCGGCAGCTCGTCGAACGGAGCATCGCCACGGCTTGGATCGGAAAAGCCAAGCAGCAGCGCAGCGGTCAGCAAGCCGGACAGCAAAAGCGGGGAAAGTCGAAGCATCACTTAAAAAACTTTGAAATTAACCAATGTAATATACGGGCAGATGGGCCGAAAAGCAAGCCTTAAGCGGTGGGTTTCTAACATGTTACATTGTTACAAGACAGGAGCTTAGAAGCAGGGGCGGCCTCGAGGGATTGAACACCTCTCGGCCAGCAACCGGCAGGGCGTGACATTCTGCAGGAAGGTGCGTATATTAGCGTTAACAACGTTACGATTCCGAAATCCGAGTCAGCCGGGGAGATGAGTCTATGGATTGGGCGCAATTGGATGTGGCGCAAGTCGGTGTTGGTGTAGCCGCCGGATTGGTGCTTGCCGCCGTCGGCTGGGTGATTGCGCGCCGGCCGGCCCGCAAGGAAACACGCGAGCTGCGACAGAATCTCCTTGCTGAAACGGAGCGGCGCTCGGCGGCGGAAGCCAAACTGCTCGAGCTTCCAAAGCTCGAAACGCTTGTTGGCAATCGTGATCGCACTATTGCAGCTTTTAGTGATGACAAAGGAGAGTATCTCGCGCAGATCGCGCAGTTGGAAGCAGATCTGAAAAATGAGCGAGAAAAGCTAGCCGAGAATCTGAAACTACTGGATGAAGCAAAGACAAGACTCACGGAAGCATTTGAAGCTCTTGCTGCGAAAGCGTTATCAAGCAACAACGATTCTTTTCTAAAACTGGCGCAACAGAACTTTAATACAATTCACGAGAGTGCCAAGGGTGACTTGCGGAACCGGCAGACGGCGATAGATGAACTCGTCAAGCCGTTGAAGGCCTCGCTTGAGAAGGTGGATGAGAAGATTCAAGCGCTGGAAACTAAGCGAGAAGGCGCCTATTCAAGCATCGAGGCGCAAATCACAAATCTGGTCACGGCCAACACGGATCTTCGTAAAGAGGCTGCGAACCTTGCCGGAGCACTGCGCTCGCCGAATGTCCGCGGACGCTGGGGAGAAATTCAGCTTCGCCGCGTGCTGGAATTATCGGGAATGATTGAGTACTGTGACTTTGATGTGCAAAAGACAACCGATAACGATGGCAAGGTCGGGCGACCGGATGTGATCGTCAAGCTGCCGAATAACTGGCGCGTGGCCGTTGACTCAAAGGTCCCTTATGATGCGTTTCTCGAGGCGGTTCAGGCAACAGATGATGGTGTTCGCACGGCGAAGTTTCGCGATCATGCCAGGGCCGTGCGCGGGTTTGTTGACAGTCTGAGCCGCAAAGCCTATGCGGAAGCAATCCAGCCTTCACCGGACTACGTGATCATGCTGATTCCGGGCGAGTCCTTTTATTATGCGGCGGTAGAGCAAGATCCCAATCTTCTGGAGTACGGTGCCGAGCGAAAAGTGCTGGTTGTTTCGCCGATGGCTTTGATTGGCCTGCTGCGCGCCATTCACTTCGGATGGAGTGAAGAGAAGCTGGCGGAAAATGCGCGTGAAATCAGTGATTTGGCAAAACAACTTTATGACCGAATCGGAACGTTTGTTGATCACTTTGAAGGGATCGGCAGCGGCATCGAGTCGGCGGCCAAGGCGTATGACAAAGCGGCGCGCTCGTTGAAAGCGCGTGTGCTTGTGACCACGCAGAGATTTAAGGAACTTGGTGCAACTAACTCGGACTTGATAAACCCGCCTAAAGAAATCGAAATGCCGGCGATGCTTACTAAGATCGAAGACATCACTCCGATCGTCGAGCTTCCGACCCCGCCTGTTGACAACGGCTCTAAATCCGAAAGCAAATGAAAACGCTCGCCGGTTACAGCAAACGCACGTTGGCCGAGAAACTCGGCCTCAAACCGGGCATGAATGTCTATTTCAGCGACGCGCCCGAAAGTTTCATCCGCGAGCTGGAGATTCCGCCCGGAGTTCAGCTCATGCAGGCGCTGCTGCGCGAGCCGGCTGATCTTATTCAGAGCTTCAGCACGTCGCGCAAGGTGCTCAAAAAGCAGTTCCCGCTCCTCAAGTCCGCGCTCGCCACGGACGGCATGTTATGGATTTCGTGGCCGAAAAAAGCCGCGAAGGTCCCTACCGATCTCGACGAAGAAACCATTCGCAAACTCGGCCTGGCCAACGGCCTTGTGGACGTGAAAGTGATCGCCGTGGATGAAATCTGGTCCGGGCTGAAGTTCGTTTATCGAAAAGAGGACCGAAAGAAAGTTCCCCGGTAGGGTCGATGTAAATCGACTCGGCGCGTCAGCCCGCAACAGGCCGCCGAGCGGGTCGCAAAACCAAGACATTTACTACCCACCAGCTCAGAAACTCTCATCCCCCGGTCGGCGACTGAGGGATAGTTTTTGGGATGGGGACTTGACAAATTCAAATATCAATCGTATATTTACGATTGACGATTGAATAGCGGTTGAGACGAAGAACATCAATACAATGAAAACAAAAGAGTTACATGTAATCCAGGCAAACGGGCAAGGTGAAGATCACGAGGAATTCGCCAGCCTCGCCCGTGCGCTTGGGCACCCGCACCGGGTCTCGATTCTTCGCTTTCTGTCCCGGCAAGACACCTGCTTCTGCGGCAAGATCGTGAACCTATTACCCGTCGCTCAGTCGACGGTATCCCAACATCTCAAGAAACTTAAGGATGCCGGATGGATTGAAGGTGAAGTCGATCCGCCGCGCGTCTGTTACTGCCTTCAGCCGGAGACGCTCGCCCGTTTCCGCGTGCTCCTCAACAAATTGTTCCCCTCTTATATCCAATCATCAGGAGACCCGAATATGGAAACGAACGAATCGATTCGCACTGTCGTACGCGAGCGTTACGGCAAAATGGTCACGAGCAATAGCGATTGCGGCTGCGGGCCGGGCTGCTGCAGCCCCAGCGGCGATTTCAAGGACATTGCCGTTCAGATCGGTTATGACAAAGAGGATTTGAAGACGATTCCCGAAGGCTCAAATCTCGGCCTGGGCTGTGGCGCGCCGCTCGAATATGCGAACGCCACATCCGGCGAAACAGTCCTGGATTTGGGAAGTGGAGCAGGATTTGATTGCTTCCTCGCCGCGCACGCCGTCGGCGAAACCGGTCATGTCATCGGTGTGGATATGACTCCCGAAATGCTCGAACGCGCCCGCGCCAATGCGAAAGAAGCAGGCTTTAAAAACGTTGAATTCCGTATGGGCGAAATCGAGCATCTGCCCGTTGCCGACAATTCGGTGGATCTGATCATCTCCAATTGCGTCATCAATCTCTCCCCGGAGAAGGAGCAAGTGTTCCGTGAAGCGCTGCGTGTGCTCAAACCGGGCGGCCGCGTGCTGGTCTCCGATCTCGTGTTGCGCCGCGAACTCTCGCCGCGCTTGAAGCACTCGGTGGAAGCCTATGTCGGCTGCATCTCCGGTGCATCGCTCAAGGAAGACTATCTGCGCCTGATGCGCGAGGCCGGCTTCAACAACGTCGAGATCGTGGACGAACGCGTGTATGACGTCGGCATTGAACTGCTCGGCAGCAAAGAACTCTCCGATGAAGCCCTCGCCGCCGTGACGTCAGTGAAAGTCCGGGCGGTAAAGTAAGCGATCTTCTCAGCAACCACATTCACCATAAGAATTTTGGAGAAACCACGATGAAGAACATCATCATCCTGATTGTGATCCTCGGACTGGCGGCAAATGTCGTCGCTGCCGATCGTCCCTGGCATACGCTCACGCTGCGCTGGAACCCGGCGCTGTCGAGTGCGGATCCGTCCTGCGGAGTAACGGATGCCGAACTGCAAAAAGCCGTACGGACACTCACGAAGTCGCTCAAGAAAACCGGAATGAGCGTGCAGCTCGGCCAGGTTTCCGGCGGCCCGGCAAACGCAGCTTCCGGCGTGGGGCTGTGGATCAACAACGTGCCGTTTGAACAATGGCTGAGCGCCGAAATCGTGACGCCCGCCAGCAGCGCTGAGCGAGATTGCCCGGTGATCAGAGTCGGCGACGAGACGTACGAAACGATCCCGGCAGATCTGATTGTCAAGGCCGGTCTCGCAGCTGCCGGTGATCCACTTTCACTAAGAGCAAAGGACTGACGGGTCGCCGCAGCGAGCAGCACCTGCAAATATTAGAGCAAACAGGGCGGAGTCACCTCCGCCCTGTTTGCGTTTACTCAATTTGAGCCGGAAATGTTCAATCGGCGAGCGTTGGACAATCGGCGGGTGTTACTTCATTGAAAATTTCCGGTGGGATCGTCTGCGTAATAACACAGCCGGGGCAGATGGTCACGTCCCAGCGCAATTCCCATTGCCGGCAGCAGATGATGTTCACCGGTTCGCACTGCGGATTCACGCGCGCCGAGAAAATTGCATTGCGCCGGTCGCGCAGCGCGTATCCGGACGGACGCGTGCCACTGACGCTGGGAATGTCGATCCACCGAATCCGCTTCCCTAAGATGAGTTGCGAATTGTCCCACGTTTCGCCGTGACGGTCCGGACGGTAATCGTCGTTGCCCCAACTGTCGCCGTCGCGCGGATAGCTGTTGCCGCCGTGCTGTTTGTGCGAGGTATCGGAGACCGCCGGATCAAGCGGCACGAAGTTGTCATCAGCGTCGCAATCCCCGTAATCCGTGATGGACGTGCGCTTGCAGTCCTGCCCGGTATAGCACTCCACGAATTCGTCGCCGAATTCCCATTTGATCGTCACTTCCAGCTCGAAGGAAAAGCCGATTTCGTATTCGCGGGTGGCCGGATCGCAGAAGACCCGCGGCCCCAGCGGGAAGTTCTTCACCCCGCCATAGTTGCCGTTGGCGTTGCCCGCCGTGCGCAGCACCATGTTGTCGCAGCAGCACTTGATCAGGAAGCGCGGAATCGTCGGCAGCTCAAAACTGACATAGAGCGCGTACGGCTCGAGCGGATCCTCCGTGTGCAGGCCGGAAGTCTCCTCAATCAGGACGATCGAAGGCTCCACAACGACCGGACGCAGGACAACGAGCGAGTCAAACTCCGGCTTCCATTCCAGCGTGATCGGACGGTCATAGCGCTCCGTACCTGTTGATGCATACCACAGAAACTGTTCGCCGCCGGTCAGACCGGACGTATTCGCCGTGTCGGCCGTGAAGACGTGCGTGGACGGATCGTACACCGCCGTGAACTGCGACCGCTTCACCGGCACGTTGTTGACCACAATCGTGGAGGTGTGCGACTGGCCGTCTTTGTCGACGACAATCGCGGAGACGGACGTCAGACCGAGCTGAATCAGCTCGAAGTCCACGACCGCGGCCGTGCGGCCGGATTCTCCCCACGCATTGTCCAGATTCGAGCGCACGACCACCGAGTTGACTTCCACGCGGAACGAATCCCATTGCTGCTTATGCAGCGGGTCCATGATTGAAACCGTGTTCAATCCGGCAACCGTTGCGCCATCGGGCGGCCAGGCGATGAACGGACTCGGCTGATCGTAGTTGCCCGTCAGCTCCGCCTGCACGGTGAAGAAGCTGATGTCGTGTTCGGTGGTTGGCAGTTGAATCGAGCTTGCTTCGGTGTAGGCTTCAATGACTCCGGGGTCGCCGAACGTCGTATGGCGACGCACAATGAACGTGCTGACTTCCAGCTCATCTCCATTCGAATTCAGCACCACGGGATTCCAGTTCAACTCAATCATGCCGGGGGCCACATGATGAATCACGAGTTCAAACTGTCCCTCATCAATATCACCTGAGGGTGGCGTGGTCATGGACGTGGCCGCTCCAACCGCTTCCGCACCCGTGCAATCCCGCGCGCGCAAACGAACTTCATACGTGGTGTTCGGTTCGAGACCTTGAATCATCCCCGGTCCGTAATTTCCCCACCACCACCAGCCGAAGGGTTCAGAGCCGGGGCCGAAGAAGTTCACGGCTTCGATCGTGTTAAAGCCATCGGCAGAATATTCGACGGAGCAAAGCGTGGACTTGCCGTTATTCGGATCCCACGGCATGGCAAAGTAGATCGCATTCGGAGAACCCGCGCCATAGAGCAGCGGAGCGGGCGGCGGTGCGACCGGCCGGCATCCGGTGCCGCTCACGCTGATCGAATCGCGCGGCCGCGCTGGATCATTGGAGAACAGCTCGACGGTGCCGATGAAATCATGCTCGAACGTCGGCTGAAAATTGATCGTCAGCGGCCGCTCTTCGCCCGGAATAAGGATCATCTCTGTCGGGGAAACGCTCCACACATTGCCCGTCGTCGTGATGTTGTCCACGATCAGATCCGCATTGCCCGCATTGGACACCATGACGATGGCCGACGTAACACTCAATATCGGCAGGGGAGCAAAGATCTCGTGATGGGTGCTGAGTTGAATCTGCGGAACGCCCTGCGGCGCCGTGTCCAGCGTGAACACGTACGTTGACGGCGGAGCGGACGGCGACTGGTTGCCGATTTCAAAGTAAATGGGCGCGCCTGCCACGAGCGGAATCTGCAGTTGCCAACCCGTGCCGCAAGGGATACTCGCGTCCACCCAGTTTCCCGGATCGCAGCATACTCCGTTAGGATAAGCGCGCAGCATGACGTCCGGATTCGCGTCGCAGATTCCGGCGACGTACACTCCGCTGACCGGGGGAATGAACAGGTAATAAACATCCAGAAACGGCGCGCCGGGGCAATCATCCTGGCAGCATGTCAGGCCGTTATCTGTGAACGGAAGCACTTCGATGTTGTATGCGGCCGCACAAGACTCTCCGCCAAGATCGAGCGGATTGCGCTCGCGATCCGAATTCGCAGCCGATGGCGTAGCCGGAGTCACAAGGTGCTCATCAGCCAGAACCGGCGAAAGCAGTAGCGCGATCAACAGAAACCAAACAAGAGTCTGAACGTTGCGCATGCGGCCTCCTATTTTCCTTGGGAATAGTTGCACATATTCAAGAGGTGATTATCCACAATGAGAATATAGACTGCCCGACAAGAAGAGTCAAGTGTCCCAACACAAATTGCAGTAATTTGTCATATTTCTAAGCGTAACGATTACACCATCTTGAAAAATCACATGGGGTGCAAGCGAGGAACAAAGAGACTACGTTCTCAATGTTGAGACACGATGAAGCAAGTCGCAACTGCGGCCATCTTGGAATTAAGAAGGCGGCCCATTGGGTCGCCTTCGATAGTCGTGATAATCGCACTGGTATTAATCTACAATCGCTCGCACCTGATAGAATCCCCGTTCTTCCGTTGCCGCTGAATCAACAAACACCGTTGTGTCGGGTGGAACTGGGACACCGATGGAATCCCACTGCACTTCATCGGTACTGCGATACACCACATACCGGCTCACGTCAATCGGATTGTTGCTCGTGTCCGTGAGAACAGGCAGCCAATGAAGCTGCAAGGTGTTCAGCACTGGTCGAATCACGAGTTCCTCCGGCGCGTGTGGCGGCGCGTGAGGCATGGTGAAATAGGAAATGTCATAGATCCCGAAGAAGAAATGATCGGCAACATAAGCCACGGTGCTGTCCACGGCTACGTCCCAGGCCACACCCGGCGTGTCATAGAATCCGGCTTCCGCGGGCACCGCCGGATTCGCGACAGCAATCACGCGCAGCCCGCGAGTATAATCAGCCACATAGGCATAGTTCCCGCTCACCGCCGCACCCTGAAGGGCCTCCCCATAGCCCGTAACATAGAATCCCGTTTCCACGGGCGCCGCTGGGTTTGAGATGTCGATAATCCGCAAACTACCGATGGCGCACAAAAACGCAAAGTTCCCGCTCACATCTACGTCAAGAATGGTAAATGGCGTATATTCGCAGATCCCAGCGAGAGTCGGCGCGGCAGGATTCGTAACATCAACGACAATCAGACCTCCGTGCCACTCCTCGTATTGTATGTCGCCCGCCACGTAGGCGTAATCTCCGCAGACGGCCACGCTCCGAATCCTGCATCCGAGGCCGCCAATAAAAATTCCAACCGCCACCGGCGCGGACGCATTGGTCACGTCAACGATTGCCAAGCCGTAGTTATCATCGGCCACATACGCATAATTCCCACTCAATGCCACGTCGCGGGCATGGCCGGGGGTGTCATAGAATCCGCTTTCCGACGGCCACGCTGGATTGCTGATGTCCACAATCCGCAGCCCACCGTCATCGTCGGCAACATAAGCATAGCCTCCGAATACTTCCACAGCACAGGCAGAGTCGGGCGTGTCGCACTCGCCTACCTTCACTGGTGCGGCTGGATCAGCGACGTCAAGGATACTCAAACCACTTCTGCCGTTCGCAGCATAGACGCAGTTACCGGACACGGCAACTCCGCAAGCACGGTCAGGCGGACTAAAGATGCAGGTTTCCGTCGGTCCGTCCGGATCGGTAACGTCGAGAATCTGCAGTGTGTTGTTGTCGGCGACATAGGCGCAGGTGCCGCTTACCGCCACGGCATACGCGCTGCCGGGTGAATCATAGAAGCACGCTACTGTCGGTGCCGACGGAACGGAAACGTCTATGACAAACAGTCCTTCGTTGTCAGCGGCTACGAAAGCGCAATTCGCGCTTACTGTCACGCCGCGAGTGTTACCGGATGGAATAGTGAAATGTCCAACCTGCATTGGTGTCGCCGGATTCGAGATGTCAATCACCCAGAAACCCATGAGGTAATCCGCCAGGTAAGCGAAGTTGCCGCTCACTGCCACATCATAGACCTGTCCGGGGGTGTCCCAGAATCCGGTTTCCACGGGCGCGGACGGATTTGAAACGTCAATGATCCTGAGCCCGGACGATCGAGCCGCGACATAGGCGAGAGTCCCGCGCACGGTCACATTCTCCGCATCTCCTGGGGTATCGCAACTCCCCACTTCGACGGGCGCGGCGGGGTTCGTGATGTCGAGGACTCTCAGCGCACCGTTCCCACAAGTGATGTACGCGTAGCTTCCATTCACGGCCACACTCGTCACATCCGGATTTGGGTCATAGAATCCCACTTCGGCAGGCGCGGCAGGATTCGTGACATCCACGATTCGCAAGCCGTCTTCCCCATCTGCGAGATAGGCATAATTGCCGTTGACGGTCACGCGCAGAGCATCCCCCGGCGATTCATAGGAACCTGTTTCCGCCGGTGTCGCGGGATTCGTGACGTCAATAATACTAAAGCCAGAGTGGTATTCCGCTACATAGGCATACGTGCCGCTGACCTCCACATCATGCGAGGCTGATGCGGGGCACGACCCGATAAACGTCACAGCCCCGGCTGGATGTGAAATGTCAATAACCCGGAGTCCCCCGTCTCCGGCGGCGGCAAAAGCGTAGTCACTGCTTAGGGCAAGTTTGACAGCACCAACCGCTGAAGGGCAATAATCCACTTCTACAGGGGAGGCCGGGTTCTGAATGCTCACTACTCCCAAACCACCCGTGCCGTCGTCCGCCTTGAAAGCGTAGAAAGCATAGAACCCGGCGATCTCTATGTCGCCGGCGCGTACGTGCGTTCCACACATTCCCGCCGGAACGGGCGAGGCGGGATTCGAGATATCAATCGCGCGCAGAAAAGTTGACTGGGTTACGTACGCATAATCACCGCTCACCGCTACGTCATGGGCGACCACGTTACACCACCCGATTTCTACGGGCGCCGAGGGATTGGTAACGTCTATGATAGCCAGCCCGTCGGAACTGTCTGCTTCATAGACATAGTTCCCGCTGACAGTCATGCCCACCCCCCAACCGTTGGTAGGACAGGACCCGATGATAACGGGCGAGGCCGGATTCGTGACGTCAATCACCTTCAGACCGTAGTTGTACGCGGACACATAAGCGTAATTCCCCGCCACGGCTACGTCCGTCGCGTCTTGGTCCGTATCACACGATCCGGTCACAACGGGAGTGGATGGATCGGCGACGTTGATGACGTACAGACCTTCATCGGACCAATGCGCGACCGCGACATACGCATAGTCTCCACTAACCGCCACGCCCCCGACCGTCCCGGGGAAGGTGCAGAATCCGACTTCGAAGGGCGCGTCCGGCTCGCTGATATTGAGGACGACCAGCATCGTCGGATCCGGTGAAGTCCCAACTCCCACATAGGCGAAATTGCCTTGCACGGCCAGCGCACGCGCGTCCTGCCACCGATGCTCCTGCCATAAGCGGCTCACGTGCAAACTGTCTTGCGCCCACGCCCACCTGCCAGTCAAGACAAGCAACATTAGGAAAAATTTCACAAACCTCATGATGCGAATTCCTCCTAGATTTTGTCAAGTTCAGCCAAACTCACTCAATACGCAAAATAGGAATGAAGTCGCCCAAAGTCAAGCCTACATCTCGGCGTCCCGAAAATATTCGGGCGACGCAATCCACCCCTACCATTTCCGTCCGCCGTTTGCTATCTTAAGGCCATGCCCCCGCCATCGTAGGCAATAACTATGACCCTCCGATTCTTCATCTTCGCATCTTCGTTCTTCGCATCTTCGCTTCTTCTCCTCGGCGCTCCAATCCACACCACCTACATCTGGCATCTCGAACAGCCGATCTACTGGCCGGCCCCGTCGCAGCAGGCCGGATATGAGACTGCCTGGGAGTCTATTCAACATCGCAATCAGGGCGCGGCACATCCCGAAAATGATGTCGCAGAAATCTTCTCCGTTGCCGATCGCGTGGCCGCGTATCAATTCCGTCCGCGGGATGCGATTGACGCGATGACGGGCGCAGATGCCGGAGCACAAGTTACCTATACCGGCGGTCTCGTGCGCAATGTTGCCGGTCTCGGTGCCGCGAATCAGCTCGGTTACTCGTCGTCATGGAACAGCGCGTTCGTGCAGGCACGCGGCTGGAACACAAGCGGCGGGCGGCCGCGATTGGAAATGACCATCATCTCTTATCATCATGCGCTCGTCCCGCTGATTGACCCGGAAGTGCTGAAGAAAGAGATTCAGATCTACCAGTATCTCTATTCGTTCGTCTGGGGAAATACTCCGGTCGCTTCAACGGGCTTCTTCCCGCCTGAATTGGCCTTCAGCGAGCGCATCATCCCGGTCCTCGCCGAGTGCGGCATCACGTGGTGCTTTGTACCGTCCAACCATCTCTCCCGCGCGATTGAGAACTTCCCGCTCGTGTTCGGTACCGGCGGTGAAAACTGCGATCCCCCGAACCCCGCCGATCAAATCAACCCCGCGTCCGATAATTGGTTCTCGCTCACCATTAGTCGCGGCTGCACACCGACGGACGCGTTGCCATTTTCGTATCAACCTCACTATTGCCAATATGTCAATCCCGCAACAGCGGCAACTTTTCAAGTTGTGGTTGTGCCGGTAGCGATGGCCATGAGTTGGCAGGACGGCTATCAAGCGTATGGCTTGCAGGACATCAATCAGATCAATCCTCAGAATGACCCCGCCCACCCGATGCTGGTCACGCTCGGTCATGACGGCGACAACGCCTATGGCGGCGGCTATTCCTATTACATGGAGAGTGTTCCTAACTTCACGCAGCAGGCTGTGAATGCTGGCTACGTGCCGACCACTGTGCCGGAGTTTCTCGCCGATCATCCGCCGCTCGCGAACGACGTCGTGCATGTCGAAGACGGCGCTTGGGTGAATGCCGACGGCGATTTCGGCAGTCCGGATTTCATTAATTGGAATTGGCCGCCCTACAATGCGAGCGGGCAATTTGATATTGAAAACGGCTGGGCGCTCGACATTCGCAATTGGGCTGTCATTACAGCCGCCACGAATCGCGTCCTCACGGCCGATGATATTGCGGGCGGCGCGAGCATTGCCGCGATTCAGGATCCCAGCGTGAATCCGGCTTCGACCATTGATCTGGCCTGGCACTTTCTGCTCGGTTCGCTCAACTCTGGCTACATGTACTACGGCAGCTCGCTTGACATGGAAGTCAAGCAAACGGTTGCCTGCAACGCGGCGGTGGATTTTGCCGATCAAGTCATTCTCGGTGGGACGGACGTCACCGCGCCGACCATCTGGGCTTTGCAGCAGCACCCGCACAATCCCGGCGGCCTCGGGTTCGGCGCGCTGTGGGGATACCAACAAACTCCGCAGCCGCGTGATTTTCACGTCTGGACGTTCATTCACGACGTGTCGGGAGTGGCGGAAGCCACGCTCTTTTATCGCCTTGATCTCGATAGTGAAAACCCGCTTTCCTCGCATCAAAATGAAACCTTCGCAGGTGGAAATGAAGTCACGACGTGGCGGGAGCGAACCATGGCACGGCGCAGCTTCCCGGCCGGCAACATCTACAACGATCCCGGTATCAATTTCGACGTCATGCCCGAGTACATCGCCGATCAGTATTTCTATCACCTCACGGATGCGGAGGTCACCGATTCCGGCGGCGTGCTCGTGGATTACTATGTGGAAGCCGTAGATTCGCTCGGCAATATTCGCCGGAGTGACATTTATCACACCTTCGTTGGCAGGAATGATGTGCAGAATCCTTCCGACGCCGTCTGGTGGGAACCGCTCGAACCGGATGCCGGCGGCGATGTGACGATCTATTACGACGCCGCGCAAGGCGCGTTGCCGCCGAACAGCAACCCGGTCTTCATTCACGTCGGTCATTCGGGTTGGCAGGACATCTTGAATCCCGATCCGCAGATGACGCTCGACAGCGCCGAAATTTGGCATTATTCGTACGCGATTCCTGCGAGCGCCACTTCGGTGGATTTCGTCTTTCGCGACAACGCCAATCACTGGGACAACAATAACGGTCAGGACTGGCATATTCCTCTCGATCAGCCGCCCACGCCGTTTGTGATGGACGGCAATCTCGATGCGCGCGCGACAATGGTTGCGCAGTCGGGAGACGTTACGCTTTGGGCCGGCTTCGACGGTTCGCAGCTCTATCTCGCCACCGAGCGCGCACAGGGCAGCGGCAACGATCGATTTCTGTTTGTAAGTTCTCCTCCGGGAATCATGCAGGCCGCGCCCTAGGCCAAGGCCGGGCAAGTCGCGGCGTGGGCGGCATTCTTAGCGGAAGAAGCGGACAACGGCTGGCGCGGCTGGTTTGACAATTCCGGCGCCGTAGGGTCTGCCGTCGGTGCGATTCTGGAAGGAACGATTGCTGTGAGCGGCGAGTTCGGCTCACTGCCTGAACGCGTTTACATCTGTGCGGCTCGCTATCAGAATCCCAACGGCGGCACTCTGCAGGGTCAGGCGCCCCAAGCGGTGATTCAGAACGGCAATATTGAACCAAACGAGTGGGCAACTCTGCAGCTGCAGCCGGATTCGCTGACGATTCGTGCTGATGAGAGCAGCGTTACGCTGCGTTGGAGTGCCGTGCTCGGTGCACAAAACTATATCATCTTCCGCAGTGAGGCGTCAAATGATAACATGCAGGAAATTGGCAGCACGTCAACCACCTCCTTCATGGAACCCGCGAACCTCGACCGCGCTTTCTACGAAGTGCGAGCGGAGCATTGAAGCAAGACCGGGTAGGGGCGGGTTGAAGTCTTCTGAAACCCGCCCGTCGTGCCTCGGAGGCGGCCAGCACTGACCGCTTATTTTCATATTTGTCAATACCTGCGAAATAGACATTCATGTCCACTTACGATGTGCTTGACAATCGCCCGATTTCGCCGTATCTTCCTCTAAATTTGCAGGGCTTCCGCAACTCAGTTTAGGAAAGGAGCAGTAGCGATGCAGCGCGCATTGATCAGTTTGCTTGTTCTTTTCTGTGTACTTCCGGTGTTCGCTCAGGATAGCTTGAATGTGACGCGGGTGGGACAGCTCGCCTACGGTGACCACTTCTACGACATTGAGGTTATGGCAGGTTATGCCTTTGTGGCCGCAGGAAACGCTGGTCTCCGTATCTTCGATGTCAGTGATCCATCACAACTCATTCTGGTTAGCTCTTTTGACACCCCCGGGTGCACCTATGGTATTGATATCCAAGGCAGCCTCGTGTATCTTGCCGACGGCAATGGCGGACTGCGGATCTTGAACATCATGGAGCCAGCCTTTCCCTTGGAGTTAGCTAACATACCGACAACCAGCGCCTCGTACGACGTCGTGGTAGAAGGTTCGTTTGCTTATTTGGCCGATACATACAGCGGATTGCGCATCTTCGACATCAGCAATCCACTGGCACCGGTTCAGATCGGTCTGTATGAAGGCGGCTCCTATACGGCTTTGGCCAAATCCGGCAATTATATCTACGCCGCGCAGTCCTACTACTCGCTCTTGGCTATCAATGTCGCAGATCCCGCCAATCCGGTCGAAACCGGGAACTATAATCCGCAGGGCATGATCAGCGATATTGACGTTGCAGGCAATTATCTCTATGTTGCTGCTGATTCCAGTGGCGGTCTGAGAATTGTCGATATCAGTAATCCAGCCGCACCTGTGGAAGCCGGCTTCTACTTCCCGTCGACCTATGTTGTCGGCGTGGCCGTTTCCGGGAATTATGCCTACGTAGCGAGCTACTATTGGTTTCAAGTGCTTGATATCAGCAATCCAACCGCGCCCGTGGAAGTCGGAACTGGAATTAGCGCCAGCGCAGGGCGAGGAATTGTCATTGCAAATGACGTTGCCTTGCTTGCCGGCTCCCGGCAATTAACATCTATTGACGTCGTGAATCCCGCTGCTTTAATCGAGTTAGACCGCTACGAGTTGCCGTACTATCTTTACAGCTTCGCTGTTTCGGGGGAATACACGTACTTCGCAAGCGGTTACACGTTGCGCATCGTTGAACAAAGTGATCCTGCTCATCCCCGCGAGGTTTCCTATATCGACCTTCCCGATTACGTTTACACTGGAAATGTGGACATCGAGGAGGGACTCCTCTATCTCACGGCCGGCACAAACGGGTTACGCATCCTCGATGTTAGCGATCCCGAAGCACCTATAGAAGCGGGTTTTTATGATCCCACAGCACCGATTGCTTATTCTGATTTGGCCGTGGCCGGCGATTTTGTATTTGTCTCAGCCGGCAGCAGTGGGCTGCGCGCGATCTTCGCTCAAAATCCCGCCGATCCGGAAGAAGTGGGTCATTGTGACCTCATCGGTACCATTGAGGACGTCGCCGTTAGTGGCAACTATGCCTATCTTGCGGTTGGAATTAACGGCTTGGTGATCGCAGACATCGAGAATCCTACGCCCATCGTGGTAGGCTCGTGCGCCACCCCCAGCGCCGCCAAAGCCGTTGCCGCATCCGGCGACTACGCCTATGTTGCCACTTGGACGGAACAACTGCGCGTGATTGATGTCAGCAACCCAAGTGCACCTGTCATAGTTGGTGCTTGTGAACCTGAAGGGTTGGCGGTGGGGATTGCGGTGAGCGGCGATCATGTACTCCTCGCGTGCAGTGATATGGGATTCTACGTAATCAACGTGAGTGATCCCGGTTCGCCGACGGTTGTGGGCTGGTACAACACGCCTGGAGATGCAAAAGACATTATCGCCATAGGCAGCTATGCATATCTCGCCGATGACGATTACTTCGGCATCTACGACTACTCCGCCGCCCTCTCTTCTTCCGGCCCCTTCATTCCTTATCCTTCATCCCTCAGCCTTTCCGCTTATCCGAATCCGTTCAATTCCTCTACCACGCTGCGGCTCGACTTGCCAAGTGAAGTGCGAGCGCGATTGGTGGTTTACGACGTACTCGGCCGCGAAGTGAACACGCTGATCGATGGCATGATGCCGGCCGGCTCGCATCAGGTGCGCTTCGATGCGAGCGGATTATCATCAGGGAACTACTTCGTGCGGCTGAACGCAGGCGCAACTCCTAATGTGCAGAAGATCGTCCTGCTGAAATAGAATCTCGGCGGAATATATCCAAACGCGATATCCCCCGGTCCGACAGGCCGGGGGATATCATTTCCACCTCGTCCGCCGGATGCAAGACGAGGATGGCGCACAAGTGATCTGACATAGAGAGATCCTTCACTTCGTTCAGGATGATTTGTGGCTGTCGCCGCAAATCATTTCACCAGTAGCAGCTTGTGAATCTGGCTCACTCCGCTGTTTTGCAGACGCGCATAATACGTTCCCGAAGGAAGATGCTGCGCCTCAAACGTGACGGCATGCGGTCCGGCTTCGAGCGGCTCCGCAAGCAGACTCTGAACCATCCGCCCGCTGATGTCGTACACGGCCAACTCAGTTTCACCGGCCGAAGCAAGCTCGAACTGAATCGTCGTGGACGGGTTGAACGGATTCGGATACGTGATCATCTCAATCTGGGAATCGCCCGGCGTCAGGAACACCGATGCTTCCGGATGCAGGCAACTCGTTCGGACGACGTAAGCATCGGAATGGCCGTCCGCCGTTCCCATGCGGCCGCCGATGATGAGTCCGTCAGCGGCCGGCAACAACGCTGAACCCCAGTCGTTGTATGGACCGCCGAATGTTTTCACGCAAACCGGTTCGCCGTTCGCATCGGCCTGAAGCAACAACACGTCATAGAGACCGGCGCCCTCCGCATCGGTGTATCCGGTCAACGTGAAGCCGCCGTTCGGTGCGGCAACAATATCATACGCGCCCTGACAACCGGTGCCTCCGTATCTGCGCGTCCACAGGGTGTCGCCGTCGGCGTCAGAGATGTTGACGACGTACGCATCCCAGTCACCGTACGTTGTTGCGCTCCAGCCCGCCACGGCAAAGTGCCCGTCCGGCAAAGCGAGAATGCCGGTCGCGCCTTGGTCTCCGGCTTCGTCATAGACACGCGTCCATAACTCATTGCCGTCGGCGTCGGCTCGCGCTACAAACACGTTCCAATCGGAATTGGCATCCACGCGGCTTTGACCGGCAATCAGATAACCGCCATCACTCGTTCGCGCGATGCCCGAAGCCAGCTCCGTTCCCTCCGTTCCAAACGTGCTGCTCCACTCGACCGCTCCGCTCGCGCTTGTCTTCGCCAGATACGCGTCATACGCACCTCCTGTCTCCGGTGTGAAATAACCGGCAATCGCATACCCGCCGTCAGCCGTGATCATCGCATCTGCGGCGTCATTCCCGGTACCACCGATGGTCTGCGACCACAGGATCTCGCCGGAGAATGCAACTCCAATCAGGTACACGTCGCGGCCACCGTTTCCACTCCCGGTCGTGTAGCCGGCAACAACCCATCCATCCCCGGGAGCACGCACGGCCGTTTGCACCGATTCATCGCCGCTGCCGCCGCAATACGTGCTGCCCAGAATCTGCCCCGCCGAGTCGATGCGCGTCAAGCGAATGTCGAACCCGTTCCCGTTGGCAGCTTGAGTCCGTCCCGCCAGCAGAAATCCGCCGCTGGTTCCGGGTGCCATCGCGCCGATCCATTCATCGTCAGCCTCGCCGTACGTCAGTGTCCACAAGATGTCCCAATTCCACTGCGCAAAAGTGCCGGTGCTCGCGAACAGCAGTGCGAGCAGTACGAACATAAACCTCTTCATCTGTTGTCCCATTCTCTTTTGATGATGAATAATTCGTCGTTCCCGCCTTCTTGTTTCGGGAACAACGCTTCCGGTTGAATCCGGAATGTACACGGCATTGATATTTACAACCACTGTGCCGATTCCGGAAGTCCACAGATGGCGACGGTTTACACAGTTTCTGGCAGTCCCTGAATGTATGACTCCGCGTACTCCCTGTACGCGGAGTCATACACCGCCAATGCAAAACGGGCGTGGCCACTAAGGCCACGCCCGCTTCTGCTTGCGTTGTTCGCGCTGCGAGAAATCTATGCTCCCTTTCTCCACAACTTGTGGGGAAAGGGCAGGGGATAGGGGTTACTTCACCAACTGCATCTTCGTGGTCAGCATCTGCTCGCCGGCGGACACCCGGGCGAAATACGTTCCCGTCGCCCACTGCGAACCGTCAATCGGGAGCTGATGCGCTCCCGCCGGTAGCTGCATCTCGTTGGATGACACCAGCCGCCCGGTCTCATCATAAACCGCCAGCGTCACGGTCGCGTCATGCTGCAATTCCACCGGCAGCATCGTGCTCGGATTAAAGGGATTCGGATAATTCTGGCCGACCGCAAAGCGCTCCGCTACCGGCCCGCGCGCGGGTTCAGCGGAAGTCGGGTTATATGTGCGCACGTTCACGTCGCCCGTCGTGAAGCTCGGATTCGGAGCGTCGTCATCATCCGGCTGCCGCATCGTTGCCCCTTGGAAACCCGAGTTTGTGGCAAACGTATAGCCGTAAAGCTCCATTGTCTGCGAGAAAACCGGCGGATCTGTCGTGATCATCGTGTAGTGATGGTCCTGAACCCGCAGGACCTGCCAACTCCCGAACGGTGTGTTCAACGTTCCCCACGCGTCGGTATTGTGGCGCGTCGAATCCGTGACAAATACAGTGACGAAATTACCGGGAGAAATTTCGTATTCATACTGCATATGCCAAACGGAACTCCATTGAGTCCCGTAGGTAAGCGGCAGCGGAACAAAGCTCACTTCAGGGTTGAATACCACTAACGTGTCAAATCCATCTACCTCGCCGCCCATGCCCTGATAGAAAACTCCGTTTCCTGCCAGACGATAATACTGCCACAGCGTATTGTCTTCTGTGGAAGCATGTGTGGCCGCAGGAAAGTCGCCCGCAAATGGCGTTGAGCTTGGCGCCACAAACGATTCTGTGGAAGTATCCCATCCGCCATGATCGGGAATTGTCCACGTTTGATTTCCCCCCGGCGAGCCAAGATTCACGGCTACGCTGCCAACGTCACGGTGCGTAAAAGATCCTCCGACTTCGGGAAAACTCTCCGATGTAAGCGTAATTTGCGCGAATGCCGTCGTGATTGCGGCAGTCATTACGGCCAAACAAATTAGCAGTGTGCGGGACATGATGAAAACTTCCTCAGTTTATTAGATTAAATGGATCTTTGTGCAATTTCGTGCAAAGTACGCGCCACTACCCATGACGGAGGGCAAATATAAGCATTTGGCGGTCAATTGCAAAGAGTTGCGCGAATGTCGCGGCTGCGACTTTTGGGTCAACTAACAAACAAATCAAAAAATGAAGGCGGCTTCGCCGCCGCCTTCATTTTGTGAAATTTTCCACGTAGTCACAGAATCCGCAACGGACTCATTCGCAGATAGACCTCCATTGATACCGGAAATTCCCCATACTCCGGCTGAAGGTCCGACGGCACGGTATAAAGCGTCCCCTGGCCGCCGACGGCAAGCTTCAAGACCCGCGTGCGCGCGAGATCATGTGCATAACCCAAGGTCAACGCGCCGATATCAAAGCGGCGATTTCCAAGTTGTGCGACTCCCAAATCCGCCGCATCCTTCTGGACCCACTCCACACGCGTGTAGTACGCGTGATTCCAGCGCTCGAGATCGGATTCAAGACCCAGCGAATGCTGCGTCTCATCCGAACTCGCCGTGAATCCTTCCGCCACGTTGCGGTCGCCCTTGGGCTGGTTCATGCCCCAGATGAGTGCGTTCGACCAGCTCCCCAATCCCAACACGTTCACCTGATAGAGTGCAGATGCCGTGTAGCGATAGAGATCGACGCCGGGATGCTGGCGCTCCGGTTCATTCAGCATTCCGGCCGACGCCTGAACGGACCAGTGCGCAGAGGGATTGAGCGTCACTCGCCCACTGTACGAATCGAAACGGATGGCATCGATGTTAATTCGATTGTCGTCGGGTTCGCGCCCGTTGAAAACCGAACCGTCGAGCTTCCAGTCCCCCAGTCGCGTCCCCAGTGTAAACACGCCGTACGTGATGTGCGTCGCGTCCTGCCAGTGATGCCCAAGTGGCGCGTCCGGATTATGCTGGGACGAAGGACGGTGCACGAACGCCGGCGGTCCCAGCGCCGGTTCCCCGGCCAAACCGAAATACGCAAATCCTCCCGCCGTCGGACTAAACGTGTGCCCGTAGGTAGCGGCTAACTCACCGAAAAAGTCGTGCGGATGCTGCCGGTCAATCAACGCGCGGCCGTGCCATTCTTCACCGGATTGAAACAACAGCGGGTAGCCGTCGCCAGATTCTGTCGCCGGTTCCAGTGAAAACATGCCGCGCAGTCCGACTTGATCTCTCCCCGTCCACATTCGATGACCATGAACCATGAGCCAGTTCGGCGCACTCATCGTGGTATTGCCGCGCTCGCCGGAGCTGAATGCGTCTTGCGCCGTGATCCGCAGAAACGTGTTCCAGTGAAACATCCAGTTCCAGCCGGGAGTCATTTGATGCACGCCGTGCGTCGGCGCCGCATCCGGCAGCCACGCCGTGCCGGTCGCGTCGCGCTGCGCCGGCAATGTTGGCAACAGCCCGCTGTGATGCTCATGCGCATCCAGACTGTTGTGGATGCCGTTGGTGCCGGCGTGGTTCATTGAAGTCCGCGCACCGTGTGCGCGGCTGCTGTCGGCGGAACCTTCATGGCGATGCTGAGCAAATGCACAATAGAGCGGAAACGTCATCATCACCACTGCCATTGCGATTCGATGCATGATTCCTCCTCGATCTTAGATCCATCATGCGGGGTGTTGTTACTTCTCAAACTCGCTGGCCGTTGCCGGGGTTGCAGAGCCAAAAAAAAGCCGGCCGGCCGGCAGTCCGACAATCCGAAAACCAGAGCCTTGTTTCCGAGTTGTCAGCCTGTCAGCCTGCCGGCTTCTCTACTTAGCCGCTCTTATCCTTCGATCATCTCGATATTGGCGCGCGGCAGCGTCACGCGCTGCCCGGATTCTAACTCTACTTCCAGCACGCGCACGCGCGCCTCCGTTTCTAGCGGCACCAGCTCCGCCGGCAGTGCCGTCACTTTGCCCAGCTTTCCGAAATACGGCTCGCGAATGAGCCGCACCACCATGCCCAGATCCAATCCCTTCCCCTCATAGTCATGCGGCACATGATGCGTCACGTCCTTGCGGGCAATGATGATCTCCGGCCGCATCACTCCCGCGCGAATCTGCGTTGCGCCGGAACAGCTCGCCAAATGCCCTTCATGCCGCTTGAGCAGTTCAAACGTCCGCCGCGCCATGGCAATCTTTCCGAAACCCTCTGTGAGAATCAGCGTCGTGCCGATCTGCTCGCCGCCCGTGATTGCCACGCCCAATTCATAACCTAACAGCGTTCGCAAGTCGAGCGAATTGAAGCCGCCCACTACGATCGCGGCTGCCTTCGCCTGGATTGCTTTCTGCACGGCACTCAGCGTAACGATGGAGCCGCCGACCAGAATCCTGCGCTGCGCATCCGCGGGAATCTGGCGCTCGTCGAGCACCTCGTCCGGCGACTGGCAGACCATGTGAATCGTTCCATACGTCTCGCCGCCGATGCCGAAGATCCCCTGCACAAACGCCCCCTGTGCCTGAATCTCAATCCCTTCCTGCGGATAGACGTGCGTCACGCGGCCGTCCAGATAAGCGTCGATCTCCACCGGAATCGGCGGATCGCGAAAGATGACTTGCCCCGTCACGTCCGACACGCTTTCCAGTATGCCTGTGATCGGCGACTTGAGCTGGCTCTTGAACATCCCGAAAAACGACTTCGCCTGCGCCACAAGCTGGTCTTTCTCGACTCTGTCACCCGGTTTGACAAGCAGACTCGCCGCCACTTCCTGCGGCGTTACACCGAGAATATTTGCGGCATTAACGGGCGTGACGTTGCCGGGCAACGCCGTCCGCGCCACCACCTCTTCCGCCGCCAGATGTTCGCCGACCGTAACCAGCACGTCGCCGCGCAGCGGCAGGCGGCGATCCTTTGTAATTACGGTCGCTTCCGCAACCCGCAACCCGGGTGTGTAAGAGTGCGCCATGAATTACTGGAATATCTCCGCCAAGAAATCCTTCATCGCTTCCCACGAGCGCTTGTCGGCGCGCTCGTTGTAAGCCATGCCGATTGTTGGGTCACTCCCCGCTGCGGGATTCGTGAACGCGTGCACCGCGCCGCTGTACTTCACAAGCTGCCAGTCCACGCCGCCGCCGCGCATCTCCTGCTCGAACGTCGCCACCTCTTCGGGTTTCACGTTTGGATCATCCGCGCCATGCAGCACCAGTACCTTGGCTTTGATGTTCTTGGCATCGTCCGCATTCGGCGTGCTCAATGATCCGTGAAACGAAACCACGCCGTCAATATCCGCGCCGCTGCGCGCCAGTTCCAGCGACACCATGCCGCCAAAACAATAGCCCATCGCCGCAATCTTGTCCGGATCAACATTGGGTTGAGTCTTCAGCACATTGAGACCGGCGGCGACGCGCGCCCGCGTCATCGCCCGGTCGCCGTAAAACGCGCCGACCAGCTCGCGGGCTTGCGCCGGATCGGTGGTCGTCACGCCTTTGCCGTACATATCGGCGACGAATGCCACATAACCCAGTTCCGCCAGCTCTCTCGCCCGCCGCTTGGGATAATCGTTCAGCCCCCACCATTCGTGAACAACCAATACGCCGGGCAACTTGCCGGTCTTGCTGTCGTCATAGGCAAGATACCCTTCCAGCACGGCATCACCGTGCTTGTACTCAATCGCCTGCGTCCGGATCGCCGCCATCGCGGCGCCCGTGATTACCAGAATGGTCAGGGTGAGAAGTAGACCTCGCATGAATTACCTCCCGCTATGGTTTGCTTTCGACACAATATCACTTGCACGTTCATCGCTCATCGCTTCTTTCCCGCTGCCTCAATGCACGTCACAATAATCTTCTCCGCTGCCCAGCGATCCTGCCAGCCCATGGATTTCACTTCTTTGCCTTCCAGTTCTTTGTAGATTTGAAAGAAGTGATCCATCGAGCGCAGGAAATGCGGCGCAACGTCCGAGAGCTTGTGATACGTCTCGTACGTCGGATCGGTCACCGGCACGGCCAGAATTTTTTCGTCCCGGCCCTTCTCGTCCACCATCACCAGCACGCCCAGGGGACGCGCCGAAATCAGACAACCGGGAAAACTCGGCTCGCGCATCAGCACCACAATATCGAGCGGATCGCCGTCGTCGGCCAGCGTGCCGGGAATGAAACCATAATCGCCCGGATAGTGCATCGGCGAATAGAGCGGCCGGTCGAGCCGGATCAAACCCGTGTCATGATCCCACTCGTATTTGTTCGTGGATCCTTTCGGGATTTCCACGATCACGTTCACGTCCGCGGGCGGATTCTTCCCCGGCGGAATCTTCGAAAACATGTTCTTCTCCGTTTCACACGTTGTCAGGGTTACTTGCCGAAGTGTCCACTTCCCCCGCTGGCGGGGGAAGAATTAAAGAAGGGGGTATTATACCACGTCGGCGATGTCAATTAAGATTCGGTCAATATCCTGCCCGGCGATCAGCGGATAGCAGAGCGGGATAAGACCGGCACGGCGGACGAGCAGCACGATCTCCGACAGTTGTTCGGAATCGTCCAGATCGACGATGAAGATCATACCGACGCGATCAGCGTAAAAATACATTGCGTCCGTGCGATAGCGCTTCGTGATCAGCTTCGCCACTTCGCTGCGGGTCGGCATTTCGCGCTCGATGTCAATCGCTTCGTCCACCGGGCGCTTGGAATCAATGAAGTACTTCATAGTGCGGGGTTTCTTTCTCGGTTGCTTATCCGTTATGTGATTCAGGTTTGTCGTCAGAAGATTGGCCCGGAATCTCGTGGCCGGGAGGAAGTACAACTTCGCGGGGATTAAGCAATGATGCCGCCACCGCCACTCCGAGGATTACCGCTACGCCCAGCAGCGACCAGCTCGTCGGAATCTCATACGCGGAATGGGCGAGTAGCATCTTGATTCCGATCAGCACCAGCACGACCGCCAGCCCGATCTTGAGGTAATGGAAACGGTCGATGATTCCCGCCAGCGCAAAATACAGCATCCGCAGGCCCAGAATCGCAAACACATTCGACGTATAAACGATGAACGGATCTTCCGTGATCGCAAAAATTGCGGGAATCGAGTCAATCGCAAACACCAGATCGAAGAAGTCCACCAGAATCAAGACCAGAAACAGCGGCGTCGCAAAGGTGCGCCCGTTATCGCGAATGAAGAACGATTTGCCGTAATAGGTTGGCGTGATCCGCATCAACCGCCGCGTCAACTTGACCACGGAGTTCGCCTCGATGTCGATATCATGATCTTTCTGCAGCGCCATCCGAATGCCGGTGAAGATCAGGAATGCGCCGAAGACGTAGATAATCCACGAAAACGCGTGCATCAGCGCCACGCCCACCCCGATCAAGGCGCCGCGCATGATGAGTGCGCCGAGGATCCCCCAGAACAGCACCCGGTGCTGCAGCTCTTCCGGCACCCGAAAATACGAAAAGATCAGCACGAACACAAAAATATTGTCCACGCTGAGCGACTTCTCGACCAGATACCCGGTCAAGAACTCCAGCGCCGCCTGCTCGCCGCGCCAGAAATAGACTCCGGCGTTGTACAGCAGCGAGAGTAGAATCCAGAACCCGCTCCACAGCAGCGCCTGCTTAACCGTGATGGCGTGCGCCTTCCGATGGAACACGCCCAGGTCCAGCGCCAGCATTACCAGAATGCCGAGATTAAATAGTACCCATTTCAGAACGGCAGGATCAGGCAATCTTTACTTCCTTACCTTCGCGTTAGTCCGTGCTGCACATTTCTGTTTGACCGGGACACATGAACCGTCGGGGGTTATAATCGGAATTTTGATCCTCCATTTCGCGCCAGCGGTCACCAAGATCTCCTTCAACACCGTCACCGTCGTTGTCTTCGCCTGAGCCATCGCCCCAATCTTCTGTGCCAGAATCTGTAGTCCCCCATCCCGACGGCGTACTGTCCGATTCACCGCAGGACATAATCAGTGTGACACCGCAGTCCCGTCCGGCACACTGGAGGGAGAGAATGGCCTCCGCGGCACCGCCATAACAGATGTCCAGGAACACGATGATCTTCACGCACGGTTGAAAAAAAGAGAGCCATGTATTTAAGTCTGAGTATCTTATGTAATCAACGTCTTCACCACCCGGATCATAAACCGAGAATCCGGCGTTGGGGTTTTCGCTCCCATGAGCGCAAATGTAGAGAAAAAATTCATGACACGGCGGATTTCCTTCGCATTGACACGTCATACCTGCGGCAATGCTTTGAAGTCTGCTTTCTATTTTAGCACTGATGGATCCACTCGAACTGTAAAATCCCGGTAAGCTGTTACCGCTGTATTGACTCGTTCGCGAAACCTCAAAGCCGTTGCCTTCGAGAAAGCCTGCTACAATTCCGGCGTTGTCTGCCATTGAGCTTGCAGTTGATATGCTCCAAAAATCATCGGCTTCACCGCCGTCGAGTAACCACGCAACTTTTTTGCATTCCGCAGCCACGTGATGCGGAGCGGGCGGGATGGGGCCATCAGCGGGCTTGCCGGATAGATCCACTGTTCCCGCGCCGCCGCCTCCGGTTCCAAAGATTACGGGAACGCCGCGAACCTCACCGCGCGCCGATTCGACAAACGGTTCCGGCGGAGCGCCCGCGACACGAAGCTGCGGGTACCACTTGGCATCGACAACGAGTACATCCCCATTTTGCGGCTGCACGCCCGCAAAGCGCAAGGGATGACTGAAGAAATGGCCGGAATTGTCATTAACGAAGATTGCGTAACCGCCTTCAAATAGGGGAATGGCAGCCCTCGGCCTGGTAGTGTCCGGCTGAAACTCGAGGAATTCGCTGCCCGCAGGCACAGGTCCGGAAACAAATATCTCCGTTGTCGAATCTACGACGATGCTATCTAAGAGCATCTCCACTGCGGCGCGCACGTCGCTCGGTAAACCTTGCTGTTGTGTTTCCTCGTCCTCCTTGCAACTGCCCATCAGCGCCGTAAGAATGAAGATCGCAAGTCCGGCGATTCCCAGAGTAATGCGCGTATGGATACCCATCTTCGGACCCTCCGTTTATTCCACGAACGCGCTTCGCGGATTTCGCTCGCTAACGCTGCTTGAACTCTTACTTCCTCACCGTCGCGACTCCGTGATCTTCCATTTCTCCCCCTACATGTTCCTGAATTCGCGACCACTTCTGGATCTTCGCCACCCGGTCCGCTGTTTTCGCCGACAAATCAAACGGCCGCCCGCGCGTATCAATAACCACCCCCACGACTCCGCCGTGTACCGTGACCTCGCGTTCTTTCCCCGGCCCCGCTCCCACGTCAAACCCTCTGGCCGGCTTCAGCTTCATCCGCATCTCTTCCCCCGGCGCCAGCGGAATCAGCATCAGCTCACCAAATGAAACAGACAATGTCTGACTCGAATTTCGAATTTCGAATTTCGAATTTTCTTCTGTTTGACTGGGATTTGGAATTTGGGATTTGGGATTTTCGATTTGAATGCTCAGGCACTCTCTTCCTTCCTTACCGACCCCGACGGGCGCTATGCACGTCCCTAATCGAATCAGACAGTCTTTTTCGAACACCTGAATCGCCGCCGCCTCATGCACGCTCGCCAGCACTCCGAGATGCGGCATCATGAAGATCGAATCCACCGCCAATTCCGTCACCCCTTCCGGCAGAAACGCGTCAATCATCATGTGCGCGGCCTGGCTGCGGCGCGGCGCGTGCGAAAGCACTCCGCCCGATCCCACCATCAGGTCGAGCTCCATCATCTTGACCACGGTTTCGCCGGAGCCGGTCTGCTCAAACGTATCGCTGATGTCGCGCTCCTGCTGCACCCCTTTGAGCGACGTCGCGAAATTCTTGTGCTGAATGAAAGCGAGCCGCAGCGCTTCGCGCGCAATCGCCTGCTCGATCTGCAGTTCTTCCTTCGTTTGCGGAATCGTCGTCGGCCGGATCATCTTGTTGGCGATCCGGTCGCGCAGATCGGATTCCGCAATTTCAAACGGCACCCACCGCAGGATGTTCTCGATCCCTGCTTCCGCCAGCACGTTCATCACGGAGTAACTCATACCAAGATTAGCGGAAACGGTCCGATTAAACACCGTCTGACTTGAATTTTGAGCTTTGAATTTTGAGTTTTCTTCCGCGCCTGTTAAGGTGCGGAAGATCGAAAACACATCCGTCGTCGCGCCGCCGATATCCACGCCCACCACCGTGATATCCCGCGCCTTGGCCACGCGCTGCATGATGTCGCCCACCGCTCCCGGTGTCGGCATGATCGGCGCGTCCGTCCATTCCATCAGCTTCTTATAGCCTGGCGCTTGTGCCATCACATGATCCATGAACAGGTCATGAATCGCATCGCGGGCCGGCCCCAGATTCTCGCGTTCCAGCACCGGCCTCAGATTGGCGACGGTTTTCAGATCCACTTCCTCGCCGAGCGTGTGCTGCACTTCTGCCGCGGCCTCCTTATTCCCCGCGTAGATCACCGGCAGCTTGTAGCCGATGCCTAACCGTGGCCGCGGCCGTGCCGCTTTGAGCAGCTCCGCCATCTCCACAACGTGCTTGGTCGTGCCGCCGTCCACGCCGCCGCTCATCAGGATCATATCCGGCCGCATCCGGCGGATGCGCTGAATCTTCTGATGCGGCAGCCGTCCGTCATTCGAGGCGAGCGTATCCATCACGATCGCGCCCGCGCCGAGCGCCGCGCGCTCCGCCGATTCCGCCGTCATCGCTTTGACCACGCCCGTGACCATCATTTGCAAGCCGCCGCCCGCGCTCGACGTCGAGATATAGATGTCGCAGCCCACGTCGCCCTTGCGTGGCTTGATGATCGTGTCGCCGTCGAGGAACTTGCGCCCCATGATCTCTTCAATCTCCTGGATCGCATTCAAGACGCCGCGCGTCACGTCCTCATACGGCGCTTCCACCGTCGTCGGCGCTTCCCCCCGGCACACCAGGCGGTACTCGTCCCCGCGCTTCTCAATCAGAATCGCTTTGGTGGTCGTGGAGCCGCAGTCGGTGGCTAATATGGTTGTGATGGAAGAGGTGATTATCATGTGTGATATAAAGCAGATGATTCAATCATCTAACATCCTGTGATTTATCTACGTTCTTTCCTGATAATGCTGGATTTCGTGTAATCCTTCATGTCTACATCCAACAGGAGACAAAATGTCGAAGTACCTCCGTATTCCTCATAGAGAGCCTTCCAGTTTTGCCTTAGATGAAAGATCGCCCCCATTGTCCCAGATTCGCTAAACCCAGCAGTATAGAAGATAGACCGAGATGAATTGGGTTCAAAAACCCTTTGAACGAAAGCAAAGTTGGCTGTGGCTTTGTACAAAGTTCCGGCGACAACAATCTCTGTGTTCTGAGCTTGGAAGTGAGCAATGGGATTTAGGTTATGTTCTACCCACATTGAAACACTGTTATAACCCGGCGACCCAGTAGTGATCACTGGCGACTGCTGATCTGGAAGCAAGCCCGGCCGTGCCGGAATAACATCAACTGCAACGTCTGACAAAAGAAGCTTGCTCCAGAGACCGGGCTGCTCGGAAAGGCCGGGTATCAAGTAGTTCAGTGCATCTCTAAACCCATAAGCGGCCTGGAGTTCTCCGATTGGCACAGCGTCCCCTTGATATGATCGTGTAACATTTCCTTGACCAACAGAGCCCCCCGCCATGACAAGTAGGTCGGAAACATTGATTACAAGCCTCCTTGGCTTCGTGATGCCGAGGAACGCAAGGAGTCTTCGGCGTCCTGCAGATGCAATGATCCAGCTCGCAAGGACTATTAGTCCAAGCGCTATGAATTCCGCTAGAACATTGTTCAACAAGTCTTTGAGGTCCGCACCAGTGATGCAGAAAAGTTGAAACAAACACATCACCATGAGTATCTCGGTAAATTATGTTTGGGATTGATTGCAGCGGCACGTGTCTTTACATGCGCCAAGTCAGCCCGCCCGCCTCTTGCTACTACTCCTTCGCAAAACGCCTCACTGTTGTTCACTGAAAGATAGCAGCATCTCAATATCGGACTACTTAGGAAATGAATCCAAGGTCTCCAAAATCGCTTTCCAAGAGAAGGCTACGCCAACTGTATTCAATTCTCCCGCCTGCGTCTTTTCGGAAACTACACCTGCGAATATGCCGATTACAACTGGTGGCTTATCCCAAATGCTTAACCGACTTTCGGAGAGAAGGCCCTGTGGCCTGCCCCGTAGCGTTACGAGGCTCCCGCTTGATCCGTGCAGGGCATTGACGTCTAATAGAAACACAAACGAGGTATCCCTTCGAAGAAAGTTGTTTAAGGTATCTGTGCCGAAGAACTCGCGAGGAATTCGGTAGCTTCTTGCAGGATCGGTTGACAAAACCCCCATTTTTACAATCGGAAGAGGAGTTCTGACATCGTACATACCGGATGGGTAACCCAAAATGAGGGCATCGTCGCCAGGTCCAACGGCCCCTGCCTAAGAGTATTATCAGATGCGAAGCAGCTATCGCCTATCCAACGTGCATTAAAGCCTCTGGACAGTAAAGTATCTGTCACATCAACACAAGCTACATCAGCTGAAGGATGCACTTTGACCGAGGTGACAAGAGTTCCAGATGTGTTTCGAATCGCAAGGCGAATCCAACTAATTGTATCATTCGGATTTGCGACATGAATTCGAATTTGCAGCCAAGACGAGCTCTCCTCTGGGAGCATGTGGTTGTTTGTGACCACGTACACCCTGTCAGAGCTGTCCTGACGTGCCACTGTGCATAAGAAACCACTGCCTGACTTGTGAGCGGAGTTTTGAATCACACAGCAGGAATGCGAATACAGGTTGGTGGCAAGATCACAACGTCCGACATCTGCAAAGTTAAGACTTAATACGACAAGCGACGAAAAAAGTGCGATTCTCGTAACGCCATTCATAGCAGATACTCCAAGTTTCATCCGGCGGCATGTGTCTGCACATGCTCTGCAGTTTCCCGACGGTCAGAGGCCGCCGCCAGTAAATTCTACTTCTTCTCCGTCTCCCCGCCATGATCTCCAATCTGCATCTATTTTTTAACTGTTTCATAAACATGTCCGCCCGGCGGCCCGAGGTCAACACCTCAGGCCGCCGGAGCGAGCGAACGATTCTACTTCCCCAACTGCGATAATCCCTTCATCAGGTCTTCCACGTTCATCACCGGAAACACCTCGACGGATGCATCGAGGTCCATGAAGAATGGCTCCGCGACGGACGGAATCTGCGACGCGTCCTGCATATCAAACACCATGATGCATGAGCGGTCGCCGCCATCCGGATAGAAATACGCCGCTTCCGGCTTCAACTTTTCCATCGCCTTCTTGATCACTTCCGGCAGCTTGCCGCTCAGGATTTGCTCGTTTCCCGTGTCAACGGGAATCTGGACTCTCAGCATCATCCGCATGAACTTTTCCCTTTCTGATTTGTGCTCCGATCCATACTATGGCAGATACAATCCGAAATTCTCCAGGATTCTCCCTTCCGGCATTCCGATCACGCCGCCGCGCTCGGCGCTCTTCGAGTCCATCTGCGACGTAACAAACGCCTGCAGCTGCTTCATCTCCGGCCACTCACAGATCACCGTGATATCCTTCGGTTCATCGGTGGCCTTGAGCACTTTCGCGCTCGTGCAGCCGGAGTCCCAGAGCGCTTTGAGGTTCTCTTCAAAGACCTGCTGCCACTGGGCCACGTCCTTGACCTTATGCCTCACAATAGCTGTAACCATAGCTTGGCTCTCTCTGCTTACCTTTCCGCTGAAATTCTATTGCCAGCCATTTCACTCGCGCAAAAGTTGTTCATAGCAGCATGATCGAACGATTGATAAACGCCGCCAGTTTCCGTTCGTCGAGTGTTCCGTTCGTGCGAACGCCGCTGCACACGTCCACACCGAACGGTTCGACCGTGGTGATTGCTTCCGCTACGTTTTCCGGCGTAAGTCCGCCCGCCAGAAACACGGGCACTCCGGCCGCGTCGCGGATCTCACGGCTGATGCTCCAATCGTGCGTGCGCCCCGTGCCGCCGAGTTCCTTTACGGCTAATCGTTGATTCCCGGAGTCGAGCAGCAGTGCGTTGACATGCGGCGCAACCGCCAGTGCTTCATCCACCGACTTCGGCCCGCTCACGTGAATCACCTGCACGAGCTGAATTCCCGGCAGCGCGGCGCGAAGCGCCTCCAAATCTCCAACAGGCACATGATCGACAAGCTGCAGCGTGGTCGTTCCGCACCGCCTCTGTTGCGCAACAATCGCCGGGCTGTCCTGCTGGCTCGTGAGCAGAAACGACGCTACGCCGGCCGGTACTTCCCGTGCAATCTCTGCAATGAGCTCTTCAGATATCGGCCCCGGCCCGCTCGGCATCGCTGAAACCAGGCCTACGGCATCCGCTCCATATCGCACCGCCAGCCGCATTTCCGCGACGCTCTGCATGCAACAGATTTTAATCCTTGTCCGTCCCATTTCAAGCCTCAGGTCTCAAAGCTTCGATTTCATCCTTCATCCTTTCGCCTTCATCCTTTCTTCTATTCGGTTGCAAACCCAATCTCCTTGTGCGTCGCATCGCAGAACGGCTTGTTCTTCGATTGCCCGCAGCGGCACAGTGAGCAGCGATTTCCAGCGATATCCGTCCCGTCCACAAAGTGAATTGTCACCGGCCCCTGCAGGCGAAAAGACCCGTTGCGATTGGCGGTGATCGAGAGCCGTGAGGTCTCCGGCGCGGGATCATCCACGACGAGTTTATTCTCCTGAAGCCTGCCCGGATCGCGGAATCGCGTGCGCAAGTGTGTATTGTCACAGTACGGCTTGTTCGCCGACTGCCCGCAGCGGCATAGTGAGCAGCGATTTCCGGCGATATCCGTCCCGTCCACGAAGTGAATTATCACCGGCCCCTGCAGGCGATACGAGCCGTTGCGGTTAGCCGTGATCGAGAGCCGTATCGTATTCCTGGTTTTCCAGTTAATCCGGCCCCTCTAACAATCGTTTCAGCTCCACTTCCCCCAGCGGCTGATCTCCTTTCTTCAGGCGGAAACTCGCGCGCCACTCTTTCCAAAAGTGTTTGTCAAGGAACGCATTCACCAGCATGATCAGCGTCATCGAGATCAGTGCGCCCGATCCTGCGGCCGCCATATCGCGCTGCGCGTCCCATTCATCGCCCTGCGTGCCGAGAAACGCCGTCCCCGCACTCGGATCAACAATGGACGCTACGCCCCACTCGATAATCTCGTAGAGCGCCGAGAGCGACAAACACACGTCGAAGGGCAAATAGTAGCCCCAGAACCCGCGCACCTTCGCAATGCGCAGAAAGATCTCGCGCACCGGATAGGCCAACAGCAGCCCGAACAGAAAGTGCACCGCTCGATCATACGAGTTGCGCTCGGCGCCGAACCACCGCTGCAAATCATAGCCGAAGGGCGTTTCCGCATACGTGTAGTGCGACGCGATCACGTGCAGGCACATGAAGATCATGAGCAGCGTGTAGGAAACCAGCGAGAACCGGAAGTAACGCCCCGCCCCGATGATCAGCGGCACAAATATAAACACGAGCAGGTTCTCGAGGAACCAGTCTTCCGGATGCTTGGGCCGGATCGCCGCCCACGTCCACACTGCCGCGAACACCACGATCAGCACGACATGATAGCGGGTGATCAGCTTGTCCCGGTTGTAGTTCAGGATTCTACGCACCATAACAATCCGCTAAATTATAGGATTTCCTGAAGAAAAGCAATGAATCGGAGCGAATTAGTGAGATTCGCCCGGTTTTCAGCCACAAAAAAAGCGGCACGCCCCGCAACGCACCGCTTTTCAGAGTGTTTGGCTATACAGCCAAACGGTAAAGTCAGCTATGATTTGTACTCGACCAAGACCCACTTTTCTCCAAGGGGTCAACCTTACGACCGCGCCGCACTGAGATTGGCGCCGATCTTGTCCCAGTCGAGATTATTGATGAACGCGTCAATGTATTTGCCGCGATCCACGCCGTAGTCCATGAAGTAGGCGTGTTCATATACATCCAACGCGAGAATCGGCTTGAGGTTCCAAGTCAGGTACGTGTTCTGCGTATCTCCAACCCAGTTCAGGAGTTTGCCCAACTCGGGAAACCACACGGTCCACGCCCAGCCGCGCGCTGAAATCCCGGAGGCCTTCAGATTCGCGACAAATTTATCATAACCTCCGAAATCCTTTTCGATCTGCTTGAGCACCTCGCCGGTCGGCTGGCCGCCGTTGGGCTTGAGGTGGGAGAAATAAAGTTCGTGGTTCTGCTTGCCGGCCAGCGCAAAGCTCAGTTCGACCTTGAGCTCTCGTACCTCGCTATAGACCTGATTGGCTGTGGACAGGTCCACGGTCTCGAGTTTGGTGAGGATCTCGTTGGACTTGTTGACGTAGCCTTTGTAGAGTTTGAGGTGTTCCTCGACGCCTTTGGCCGAGATGCCGTCAAGCTGCAGAATCCGTGGCCCGAAGTCCTGGACAGGAAAGTTCATGTGTTTACCTATTGTGCTATGTTAAGTTAGATGTGACAATCGGATCGTGGAGGCAGATCGCATAGACTCGCCGTGGCATCGCCCGATCCCACGATTAGATGCTGTATAAACCCGTCAGGGAGTCAAAATTCTCCCTCCTTGGGAGGATTCAAATAATCGCAAATTTGCTTGACTTTTCCAAATTTGTGCGTACATTCACATATTGTCGGTATGGCCGACCTATACATAGGTAGAATTACCGTGAGCGCATTCGGCCGGCGGCAGCAGTCTTGCCGCAAAAGCAACCATTCCTCTCTTCTGCAATTCGAACAGACCTTGCCCTTCGGCGAGGTCTGTCTTGTTTTAGCGGTCAATTCAGCCCGGAGGCAGCCATGAGTCAGAAGACACTGTGGGCGGCGTTCAGCGTGGCGATCATACTTTTCTGTGCAGGCCTGGTCAGGGCCGATGATGAACGCGATCTTGTGCGTCACCCTCGGCCGTCCGGACATCTCGATGACGCTTGCACCAATCTGCTCTATATCAAAACTACGGACTACGGTGCGACGTGGAGCGAGCTAACCCGCGCCGGAGATCTCTCTGAATTCGCTCCGACCACGGATCCGCTGGCAGATTTCAGCGCCTGCGTGATGGACAACAACGAGCTCTGTTACTCGGTCTATCTCGAGACGGCCGCGATTCCGGGCATCTACGCTCTCCCCGGCCCGAATTTTCAGCCGGTGCTTGCGATTCCCGAAGGCAACAATGAGTTTGTTGGCATTGCGGCACAGGGAGGTTGGACCGATATCGGCCGCACGCCTAACGGCGATCTCTTCGTCATTGTTCCGGGGATGGACACGCAGTCTCTGGCCCGCTTCTGGTGCGCGAAATCCGTCGACAATGGCGCGACATGGAGTACTCCGTGGATCATTGCCACACCCAATGCTCCCAATTGGGTTAACTTCTACCCGCATATCTCCGACCTGAATGACGAAGACTGGTGTTTCGTGCTGTTTCAGGACAACTTCTACAGCCAGTTTGTGCTGCGCTTTCCCACCACTCCCGGCGGCGCCGGAATCATCAATGCCCTTCCCGAAATGGCCGGAAGTGAAGTTAGCTATTACCGCGGCAACTGCAAGCCGATTGCCTACGATCCCGCGGTTGATGCTTTGGTGATTTGTTTTCGCAATAGTGATCTCACCGGTGTGCGCGTCGGCACTTCGACCAATCATGGTCAAAATTTCTCGTTTGAGACCATCACCTATGCCCAACGCTATCCTTCGATCGCGCTGCGTGCCGCAGATCACACTCCGTTTGTCATCAGCAACCGGGGAGTCCCCAATTTCGGCGATTATCACTGGGCGTGGTACGCGTATGATGAGTTCGGTTATGGCGGCGGCGGGTGGACCGACCCGGATACCATGGTGATTCTGTCCCGGCCTTTCAATGACATCGGCCCGCTCGTTTACATGAATCAGGCGTATTTCTGGGATGCTCTGCACGGCATCGGGATGCACAATGTCTGGGGAACGTTCACTCCGGAAAGCTTGATGACCTCGCGTACGCTCGATGGCGGCATCACGTGGATCGACTTCAGCTCCCGCTGGAACTTTCTCTCCGATAGCATTGAGGTTGGCTCATTAGGCAACAATGAAGTGGTCGGCGGAAGTAACGGCGTGGCGTACGTCATCACCGCCGGACATCTCTTGAGCGCCCAAACAGAACATTTCGTGCCGGTCGATCCGACTCTGATTTCCTATCCGGTATTCGTCGATTCCGTGCACTGGGAGTACTATGAATTCAGAGTGCCGGACGAGATCGCCGTCTTTGATGATTCCACGTGCGTTGGCGCGGCGGCCTTCTTTGGGACCTGGCCGGTCACCGTGACTTGTTGGCAGGTCGATTCTGCGCAAAGCCTGCCCGGCTTCGCGCCCGGCGACACGATGCGCTTTCGCGTCTGGTCAATGCTCAATACAGAGGAACTTTCAGCTACTCCGGCATTCTCGATCGGCGACGGCACGTTCGGCTTCGACTCGCTCTCCCGTTTGTCGCTCACGGCGGATGTCCCGCCCGGTGACGTTTTCCTGCCGGACACCGTTCATGACTTCACGGGTTGGCCGGTCGGCGCTTCCGGGCCATGGTGGTTGCAGATCCGGAATGCCGGTACCGGGCACTTGCTGATTGACGATGTCGTCTCCGACACCAACATCTTCGACGTCAATTGGCCCTTCCCCGCAGGTTACTGGATCGCTCCCGGCGACAGCATCAGCACGCTGGTGCTTTACACTCCTCCCGATACAAACGGGCACACGGGAATCCTGACCATCACGAGTAATGATCCCGATGAACCGCTGCTCACTGTGGCCGTCGAAGGCCACGGCTACGCCACGCCACCCACACCCTTCACGCTGATCTTTCCCGCCGACGGTGATTCCATTTTCGATTGTGGCGGCATGGATGTGTCCTGGCACCGGTCATTCGATGTTGACTTGTTCCAGCCGGTGCATTACGACGTCTGGATGGACACGACCGAAGATCTCAGCACGGCATGGCAAGTTGCCGACAGCATCGCCGATACGGTGCTCTTTGTTACGGCGCCGTACGTGACGTATTCTTGGACGGTTCGCGCGACCGATAACAACACTCCCGGCACCTGGGCCTCGGACACGTTTCAGTTTTCGTGCTTCCCTGACGCGGCGACAGACCATCCGCAGCTCCCCGCGGCATTCACCCTCGCTCAGAATTATCCTAATCCGTTCAATCCAGCCACCACCATTTCGTTTGCGCTGCCGCGCGCAAGTCGCATGAGCCTGACGCTCTTTGACGTGAACGGCCGGCACGTGCGCACGCTGTACGATGATTGGCGCAAACCGGGTTATCATGCGCTCGCGCTCGACGCCCGCGCTTTGCCGTCGGGCATTTACTTCATCCGCATGTCCGCCGGCGATTATGCGGCAACCCGGAAGATCGTGTTGATGAAGTAGGGTCGACTTTCAGTCGACAAGCCGACACCGTGTCGGCTCCCTTCTAAACGACGAATTTCTTTTGCAAGGAGCAACCATGCTTCGCCTCATCTTGACGTCGCTCATTACACTTGCGCTGCTTACGCCCGCGGCGGCTACGGTCTGGCAAGTCTATCTTGGCAGCAACTTTTTCGCGCCCGAAAGTCTTGTCGTCGCGTACGGCGATACCGTCGTCTGGACGAATCTTGACGGCACGCACAATGTTGTGGAGCAGAGCACGCCGCCGCACTTCACCAGCGGCGAACCGGCGCCTCCTCCGTGGAGCTATGCATACGTCTTCACTCTGCCGCTGGGCGTCTATCCCTACTATTGTGCAGTTCATTTCCCGGAAATGTCCGGCAGCGTCACCGTGATCCCTTATGGTACGCCGCCGAACATTGACTTTGATCCGGCGGGAAGCGTGCCCGACAACGCGAATGTCGGCTTCGGCTTTCGCATGACAGTCGCCCCGTCCGATGAAGATCAAGACCTGACCTACTTCTCCATTGCCGTCAACGATTCCAACCAGTGGTCTGACTGGTCGGCGTTTCCGGCCTTTTTGATTTGTGACACTTCCCTTGGGCTCTTTCCTCAGGATGTGACATTGATTTCAAACAGCGCGTTGACGTTGGAATGGAACACGCTCTACTTTCGTGCCATTGATTCACGGCAGGTACTCAGCCCAGTCATCAGCCGTACGCTCAATGTGCTTGCCGATCGCGTGCCCATCATGGACTCAACCGTCACCGGCGTCTATGCCGGAGAAGAAATCTACCCGGATCGCTCCGCTTACTTTGTCTCCGGCGCAGCAATGGCGCTCACGCTTCATGCTGATGCCAGCCCTTATCGCGGCGAAATCAACGCGTATCGCTGTCGGGATGCAGAGGGAAACTGGAGTGATTGGTTCCCTGATCCCGAACTGAACTTCGCAGACATTCCGCCCGGCGATTATCCGCTTCAAGTCATGGCCCGCGATATCGCCGGAGTGTCCACAGATATCCGGCCGATGAGCATTCATGTCGTTGCATTCGCCCTTACCGATACTCTGGTCATTGTGGACGAAACCCGTAATGGGCCGGGCGGGCCCGGCGTACCGAACGACGCGCAGGCTGACTCTTTCTATCATGAAGTGCTTGTTGACTATCACTACCGAGACCACGACTACACGGTTTTCCAATTCGTCTCACCATACACCCTCCGGAACGCCGGTATGGTCATTTGGCATGCCGACGACAAAGCGGAACTGATGCTTGATAACAATACTCGCGTCCTCGATGAATACCTGAGTCGCGGCGGCCGCCTGATCCTCTCGGGCTGGGACGTTTTCGGATCACTGGGTTGGTCCGGCGATTCTCTGGAGTTTGATTCCACTGATTTTGGATTTCGTGATCTCTGTGCTGTCTCTGGACGTCGTGATCCCAGCGTCGCTCCGCGTCACTCCACCGGATTCTCGGGTGATAATGGCTTCCCAACCTGTCAGATCGATTCGGCAAAACTGCCCGCGTCTTGGAACGGGGCCATGGATCGGTTATGGACGTTTGATCCGCGCGCCCAGGCGACGGTGATCGGCCGCCTCACCGTTAACAATCCCGGCGAGAACCCGCTTGAAGGCCGTCCCGCGGCATACATCTGCGATCTCGGCTTCCGCGTGGCCGTGTTCGGCGTGCCGCTCTACTTTTGCCGCTTCGATCAAGTCAGCGCACTCATGGACACTCTGGTTCCGCTGATGCTCTTGCCGACTTCTGCACCGCCGTCGCGGCCTGCAGCGAATTTGAGTTTCGAGCTCACTCAAAATTACCCGAACCCGTTCAACTCCGTCACGGAAATTTCCTTCACGATCCCGCAAACAAGCCCGGTGAATCTAAGCGTGTTCGACGTGCTGGGCCGCCAGATCGCCGTTGTCGTGGATGAACCGCTGTCCGCCGGCGCTCATCACGTCCGATTCGACGCGTCGGCGCTTGCCTCCGGCATCTACTTCGTTCACCTGCGTTGCGGATCCATCTCTGCCACGCGGAAAATGGTTCTGATGAAGTGATCTAAGCAGGAACCTTGATCATGAATACAACACATCTACACTTCCGAACAGCCTTGCGTGCCGCGGCATTACTGCTCGCTTTCGCGGTCTGGGCACGTCCCTCTCAGGCGCCGCTCGATGACGTAGACCCCGATGCCGTCAAGTCGCTGGTTCAACACGATGTCGGCATCATCCGCACCACGCTCAGTAACTGGGGTGAATATGGCAATCCCAACGGTGTGGCGGGCTACAAGGGGTTCGAATTTCCAATCAACAGCGGCAACGATTTTCTCTTTTCGGCCGGGATCTGGATTGGCGCCATGGTGGATAGCCAACCGAATGTCTCCACGGGCACCGATGGCGACAACGGCACCAACGAGCTCTATCCGGTTCACATTGGAACGATTCCCTCCGAAAATGCCATACCGGATTTCGATGACTGGTGGTTCCAGTCCAATGCCTTTGCATTCCATCAGGACGATGATTACGTTCTCGGCGTTTATGGTCAGGATGACGACGGCGATTGGAATCCTCAAACCGACGACATCAACGGCGATCTTCTGCCCTCGAAGAATTACGATCGCGGCGGCGGCCTGCTCTCGTTTGATGACGATGACGACGGGACGATTGACGAGGAATCGGCCGATAACCTCGACAACGATGCGGACGGCTTGATCGATGAAGACACTCAGGATGGCGATATCAACGGTGACGGCGACGCGGGTTACGATCCCGAACCGCACATCGATGAAGATCCGGCGGGAAACATCGCGACGGATTTTCTCGATAACGATTATGACGGCTTGGTGGATGCTCTGGATCCCGACCATGACGGCGACTGCTGCCTCGAATCATTCGATGACGACGGCGATGGCCTCGAAGACGAAGACGCCGGCGCGCGCGCGCCGCAGGAATTCCGCGCCGTCTATCATGATGATATTCAGCCGCAATGGGTAAGCAGCCCCGATCCGGAAGACCCGCACGATCCGCTCGGCGTGACCGTCAATCAGCTTACGTATGTTTGGGACAGCGACCTCGGCCGCAACATCGTGCTGCTTGAATTCAGAGTGAGAAACACGGGCACCCAGATGCTCGAAAACGTGCATCTCGCCTTCTTTGCGGATGCGGACGTCGGAGCCGAAGGCGAAGGCGGCGATGCTGCGTCCCTCGATGACTCCACCTACTATGATCCGGAGCGGCGGATGATGGTCATGTGCGACGACAACACGGATGGTGACGGTTCGGGGCCGGGGCTGGTCGCGGTCAAGGTCGTCAAGCCGCCTTTCCCCTGGGACGACGCACGATTCACCTATGCCAACTTCGAACGAGTGAGCGGCGGCGATCCGCCTGTGGACGCGGACAAATTCAATTTGATTTCTTCCGGCCAGATTTCCCCGGCATCCAATTCGTACGGGGATTGGCGCATGCTAATGGGCTGGGGAGCGGTGACGCAGGATCTGGTGCTGGCGCCGGGGGAGGTCATGGATTTCACGGTGGCTTTGATTGGCGCCGCCGATATTGCCGAACTGAACGCGATTGCCGATCATCTTCCTGTCTTCGATGCCGGGCCCCGCATCAGCGATGTCACGATGTATACGTCGCCGGAATCGCTCGGCCCCTATGTGCTCAGCGCGTTCTATGCCGACGATGACGGAGTGGATTACCAGGGACAGGTGCAGCTTCACTGGCTCTGGTTCGGTCATGAATCAATTTGGAATTCGTCCCCGAGCTACTCGTATGTCTGGTCCGATCCGGAGACGTACTCCGGCGAGTACTACTTCCTGCTTCCCGATACGCATGCCAACGGCAGCGCCAATCTCGAGGGGGACACGATTGTGTTCTACCTGTCCGGAGTGGACGGCTTCGACAACTATTCCGCGCACTCGTCGTACGTCCTGATTGCGGGGGACTCGCTGCTGCGTGTCAACGATGCTGTGCCCGCGCCGGAAGCTTTCATCCTGCATCAGAACTACCCCAATCCATTCAATTCCGCCACCACGATTTCGTTCACGCTGCCGCGCGCAAGTCGCATGAGCCTGACGCTCTTTGACGTCACCGGCAGGCACGTGCGCTCGTTATGCGAGGGATGGCGCGAGCCGGGTTATCATGCGCTCAACTTCGACGCCGACAATCTCCCCTCCGGAATCTACTTTCTCTGCTTGTCGGCAGAGAAGTTCTCAGCAACTCGAAAGATCCTCTTAGTCAAATAGATTTGAGCGGATTTGGCGGGTTGACTTTCAGCTGACAGACGATCTCGAGGATTGACTGAATTTCAACGCGTACCAGGCCGTGCTGGCATAAAACCGGCCGTACCAAGACCCGCATCTGGTCGAGGCCTCCCCCCGTCTCTTTTTTGTTGCCCTAAAATAATTACTTCATAATTCATAAATTCTTAACATTCCTGCCCCTACTTGACTTTTTGAACAAAGTTACATATATTGGCGTTATATTGTTTTTCAAAATGTGCCAATTAAAAGTCAAATGTTTATAAATATATACAAAGCATGTCGTGGACAACACCGAAATCGCCGTCAGATCCTCACAAACCTGCCATTCACCAAATCGACCGCTTTTCATCCGCAAGATTTCCTTGGGCTTAACCAGGTTCGTTCCGCAAAACTCGGTTCACTACTGACCCACACATAAGGCTCAGCTCTTGACGTTTGAAGTTTTCCCGATTCTTGGGTATATTTGAGAAGTGTTTCACAAATGTCTCCCTCTGCTCTCCAATTGGCCATTCTAATATGAAAACCACCACTCCCAAATTTCCGCAGCTTAATGCGTCGCCGGTCGCGGCGCAGGGCAATGCCAACGAGCACATGCGGCGGCGCTTCGATCGCGCGGCGGATCTGATGGAACTTGATCCGCACATTCGCAAAATTCTCGCGGCTACGACCAACGAAATCGCCGTCAATTTTCCCGTCAAGATGGACGACGGCGGGATCGAAATTTTCTCCGGCTACCGCGTGCAGCACAATAACGTGCAAGGGCCGTACAAAGGCGGATTGCGATTCTATCCGGAACTCGATATCAATCTTGCCCGTGCCCTCGCGGCCACGATGACATTGAAAAGCGCGCTGATCGGGCTGCCGTTCGGCGGCGCGCAAGGCGGCGTGCGCATGGATCCGCGCAAGTACTCCGCCACCGAAGTCGAACGAATCACGCGCAGGTTTACGTTTGCGCTCGGCGCGACGATCGGTCCCGAATATGATATCCCCGGACCCGACGTCAACACGAACGGCCAGATTATGGCCTGGATCCTCGACACGTACCTGTCAACGCTGCCACCGCAGGAACGCGGGCGCTGCATCCACTGCGTCACCGGCAAACCGATCGAGTCGGGCGGCAGCCAAGGACGATCGAAAGCGACCGGGCAGGGCATCGTTTACTTGATCGAACAATGGGCGAAAGACCAGCGCTTCAGTTTGTACGCGGCCACCTTCTCAGTTCAGGGCTACGGCAACGTCGGTTCGTGGACGTCGCGCTTGCTGGCGCCGATGGGACCGCGACTCGTCGCCGTCGAAGACGTGACCGGCGCGATCCAGCATCGCGACGGCATCGATCCGGACGACCTGTACCGCTACGCCAACGCTCACGGCGGCGTGGCCGGATACCCGAAAGCGGACGCGATTGATCACGAGACGTTTCTCAAAACGAAAGTGGATATTTTTGTTCCCGGTGCGGTCGAAGGGCAGATCACGGCCGACAATGCGGAGTGGCTGAACACGCGCTTGATCGCGGAAGGCGCGAACGGGCCGACCGACCCGGAAGCGGATGCGATCCTCGAACAGCGCGGGGTCCACATTCTGCCGGATATCCTCTGCAATTCGGGCGGCGTGATCGTGAGCTATTTCGAATGGCTGCAGAACAAGCGCAGCGAATTCTGGGAGCTGGACGAGGTGGATGCGAAGCTGCACAAGAAGATCGTGACTGCGTACGAGAAAGTTCGTGACAAGGCGCGCTCGCAAACGATCGATTGGCGCACGGCGGCGTACATCGTGGCGCTCTCGCGGCTGGAAAAAGTGTACAAGGAAAGAGGAATCTTTCCGTAAGCTGAATCGGACATCGCGAATCCAGATTGCCCTCGGTCGCCGGATCGGGGGCGATTTTTTGCGTTGACAGACTTGCATTCCTCGTGCGAATGACCTATACTTTGCTATGGCAGTGCGATAAAATTGTCGCACCGTTGATGAGACGGCATGGAGATCGTTCAAACGATGTGGAATGTGATGAAACTGATGCGGGGGCTGTGGGTGGCGGCCGGGCTGGGAATCGCGACGGCGCTCTACGCACAGCCAGACAGCCTCTGGAGTCGCGCGTTCGGGACGGGCGGCGTAGAATGCGCGTTTGCAATGACTGAGCGCGCAGCCGGGGGCACGGTCCTCGCGGGATGGCAATTGCCGGATGCGGGCACGAACTACGATTTCTGGCTGGTGTGCCTGGATGCGAACGGGCAGAGCCTCTGGACGCGAACGTACGGCAGCGCGACGATGAACGATTATTGTTACGCGATCACGCCGACCACCGGCGGCGGATACGCCATTGCCGGTTACACGGAAGCGGGAGCATCAGGCCCCACGGATGCGTGGCTGATCGTGCTTGACGGCGCCGGCAACGAACAGTGGAACCGGCGTTACGGCGGCACGGGATACGATTGGTGCATCGCGCTCGATCAGACCACGGATAACGGATTCATTCTCGCGGGGTGGACGGATCCCTCGGAAACGGGCATGGGCAACGGCTGGATGGCGCGCACCAATGCGGTCGGCGATACGTTATGGACGCGCAGCCTTGGCGGGAACGGGGAAGATCGCTTCTACGCGGTGCGGCAAACGGCGGATGGCGGATACCTTGCGGCCGGGCGCACGTCATCGAGCGGCGCGGGAAGTTTCGACGCGTGGCTGGTGAAGCTGAATGCCAACGGACTCACGCAGTGGACGCGCACGTACGGCGGAACGGGAGCCGACTATTGCTTTGCGATGGACGAGACGGGTGACGGCGGATTTGTGTGCGCGGGATCGACGGCATCATTCGGCGCGGGCGGCGACGACATGTGGCTCTTGCGCGTGAATTCGAATGGCGACACGCTGTGGACGCGCACGTTCGGCGGAACGCAGGCGGAACGCGCGTGGTCGGTGGATGAAGAACCGGACGGGAGCATCACACTCGCGGGGCAGACGGCAAGCAGCGGCTCGGGCGGCGATGACTTCTGGATCGTGCATACCGACGATGCGGGGAATGAAATCTGGAATCGCACTCTGGGCGGCGCAGGCTCGGATATTTGTTATGAAGCGCTGCGGACGGCGAGCGGAGATTATCGCTTGGCGGGACAGACGGCGTCGTTTGGCGCCGGCTATGACGACATGTGGCTGGCGGAACTGCATCCGCTCACGGCGCCGCAGAACGTAACGATTTTCGTGAGCGGGAGTGACGTGCGCTTACGCTGGCGCGGGGACGAGAGCCTGCTTTATCAGGTGTACAGCGACACGCTGGCGGACGGTTCCTTTCAGACGCAGGTCGGGGTCACGCCGGACACCAGTCTGGTGATCTCTAACGGAGCAGTGTTTGCTGCGCGGCAGTTCTATCGCGTGGTGGGAGTGAGTCTTCCGTGACCCTATCCCCATCCCTTTCCCCACGAAGTGGAGAAAGGGAGATTCGAAATTCAAGTCAGCTATTGAAAGTCCCCGGTCGAAATGGCCGGGGGCTTTGATTGGGTATCGGTGCGGGGCATGTGTCCTCAGAGCGAGATCTCGCCAAAGGCGGACAGACACGTGCCGCCCGTCGAGTTCGAAGTGGCATACAATCAACAGCTTCTCAAGACCTGCTGAACTTGAGACCCATGTCCCCCAAAGGGGGTGCAGTCCAGGTTGTGTCCTTGGTTACTGCAAGAGCGTAATCTGTTTGAAGGTGCTGTGGGTCTTGTCGCTCACGCGAATGATGTAACGACCAGAAGGCAAGTGACTGCCGTTAAGTAGAAACGTTTGCCGAAGAGACGGAGTGGAACGAAATTCGCGAACGAGAATTTCTTGCCCGAGTACGTTAAATAATGTCAAATATGTTGGTCCAGAGAATCCATGAAAGCTGATGCGGAAGCCATTATTGGCAGGATTAGGATAAACTCCAAGATTGACGTCAACAGATTCATCCTTCGTGGCATAACCTGAGGGGTCTTTTAGATCTGTCAAAGATTGCTCAATATAACCAATATCTGGTGCCGCACCCCAAAAACTGAGGCCAACATCAATACCAGCATCAATACAGGGGGATGCAAGATCCGGAATAAGCGAATCACCGATAAGCAAGGGATCAGCGATCAGATTGGCGTAAACGTCAGTACTATCTCCGTTCAGATTGGTTTCAAACATTACTCCAAACGGCGACCAACGACCCGTTGTATCCGAAAGGAACTGGTCACACTGCCAAATACAGTTATTGCTAATTTGAACTGGGCTTGCATTACTGACTTGACTAACCTGAATCGCGTAGTTCGAGCCATGGAATATATTATTCACTATTTCAGCCGAAAGTGTATTGAGGACAGATCCTGCACATAAACAAATGAAGCGGCTCGGCTGCTCATTGCCGTAGAAAGTATTATTATAAATGCGAGCGGCACACAGTTCACCTGGCACCTCCGGCAACACGGCAACGGATGCGGCATCCCCTGATGGACGAAACAGGCACCGCTGGATTATCACGTCTGACATTCCGCGTACCGTCACACCTCCGTAGATCCGACATTCGCTGATAAGACCTACGGCGTCACTAAGCGAGATTTTACTATTGCTTGTCGGCAGCGTCCATGAAGAGTCGATAAGGCATCTCGTGTTCACGACACCTATGCTTTGATCGAATTCACAGAGATGAATGATCAGACTATCAGCAAGGTCACGAGCGACTAATGAATTTTCGCTGATAGCCGACATACGTGAGTGTGAAAATGTTGCGCTAGTACATTCTTGAAGGTAGGCACCATACAACGCTCCTGAGATTCCTGTATAGCGCATGTCCAATTGTGCCGCAAGTCCTTCAGCGTAAATTCCTCGCCATAAGGATCCGTTGGCAGATTTCAAGAATACGCTGTCGCTCGCTGACCCAAGTGAGTTCAATATTCCATAAACGAGCAGCGTAGGCATGCAGTCAACGGAGTCAAAAGATATGGTTACGCCTGGCAACATTGTTAAAGAATCTGGCGGTAGAATTATGACGTCATGTGTGGCCAAGTATGGGGAAAAATCAGGAACAAGACGCCCAGCAATCGTATCAGGAAGGATCGAACTTGGAAAAACGTTGATCTGAACTAACTCAGAATCCGCTTGACCCTGACTGTCGAGAGCAATGAGTGGAACGGTAACTGATTCGGCGCCAAACGGAACTCTGCCTGCAAAAAGGAGTGCCGTGTCGCTATCTAAAGCACGGCTGTATCCAAGCCATGCAGGCAATGTACTCGACAGTGGACAATAGACATCCACCGGACCATCATCCGTAGCCGTGGCCCATAACTCGAAATTGTCACCCCACCGAAGATCTATTCTATTCGGTGTAGAAATAATTGGAGGATGATCATATCTTAGATCCCACCACGCCGCACCAATGTCACGGCGCGATCCGTCGGGGTCTTCCAGTGACGGATCACCACCATTAATAGCCATGGACGGATACTGTAGTACAAATGCCTCTGAATTGGGGTCGAATAGAGGATTTTCGGTCAGATTGCCGGGACCCAAATCATGATCAAGCCACGGGGTACTCATACCATATGCAATATTGTAGCTTGGGGGCTCGATCAAAATGTCATTCTCCTCACAAAGTACCGTGACTTCCGATCTGGGTGAAAAGAAGATGTTGTTTCTAAGGGTCACTTGGCGACGCGTTCCAAGACCATTCGAGTACCAAAGAAACGCAGACGGACCGTAATCAAGACAACAAAGTGACCAAATAAAAGTGTTGTTTTGCAAATCCAATTCAGGCTCTAGTCCCGGGGCCCCATAGTGGATGAACATTCTGCCGACAATGCAGCGAATGACGTATCCACCCATTTCCTCAATGTCGAATTCTGCGATGCGGCTCGAATCAACGAATGTTCTTTGACCTTCGCCTGCTTCAAATCGTGTGATATCACACTGCGAGATCCAGGCCGCCGAGTACGGGGCCATTTGGTAGGACAAGTGTAACTCATCTATCCTGCTGCGCATTAGAATGAGTGAATCGCCAGCCAAGGGATTGAACGCAATGACCGCTGGATCACCAGTACCGGACTGTGCCCATAGACGGTCTACTATACTTCTTGTGTTGATCATGCCTAGATAGTTTTCGATCTTAGTCGAGAGAATATTCATGTCAGCGTTGATCAAGAGAATTGCGCGGATAGTACACGAATCCACGCGAATAAAAGAGCCCGAAAAGATCATGACGTCTTGCATCGCTAATGTGAATGATGAATGCCTAATCAATACCGAATCAATATCGGTATTCCATTCACCGTTCCCATCAACATGGATATAACTCAGCCACAGCTTTCTTCCAGGATTTGTAAGACCCGACCGAATCTGTGCTTGTGGATGGTCAAGGTGCAGGGAAACGCTATCCAAATCCGTTCCCAAAGCCAAGCAAGTTCCTTCAATGCGTAGAACAGAATTCTCGTCAGGCAGAATAACTTCCACACCTTCTAAAATCGCCAGTGTATCTGTGATAGATATCCAGGCTGCGCCATTTATCACATAGGGAGCGCCGTCTATCGTCCACATGCCCGCTATTGATCCAGAGACAAACGTCGTGTCAGCTCTGCTCGCCGAGATCTGTAGCAGAAGGGAAGAAAGCGCAAAGACTATACGACTTAAGACCTTCATATCGCGATTGTCAAAAACAACGCAGACCTCACCCGAGGGCAAGGTCTGTCCGAATGATCGAAAAAGAAAAGGGACGAGAAAAAGCGAAGGCAGCGCGTGATGTTCATGGCTTGCGGCCTCCCGGAAAGGAAATTCGAAATTCGAAACCCGAAATTCAAGTTAGAGCCGATTGTGCGCGACGACTCTCCCATTGTCTCTCCATATTCCCCCCTGTAGTCCCCCCACTGAGGAAAAGGAAGAAAATCCAAAATCCGAAATCCAAGTCAGAGCACAGCGGCCCTCTCAGTCCCCAGTGCACGGAGGGAAATAATCTCATCACCACGGGCAGACGGCGGTGACGTAATAAAAGCGGCGGGGGGTGACGAAGCCGGTGGAATCGGTGAAGTAGGTGAAGACGGTCGTGCCGAGATGTTCGTACTCGCTGTTCATCGTGCTCGATTGCCAGACGATGTAGTACGAGGGGCCTTCGAGCTGCGGCCAATCCAGAAACGGATAACCGCCGACGCGCGCAATCACGACGGGGAATGGCGTGGGGCATTCGGTGGGCTGAGCGGTGATCTCGAGCGAGAAATCGCCGATCTGATTGGCGGCGGTGCCTTCCACCATAATCGTGTGCGGGCCGGGCGGGAGATTGAACGTGAAGAGATCAGCGCCGAGATTGCAGCCTTGCGATTCGTCATCGCCTTCGCCACCGATGCAGTAGCCGAGCATCTGTACGCGGGCATCAAAGAGATCCGAACAGACAATGACGTGCAGGCTGCGGGTAATGGGATTATCAAAGCGATAGAACACGTCCGGCGCAAGCGTGCCGAATTGATTCGTCGCGCCGCTGGTGGAGCCTTCATCGTAATAAGGTAGAGCAGGAATCGTGCGCGCGGTCTCGCAGAGGTCGTAATCCTCGGGGGCAGGATGCGGGCAGTTGATGTGGAGGGAGTAAGTGGAATCCGGCGCGGCGCCGCCGCAGATGACTCGCGCGATGTACTCGGCGGTCTCGGTAACGGCCCAGCGGATGGATGAAAAATCGTTGGGGCCGTCGTTGTCATTCACGGCGAGTACGGAGTCATGCTGATCGTAGAGTACTAAGAAGGTATTCGTGAGGCCGCTGCAGGCAAAAGTGGTGAGATAGAGTGAGTCGCCCGCGATCGCGGAAAAGCGGAAGTTGTCGGCGTCCGTCACAGTGGCGAGGCGCGCGCAGAAAACGGTGTCGCCGCACTGCACGGGATTGGCCTGCGCGAACGTGTCGTTCGGCTCATTCTCGGTCACGAGCGCCAGACTGAAATGTGCGGTACTGAAGAGGATCAGTACGAGTTGCTTCAGCATAGTTGAAATATACGCTCGTCATGACTGACAGGCAAGGGGGAAAATCATTTTCGATCAAGTGATAACGAGGTCAACATTGATTCCGAATGAGTGCTGTGAAAGTGAACGATTCCTTGCAAATTAGCCGCAAAATTGCCATATTAGGGCTGGAGAAAGAACGGGCAAGAGCCCGTTTTTCGTTAGTAATAGTTGGTTTTTCAAGGACTTGGAAGCATAGATGACGTTTGTCATTACGGATAAGTGCCTAGGCGAACGCTACGCCTCGTGCATGCAGGTGTGCCCGGTTTATTGTATCTATCCCGGCGAGTACGAGGGACAGCCGTTCGCGGTGATTGATCCGACGCTGTGCATTGACTGCGGCGCGTGCGTGCCGGAGTGTCCGGTGGAGGCGATTATCGAGAATCCGTCGGAAGACGAAGCGGCGGCGGAATTGAATGCGAAGCTCTCGCCGAAGTTTAAGGGCAATCCAATGCCGGAGATTCGCCCGGCGACCGATCCGCCGCGGAAAGGGAATGTGTATTGAGACGGGAAGATTCGAAGATACGAAGATTCGAAGACTCGAAGAGTAGATCCAAGGTCAACGCAGGCAAGTGACTAATCCTGTGAGCTAAGACAGGAGCAGGAACATGAGGCTGGCCGCCATTGAAGGCAATGACATCCTCAGGCGCACATCGAACTTTTCTCGCCGGATCATGCGACTTTGCGACGCGCTGCCAAAGACAACCACGGGTCAGAAGTTGGCGAGTCAACTTTTTTGCTGCGGGACGTCCATCGGTGCACAGCTCTCTGAAGCCAATTTTGCGAAGTCGCAAGCCGACTTCATCAGCAAGTTAGAGGGGGCTTTGCAGGAAGCGCAGGAGACGCGCTACTGGCTCGAACTGCTCCGTGATGGAGAGATAGTCAAGTCGGTACGGTTGGAGGCGATACTCCGCGAGATAAGCGAGATCATCGCGATAATCGTCACGATTATACACAAGTCCAGGCCAAAACAGTAGCGCGATACCGAACATCAGTCTCTTCGTTTCTTCGTGTCTTCGAGTCTTCGAATCTTATGGAGTACCGTTTACTCAATACCACTGGTCACAAAGTCTCCGAGCTGTGTCTCGGCACGATGACGATGGGGTGGCAGAATGATGAGCGGGAGTCGCTCAAGATTCTCGATCATGCGTTTCATCACGGGATCAATTTCTTCGACACGGCGGATATTTACAGCAATTGGGTAGAGGGTAATCGCGGGGGCGAGAGCGAGACGATCATTGGCAAGTGGCTCAGGACCAAGCGGCGCGACGACGTCATCTTGGCGACGAAAGCGCGCGGGCGGATGTGGGACGGCGCGGATGGGGAGGGGCTTTCGCGCTCGCACCTGCTGCGCGCCTGCGATGACTCGCTGAAACGGCTGCGCGTGGATTACATTGATCTCTATCAGTGTCATTCGCCGGATGAGTGGGTGCCGATTGCGGAGACCGTCGAAGCGCTGGCGGAGCTGGTGAAAGCGGGGAAGGTGCGTCACCTGGGGCTTTCGAATTACACGGCGGCACAGCACCGGGCGATGAATGAGTGCGCACGCAGTGCGGCACTACAATTTGTTTCGTCGCAACCAAAATACAATTTGACGGTGCGCTCGCGTGTCGAGCCGGACTTGGCCGAATATTGTCTGCGTGAGAATATCGCGATCATTCCCTATTCGCCGCTGGAAGGCGGGCTGCTGACGGGGAAGTATCAAGCGGGCAAACCGCTGCCGGAGAACGCGCGGCACACGCTCAATCAACGCGCACCGGAGAAACTCACGCCGCAGGTTGTGCGCATCCTGGAGACACTTCAGCAGATCGCCGGCCAACGCGGCGAGACGATGACACAGACAGCACTTGCGTGGTGCTTGACCAAGACGTTTATCACGTCGCCGATCATCGGGGCAACCTCGATCGCCCAGCTCGATGATTCGCTGGGAGCGGCGGGGAAGCGGCTCACGGGCGAGGAAGCGCGCGCGTTGGATGACGTGAGTGCAGGACTGTAGAAGATTCTAAGATACGAAGAAGCGAAGGGGCGAAGAGGGCCGGCTGTTGTGCTCCTACGATTAGTCAGGCTTTTGGTTTGCAGCCGACACCTCACAAAAGGGAATTTCATTTTTCATTTTTTCATAACCCACAACTACCTTCAGACATGCTACATCATCGTTCCATAGGCAGCGGGCCGCCGATTTTGATTTTGCCGGGGATGCTCGGCACGATCGAGACTGAATGGCAGCACTTGCTGCAGCCGATTGCAGATTTAGGCTACACCGTGATTGCGGCCGAGCTTCCGGGACACGGGCCGTCGGAGATGCCGAAGGCGCTCACGCTGCGCGTCATCACCGATGAGATTGACAAACTTTTGCAGGGGATTAACGCCGAGCCGGTGGTCGTGCTCGGCTACAGTTTAGGCGGCTACGCGGCGCTGGCGTGGGCGGTCAAGCATCCGAATCGCGTCGTCGGCGTGTGGATGCACGGCACGAAGTTCTATTGGTCAGGCGAGGAAGCGGAGAATCTCGGCGCGGAACTGGATCTTTCCTTCCTGGAAGAAAACAACCCGGACCGCCTGCAGCGGCTGCGCGAATTGCACGGCGAAGAAAAGCTCGAAGCGATGCTGCCGTGGCTGAACAAGCTGGTCACGGGTCTGCCCGACATCGGTCTGACGCACATGGACCTCGAAGACGCCAAGTTTCCGGTGATGGTGTCGGTGGGCGATCATGACGAGCTGGTGCCGGTCGAGGAAGCGGTCGAGCTGTATCGCAATCTGCCGCGCGGCCAGTTGTGCGTGCTGTCGGACACGAATCATCCGCTCGGCAGCGTGCGGGACCACGTATTCTTGCCGGTGTTCAAGGATTTCTTGAACCGGCTGGACTGAAGACCCCTATCCCTGCCCTTTCCCCACACGATGTGGAGAAAGGGACGAGATGACACTAACAGTGTAGTAGAAAGAGCGCGAGGAATCGCGCTCTTTTGCATTTTGTGTGAGAATGCGCCGGAATATCACTAACGTCATGGTGCGACAAAATTATCGCAGGTGAAGGAGGGCGGGAACCGAGGCTGGAAAGGCGGGGTGTAAACTCTGTGAGACACGATGACGGCGGAGCCGTGCCGCGCGCGCGAATTCGGTGAAGATTGAGTTAAGAAGGGAACAGTTGATGCAGCCAGCCATGTGGACGCCATCCAAGATTCAGGATCAACTGCCGTCGAGTCAAGGCAATTTGAGCCGGGTCGAAGGCTGGTCGATGGTAAAGCCGATGGTTCCGTCGGCGCGGGCGAACGATCAGAATATCTTGAGTTTCTTGATGCTTAGGCGGATCGAGCTCTGGGACACGGTGATATCGCAACTCCGGTAGAGAACAGAAGCATAGAACCATAGACGAGAGCCTCACAACCATGGGAGGGTGGAATCATGCCAAGAGACAATCGGCAACCGGGTGGAGGTCAGGGCAATCAGTCGGATCCGGACCGCGAGAATGAAGACCAGGGTGGCGGCCGCGCGAATCCGCAGCCTGATCGCAATCCGAATCGTGAGCAGATGCCCGGACGCGAGAAGATTGACGAGCGTCAGGGCAGCGACATGGATCGCTGACGGGGGAGATTTGCGGTACCCGAAGCATTCGGGTATTGCGTTTCACAACGACACGCGGCAGAGAGCGGATCCTGGACGCCTTCCGGAGACGGAAGTGTCCAGGATGACAACACCGCTCTCTGCCGCCGGAGTGGAACGAAGCAGAAATTCAACATTCAAAACTCGAAATTCGAATCAGCGAATAGAGGTCCTCATGGAACCAAGAATACCGCCGATGCCGGGGCAGACGCCGGAACCGGGCGGGCGGCGGAAGCGTGAAAGACGTAGAGACCGTCGCGCTCACGGCAATGGAATGGAAAAGCTGCCGGCACCGCCGGGTAGCGTCGCGCGACATTCGCAGCGCAACCGCAGCGATCAGAGCGAATAGGACCACGATTAAACGAGCCGGATTCCTCTTCAACAACGGCGGCAAATAGAGGCGCCGATTTGAAGTCTGAAAAAGAGGCGGATTGACACAACGATCCTCTGTCAAGTGAGAATCGAACGTTCAATCCGCCAGGAGTCCGACCCGGAACGTATCATTAACAGTTAATTTGCATTGCGTCCGGCTTGGCCGGACGTTTTGATTAAAGCGGGGAGACGGCCAACGACTGGGTTCTTAGAACGGGATGAACTCAGCAGAATGAACAAGGAGGGACTGATCATGAAACATCGCATAATCCTGCGGATGAGCATGATACTCATCATGATCATGGCGTTCACGGCAGTCGGGGAGGGATCGTACCCCGGATCGTGGTCGCGCCGTGACGGAGGCCGCAGCAACCAAATCGTGGTGGTGAAGAATCAGAAGAAGAAATTGAAACGGCAGAAGATTCGGGGAGAGGTGGAAAGCGTGCGCGGGCAAGTCGCGTACATTCGCACCTCGAGTGGGCAGCGCGTGGGCGTGCAGCTTGGGCCGCAATCGTACTGGGAGCATCGGGAATATCGCCTGGTGCCGGGGCAGCGCGTAACGGTGGTGGGCTGGTCTGATCCGTACGAGCGCAGTGACTGGTTCTTTGCGGGCAGCATTGCCGGGCCGGGATTTTCGTTTTCACTGACGAATGACGTTGGGCGGCCGTACTGGGTGACGGAATACGAATACGAACGCGGGTGGTATCCGACGTATGAGGTCTATGAGGTCTGGTACCAACCGACGTACATCTATCGCTACGAAGCGGCACCGCCGACCAAAATCATCAAGGAGAAACGCGTGCCGCCGGGGCATGCCAAGAAGCGTCACCATGACCGGGGACGACATCATCACTAACAAGCCGATGGACTGACAAGTCCGACCAAAAAGGTCGAGATCTCGACTTTGTCGGACTGACAGACGGACAAGCCGACAAATCAAACCTCAAACTTCAAAGGTCAAATCTATGCGGAGCGGCCTCGGGTTTGAGGTTTGTAGTTTTGATGTTTGGTTTACAAGGATTTGCGAACTGCTTTAAACCTCGAAGGCAGGTGAGCATCCAATAATCAGAATGGTCGATTTAACGGCATGAGGTTGACGATGCGACACCGAAGCATGATTCTGATGAGCATGCTGCTCATAGGTATATTGACTCTGGCAACGGCGGCAAGCGCCGAGCACAAACGGGACTTGCAGCGCCAGCGCGTCTCGGGTGTGGTGGAGCGAATTGAGGGGCAAGAGGCGTACATTCGCACAAGCAGCGGTCAGCGAGTGGGCGTCCAACTTGGTCCGCAGTCGTATTGGCGGGAGCGCGGCTATCGCTTGCGCAGCGGCATGGAAGTGGACGTGGATGCGTGGTACGATCCGGATGGCCGCAGCGAGTGGTATTTTGCGGGCGGGATTTGGGGACCGAATTTCCACTTTGAACTCGCAAGCGGTGAAGGCATTCCGTACTGGGTGAATGACGACGATTACTACTACAGTTCCGGTTGGGGACCGTGTCACGATTCTTACGTGATCTGGTACGACTGCGCGCCGACGCATTACATCTACGCGCCTCCGCCCCCGCCGCGCTATTACTGGTACGGTCCGCGCTGGCGGCATCACTACCGCGATTGGCACCAACACTATTGGCGGGGGCCGAACTACGGACCTCGTCCGCATCCCGGCTGGGATCGCGGACATCATCGCGGCGGACATGACCGCGACCGTGAGTGGCGGGGACGGGACCGGGATGATCATCGTCGTCGGGATGACGGGAATCGAGGAGGTCGCCGTGACGACGGACGCCGCTATGAGCGGCGAAGCAGGCGGTAAGAACCAAAATTCAAAATTCGAGTCAGAGAATACAAAAAGCCAATCCGGAAGGGTTGGCTTTCTTGGTGTACAAGTGATGTTGGAAATGGGGCGCACATGTTGTGCGCCTTTACATTTACTTCTTGATTTCCAGCGGCATCATCACCAAACCCGCTAAGAGTTTGGGATAGAAGTCGGTGGATTTTTGCGGCATGCGCTCGCCGGTTTCGGCGACGGCTTTGACGTGGGCGACGTCGGTTCCGTTCAGCAGGAACGCGGCCTGGATGTTGCCTTTCTTAATGCGCTCCAGAGCCTCCTCGCGGTGGCGGACGTAATCCACGTTGGTGAACGCTTCGAGCTTGGCTTTGTCTATGCCCAAGAGTTGATCGAGAATGAAGTGATGCAGAATCGTGACACCGAGCCGTTTGGACGCCTCCGAGGCACCGGCGGGGCCTTCTTTGTCGGCAATGGAAAGGTCTTTGAGTCTGAGGAAGTAGAAGCTCAGATTTCGGCCGGGCGAGGACATCCGGCTCGGCGCAAAGCACAGGCCGAACGTGTGTTCTTCGGGATGGGCATCCATGATGCGATACAGTTCCTCAGCGGAACTCGCTGGCTGGACATCGAACTTCTCGCGCAACTGCGTAACCAGCATCTCGCCATCGAAATCCGGCACGTGGTGGATCAAACGGTGGGTGGGGAAGATCACCAACCCGGGGTCTTCCATCGGGAAGAGCGCCATCATGCGATGATCGAAGCCCTGCGCGCCGACCGGCTGCCAGCCTTTCTGCTCGCACTCATGCTTGAAGTTGACGGCCGTTTCATAGCGGTGATGGCCGTCGGCGATGAACAGCTCCAGCGGAGCCACGAGCTTGGTCAGGTTGGTGATGACTGAAGATTTTGTGATCTTCCAGACATAATGCATTTCGCCGAAATCATCCCTCGCCGCCAGCAGCGGCCTGACGGATTTGATCGCGGCATCCATCACGGTGACGGCCCGATGCGCGGGATCGGAAAAGAGCATGAAGATCAGTTCGTCGTTCGTCACCGTTGCGCGGAGCAGGCGCAGGCGATCAGCTTTCGGTCCGGCGAGCGTGTGCTCATGGGCACGAACGCCCTTTTCTTCGAGGGCAACGGATGCAATGAAACCCTTGCGGGTGTAAGGCCGCCCGCGAAAGGTGAACTTCTGGTAGTAGATGTAGAGCGCGGGTTCGGGATCGTCAATCAGAACGCCCTGCTCGCGCCACTCCTGGAGCGTGCGCCCGGCTGTGGCGTAGTCGGTCTCGGGGACGTCATTCGCCTCTTCGGATTTGATGATGCGAACGACGTTATGCGGATTGCGCAGATAGTATTTCTGCTGCAGTTCGCGGTCAATTTTGTCATAGGGTTGAGCGACCAGATCGGTCAGCTCGCCCGCGGCGCCGGATTTGTAACGCAAAACCTTGAACGGAGCAATGTGGGCCATGAGATTCCTTAAATTCTGAAGGCAGCCAGAGGCAGCCGGAAGTAAGTTTGTGCAGCGGCGGGCAGAGCCGCCCGATAATCGAGTAAAAATACACAAAGTTCGGGGGAAAATCAAGCCGGATGTTGACTAAATTGATAAAATTAGCTATGTTATTGAGTAGAATGCCGAGGTCTCCCTGAAGACACGACCCCCATACTGTCCCCCTCCCGAGCAGGGAGACCAAAGAGTGCATTGAGATTTGATGTAAGTGCAGTGGAGATCAAGATGGCCGGACACCCCGAAGAACTATATTTCTTTTCCTCGTTAGTGGGAAGAAGAGCCAAGAGTTCCAAGCTGGGGACCTCGATGGGCCGGATCTGGGACATCGTGGCGACATTGGGGGAACTCTATCCGCAGGTGCGGGGGATTGTGCTGCGGCATCGCGACACGACCGTGCTCTATCCCGCGCGATACGAAGAATACGTGACCATTTTCAAGCATGGTTATCTGGTGGTGGATGAGAAGTTGATCCGGCCGCTCGAACTCGGCCCCGAAGACGTGAGCCTGCGGGATTTACTTTGGGACAAGCAGATCGTGGACGTGGAAGGGGCCAAAGTCGTGCGCGTGAACGACATTCACCTGCTCATCGGCGAGCGGCAATGGGTCGTGCACGTGGACGTCGGCTTCTCCGGCTTGCTGCGGCGGCTCGGTTGGGAGACGACGATCAAACCGGTGGCGAAGACGCTCGGCAAACCGATCCATGACGATCTGATCTCGTGGAAATTCGTGCAGCCGGTGACGTCAGAGTCCGCGCGGATTGCGCCGATTCGATTGACGATCGGGGCGCGCGGATTGAACGAGCTGCATCCCGGCGAATTGGCGGATATTCTGGAAGACCTTGATCATCAACAGCGGCAGGTGATGCTCGCCACGCTCGATGCGGAAACGGCGGCGGAAGTGCTCGAAGAGACCGACGAAGATATTCAGAAATCCGTCATAGAGGGTATGGACGAGGAACTCGCCGCGGACATCTTGGAAGAGATGGAGCCGGCAATGGCGGCGGACATTCTGGGCAATCTGGATGAAGAATCGTCGTCGGAGATTCTCGAAGCGTTCGAGGGCACGGAGGAGAAGGCTGAGCTGCAGGAGCTGATGACGTACACAGACGACACGGCCGGCTCGCTGATGACGACGGACTTCATCGAGATCGGCGCGGAGCGAACCGTGGGCGATGCGCTGGACACGGTGCGCAAGCAGGCCGAGGAGATCGAAGCGATCTATTACGTGTACGTGCACGACGACGACGGCAAGCTCTCGGGTGTGATCAGTTGGCGGCATCTGATCATGACCGACCCGCATTTGAAGCTGGACAACGTGATTCAGCAGCGGCTGGTCACGCTCGCACCCGACGCGCGGATGGATGAAATTGCCGATTCGTTCCTACGCTATAACTTCCTCTATCTTCCCATCGTGGATGAGGACGGCGTTTTGCGCGGGGTGATCAGCTTCAAGCATGCGTTCGATCAGCTCTTGCCGCATCTGTATCGGGTGTGGAAAGCGGACTGAGGACAACGCTGAAATGCTGAAATGCTGAAAGCAAGACGGGAGCAAATCAGAATCCGATAACACTATGTTCCGGGAGCGAGATGCCGGAAAACCCATATACATAGGAGGGTTTCTCCATGAGCAAGAACCTCAATCTTACAGATGCGTATTTTGTGACGCTGCGGGCGGCGCAGAAGGAATCGCTGTTCGGGGCGATCAAGTACGATGCGACGCGGCTCAGTCCGTTCGGCGAGGCGGTGCAGGAGTGCTGGCATGGGCTGTCCGAGCGCTTTCCGCAGATCGCGCTCGATGAGCTGGCGATTCTGCCCGATCACGTGCACGCGATCATCGTCCTGAGTGGGAAGAGCAACTATACCGTGGCGGAGGTCGTGCGCGTGTTCAAAGAGCGCTCCGCGCGGGCGATCAATCAACTGCGGGAGACGCCGGGACAACCGGTCTGGCAGACGGATGATTTCGCGCACGCGATTCATACTGAGCGCGAGCTGTTCATCGCGCGGGAGTACGTGGTCAACAACGCGCATCGCAAGCATACGGCGAAAGCAGTGGATCATCCGTTTGCGGCCGCATAACAAACTTCAAACCTCAAACCTCAAACCTCAAACTTCAAACGGTAACTGGAGTGCCAGTCATTTGTAGGCTGACAATTGTGGTTTGATGTTTGATTCAGATTCTAAGTTTCACCATTCGAGTATATATCACATGCCACACAAACAAACACACACCACTCCCGCTGTTAATCCGTTTGCGAAGTTCGGGCTGGATGAGCGGCTGCTGAAAGCCGTCGCCGAGCAGGGCTATGAACGTCCCACGCCGATTCAGGAAGAGGCGATTCCGATCGTGATGACCGGCAAGGATCTGACCGGCTCCGCGCAGACGGGCACGGGCAAGACGGCCGCCTTCGGGCTGCCGATTCTGCAGCGGATTCTCGATGAGAACCGTCGCAATCACATCCTACGTGCGCTGATTTTGAGCCCGACGCGCGAGCTGACGGCGCAGATCGATGCGGCGCTCAAACAGTACGCACGGCATACGAAAATAAAGATCGCGGCCATTTACGGCGGCGTGGCGATCGGGCCGCAGACGCGCGCGCTCAAAGAAGGCGTGGACATTGTTGTCGCCACGCCAGGGCGTCTGCTCGATCATCTCGATCATCGCAACATCAACCTTGATACGCTGCAAGTCTTCGTGCTGGACGAGGCCGACCGGATGCTGGACATGGGTTTCCTGCCGGACATCCGGCGCATCATCTATTACCTGCCCGACAAGCGGCAGACGATGTTGTTCTCGGCGACCATTCCGGTGGAAATTGCGAAGCTCGCAGCGTCCATGCTGCACAACCCGGAGCAGGTGCAGATCGGGCATCGCTCCGAGGCGGCCGTCGGCATCACGCACGCGGTGTATCCGGTGGCGGCGCATTTGAAAGCGTATCTGCTGCCGGCCATCTTGAAAGAGGTGGGAATCCGCTCGGCGCTGGTGTTCACGCGCACGAAACGGCGCGCGGATCGTCTGGCCAAAGTGCTGCAGCGCGAGAACATGAAGATTGCGATCATTCACGGCGACCGTTCGCAATCGCAGCGGATCGCCGCGCTGGAAGGCTTCCGGCGAGGAAAGTACGAAGTGCTGGTGGCGACGGACATCGCCGCGCGCGGTCTGGACGTGGAAGGCATCACGCACGTGATCAACTTTGACGTCCCGGGCACGCCGGAGGATTACGTGCACCGGATCGGCCGCACCGCGCGCGCGGAACGGGTCGGCGACGCGTTCACGATCGTATCCCCGGAGGAGGAATATCAGATGCGGGAGATCGAGCGGCATCTGGGCCATGCGCTGCCGCGCGTAGCGCTGCGGGATTTCAATTACAGCGTGCCGCCGCCGGAGCGAGCCACGGGGTTGCAGCGGCCGAGCGTGAATACGGTGACGACGATCAAGAGTTTTCGCTCGTCGCGAAAGCCGAAGCTGCCGAGAAAACGTTAACGTATGATTGTAGGGACGACCCGCTGTGGTCGTCCATCTGATGATCGCCCACCAATCCACGAGCGGCCACACAGGGCCGCCCCTACGCGAAAAATACTGACCCTGTGCCCAACCTCATCCCCCACAAGATCACGTCACGATTTTCACCCGCGTGGGCGCGAGTGGTGATCTTTCTCTCCATCATGGGGCCGGGGATCATCACGGCGAACGTGGACAATGATGCGGGCGGAATCACCACATATTCGCAGGCGGGCGCGCACTACGGTCTGGCGGCGCTGTGGATCTTCATTCCGATGACCGTGGCGTTGATCATGATTCAGGAGATGGTCAACCGCATGGGCGTGGTGACGGGGAAGGGACTCTCGGATCTGATTCGCGAGCAGTTCGGCGTGCGCTGGACGTTTTACCTGATGCTGGCGCTGCTGCTGACGAACTTCGGCAACGTGCTGGCCGAGTTTTCCGGGATTGCGGCGGCGGGAGAGCTGTTAGGAATTCCCAAGTTCGTGAGCGTGCCGATTGCGGCGTTTGCCGTGTGGGCGCTGGTCATTGCCGGGACGTATGCGTCGATTGAGAAGGTCTTTCTCTTTGCGACGCTTTTTTATGTCGCGTACATCATCACCGGATTTCAGGTGCACCCGCACTGGGGGGAAGTGGGAAAGGCGCTGGTCATTCCGCAGATCATTCACGAACGGGGTTATCTGCTGATGTTGATCGGACTGGTCGGAACGACGATCGCGCCGTGGATGCAATTCTATCAGCAGGCCTCCATCGTCGAAAAGCACATCTCGCTCAAGCATTACGGTTATTCGCGATTTGACACGATTTTCGGCGGCGTGACGGTGTCGCTGGTGGCACTGTTCATCGTGGTCGTGTGCGCGGGGACCTTATACGTTCACGCGGTGCGGATTGACACGGCGGCCGATGCCGCGCAGGCGCTGCTGCCGCTGGCGGGGCGATTCAGCGCGGGGCTGTTCGCCATCGGGCTGTTGAACGCGAGTCTATTTGCGGCGTCGATTCTGCCGATCTCAACATCGTATACGATTTGCGAAGCGATGGGCTGGGAGTCCGGGCTGGATCACAAGTTTCAGGAAGCGAAGCAGTTCTACGCGCTCTATACCGCGCTGATTGTGCTGGGCGCGCTGTTCGTGCTGCTGCCGGGCTTGCCGCTGATTGCCGTGATGTTCTATTCGCAGGTGATCAACGGGATCATGCTGCCGTTCACATTGATTCCGATTCTGCTGATCGTCAACAACAAGAGGCTGATGGGCGAATACGTGAACGGGCGAACGTACAATGTCGTCTGCTGGGTGTTTGTGATCGCCATCACGGCGATGTCGGCGGGGTGGATAGGGATGCAGGTGATGGGGGGAAATTAGAGACAGGAAATCCGGAAAAGACAAGTTTAGCTGTTGAGCCCCCCAGTCGGCGACTGGGGGGTAGTTGTTGTTTCAAATCACGCGTTGACGGTGCGATCAAGCACGTCGCGGACTTTTTGCGTGAGGGCATGAACCGTGAGCGGCTTCTGCAGAAAGTCGGTGCCGGGTTCCAGCATGCCATGGTGGACAATGACGTCGTCGGTGTAGCCAGACATGTAGATGACGTGCATGTGCGGATGCCGGGCGGCGAGCTGCTGAGCCAATTCCTTGCCGTTCAGCTCCGGCATGATCACGTCGGTCAGGAGTAAATGAATCGGAGTCGGATGCGCATTGGCGATGCGCACCGCTTCGCGGGCATTAGGGGCTGGCAGCACATCATAACCGTACTCAGTGAGAATGCTGCCGACGAGCTTGCGAACGGTTTCCTGATCCTCGACCAACAGCACGGTTTCCGTTCCGCGGCGCTCTTCGCCGGTATCGGGTGGAAACGTTCGCTGATCAGAGGGCGCGTCCACGGCGGGCAAGTAGATTTTGAAGATCGTGCCGTGCCCCGGTTCGCTGTACAGCCAGAGATGTCCGCCATGTTGATTAACAATGCCGTAAACGGTGGACAAGCCCAAGCCGGTGCCTTTGCCCTTCTCCTTGGTGGTGAAGAACGGCTCGAAAATGTGACTCTGCACGTCAGCGCTCATGCCCTGGCCGGTATCGCTGATCGACAGCATCACATAAGGTCCGGGCTGCACGCCCGGGTGGGTGCGCGCATATTCCTCATCGAGCAAGGCGTTCCCGGTTTCAAACGTGAGCCGGCCGCCGTCGGGCATCGCATCGCGTGCGTTGACGGCCAGATTCATCAGCATTTGCTCCATTTGGACGGGATCGGCCCTGACGCTGCTGATGGCGGGATCCAAATGGGTGACGATCAGAATGTCCTCGCCGATCATGCGATCCAGCATGCGCTCGAGCCGGGTCACGATCTCATTGAGATTGAGCGTCGTCGGAGCCAGCACCTGCTTGCGGCTGAAGGCAAGGAGTTGCCGGGTTAGTTCGGCGGCGCGATGCCCCGACGAGATGATCTCCTGCAATTCCGCGATCTGATGGCCGCGGGATTTTTGTTGCAGCATGCCGAGTTCGGCGTAGCCGATGATGCCGGTCAGGAGATTGTTGAAGTCGTGCGCGATTCCGCCGGCGAGTCGGCCGATGGATTCCATTTTCTGCGCCTGGCGAAGTTGCTCCTCGAGCTGTTCCTTCTCGCGCTCACTGCGCTTGCGTTGGGTGATATCGCGGGCGATGGCCATGATGAGCGTTTGGCCGCGCATGTTCACGGGAAAGGTGCGGATTTCCGCCACGGCAAGTTGGCCGTTCTGCTTCATGATTGTGAACTCATCCGGGCCGGTTTCCTCATGGCGAGCGTTGCGGCTGAGGATTTCGGCGGCCCGTGGGATCTCCTGTGGACGCAGCAGACCGCTTTCGAGCAGGCGGCGGCCGCGCAGTTCGTCGCGCGAGTAACCGGTGAGTTCCTCACCCGCACGGTTCATGTTGATCAGGCAACCATCCAGCTCGTGCAAGTAGATGGCGTCCGGCGCATACTCGAACAGCAGCTGGAACTGCTTCTCGCTTTCGGCTCGTGCGCGTTCGGCCTGCAGGCGATGACCCATCACGCGCGCCACAATAATGCCGAAGATCAAGCACACGATCAGGGCAAAACCGCGTTTCCAGAGTTCTTCGGTCGGCACGGCGCTGAACAGAATTTCGATGAACGAGCCGCGATAGAAGGCGAAATAGTCAACGACGGTGTCGAGAAAGCCGATAAAGATTCCCACCAGCGCCGAGAAAGCGATGACGCGAAGTTCGATTTTCGCGAGGGCCGTGTCCGGCGAATGGTACCGTGTCATAAGAGTGCGCAGAAAACTGGAGTGATCCCAAATGAAAACAAAAAAGCAACGAGGCCTCGGTGCGTATCGTGCGGGAGGATTCGCTGCTCGGATGAGCTCGGCCGCGGTGACGGGAAGCACAAAAACCGCGGCAGATTTCTTTTTGGATAATTTAGTCAAGTAAACCAGGAAAAGTCAAGAGGCACTGAACGAATCTGAATGGGTATGTACAATTGATGCTCCGAGATATCAATGAGTTGGAAGTGTAAAGAGAGGCTTTAAGTTCCGGAGTTGAAGCAATGCTTGAAGTTTTGCAATGCTGACCGAATCCACAAGAAAGCGGCGGCCTTTGGCCGCCGAAAAGAAAAACAAAAACCAAAAATTAAAAACCAAGAGATTATTCGCGTCGGACGGCTTGCAGCTCCAATTCCAGTTCGCGGAAGCGGCGTTCGAGCGCATTCACTTGATTCAGGAGTTCCTCGCGGATTTGTGGGACGTTGCGGAGCAGTTCCTGAAAGGCGAGTTCGAGGCCTTTGAGCAGCAGGGTATCGCGGAAGCTGAGCGCACGATCAATCTGAATGTCGAGCAGCGCCAGTTGCTGTTCCATGACGATGGTGCCGATCAAGCGGCCGACCATCTCTTCGACTTTCGGATCCTCGAACTTGCGTTCGAGCTGCTCGATTGCCTTGCGGATCTTCAATTCCGCGGCGTCGTTGATCGAGTCCACTTTCATCTGGTAGGCCAGCTCGCCAGGATCAATCATCAGCCGCGGCGGCGTGGAGTCGGTGCCGGCCTCATAGCGAAAATAGGACGACGCCGTGTCCTGTCCGGCGGGCGGGCGTTCGACGACGATCCGTTTCGGTTCGGACATTGCGGGAGCGGCAGTCATGGCAGCCGCGACGAGCACAATCAGCAGTAGTCTCATGACAAAGCAGGTTTGGTTTTTGACGGTAAAGAGGACAGTATCATGCCGGCGACAATGAACGCCGCCCCGTAGAGCGTCGTGATCGGTGGCACGTGATCGAGGATCACCCACGCGGCAAGGCCCGCAAAGAGCGGCTCGCAGGCATAAATCACGGCGGCGGCGGCGGGCGAGATGCGCGGCTGATATTTCAATTGCGCGTAAATGGCAAACGCCGTCGCGAACACCGCGTTGAAAAGTGTAATGGAGAGCAGCCGCGTCGTCGGATGAAAGTGCGCGTTTGAATCAAACGGCAGCGCGATGGCGGCGAAAATTGCCGTGGCGACGAGTTGAATCGCCGTCAGTAGCACGTCGTTGGTGGGATTCGCCCATTTGCTCACGCACGCAACTTGCAATGCGAACACAACCGCGCAGCAGAGCGTGAGCGCATCGCCGAAGTTGAGTCCGCCCGCTTCGGGACGGGACATGATCCAAAGTCCCGCAAAGGCCAGTAGGACGGCGCTCCACAGCCGCAGGCCGATCCGCTCTTTGAAGATCAGCCACGCAAAGACCGGGGTGAGCGGCACGAGCAACCCGGTGATAAAACCGGAACGCGCGGCGGTGGTATGCGCGAGGCCGAGCGTTTGGAAGGCAAATCCGCCATAGAGCAGCGCGCCAAGAGTGATGCCTTTTACAAGGTGCTCGCGACCCCATCCCGTCCTTCCCCACAAGCTGTGGGGAAGGTGCAGACGCCGGAAAAAGAGCGCGGCAAAGAGCAGGGCGGCGACAGCGAAGCGGACGGCAACAAAGGCAAACGGGGACGCGTCTTCCAGCGCCATTTGCACGATGGGGAAGGTTGCGCCCCAGATCAGAGTGATGAAGAGGAGAGTGCCGTAGGCGGACGCCACGGACAAAAGATACGGAAATGGGGGGAGAAATTCAAGGCGAGACGCGAAGAAGCGAAGATACGAAGACGCGAAGAGCAGACCCTATCCCCGGCCCTTTCCCCACAAAGTGGAGAAAGGGAGAGTGCTCGTTACGGTTCGACCCAGACGCTGTCGGATGCTGTCTGATTCTGAAAGCGTAAGGTGATCTCATGCCAGCCGATGTCATGTGCCGGCCACCAGGAGAATTCCGTGCATCCGTAGGAATCTGTGAGCGGGGGAGGAGTGTAGGATCCCGATGCCTGCTCGACAATCAGTGTGGCGCCCGCAATACCATTGTGATTGTGATCGGCGACACAGGCGCTGACACGAACGGAGTCCAGCACCAAAAAATGAATGCTGTCGGGAGTGACAACCACCCAAAAGGGGAAGGGGTCACCGTACCCTTCTTCAGAGAGAATCGTATCTGCGTCCGTTCGCCATCCGGCTGTGGCCGTGATGATATTCATGCCGGGACTGCCATAGCAATAGTACATCATTTCCACGCGGCCGAGGTCGTTCGTCGTATCGCGGAGTTCCGTGTCGAGGAATTCAAGAATGCCGATTTGGGGATTAGCGAGGGCGATGCCGACTCTGACCCCGGGAGCAACGTTGCCGCTGTAGTCCGTGACGATGACAGTTACAGTCGTGGATGCGGAGTCGCCGGGAAGATAATAAAGCGTATCAGCGCCGAGGATGATTTCTGGATCATAGATAGGATCGTGCCAACCGTTCATCCCAATCTTCTTTTCCTCACATCCGGAGGCAAGCAGGAGGAAGGTAGCGGCAAGGAGTGGTGGAATCCACTTGAGTGCGTGGTGCATGGCTTTGTTTCCTAAGGTTCAACCCAGATGCAGGCGGTTGCGGAGACTTCGCCGACTTGATAGGAAATACATTGCCAGCCGGTCTCGTGGGGCGGGTGCCACCAGAAATATGCGCAACCCGTGTAATCGGTGGGTTGCAAAGGCGTGAGCTGGCCTTCATAGAAAGGGAACTGAAACGAGATGCCTTCAATGGGATTGTTGAGAGCGTCACGAATACACAGGCCGACACGAACAGAGTCGTTGAGATCATGCTCGTAGAAGATGGAGTCCCGAGAGAATGAAAATACCAAAGAGGCCGCGCCTTGCAAAGGCAACGCGGCGATCGAATCCATATCCGTTCTTCCGCTGGCGGTGGCGGAGACGATGTTCATGCCGGGCGTGGCAAGGCAGGTGTATGCCAAACGCACTTGACCAAAGGAATTGGTCGTGTCGCGCAGTTCCTCATCAAGGAACTCGAGGATGCCGACTTGGGGATTGGCGAGGGCGATGCCGACACGAACATGAGGCACAACATTGCCAGACTGATCCGTGACGATCACAATTACAATTGTGGATGCAGAGTCGCCGGGAAGATAATAGAGCGTGTCGGTACCGAGGAGGACCTGGACATTCCAAATCCAATAATAAGGCGGTTCCACAATTTTCCCATCTTCCTCCTCACAGCCGATGGCTAAGAAAAGACAGAGGAACAGCGGTAGCAGAATCAGTGTACAATATTGTTTCATCGTGTGTGTTCCAGTGAGATCCTTCAGCCGCCACGCGGCTTCAAGGATGACAAATGAAAAGGCTCACTTAACGAGCAGCAGCTTCATGGTTTTCTGCTGTGACGGTGTGCGGAGGTGCGCGAAGTAGATGCCGGAAGCGAGAGTTTGCGCATCAATTCGCAGGCTTTGCGAGCCGGGCAGGACGTCGTCATCGAAGACCGTCAGCGCGCGGCGGCCGAGGATGTCGTAGAGTTCGAGCGACACGTGCCCGGCAACGGGAATCGTGAATGAGATCGCCGCGTTGTTGTTGAACGGATTCGGATAGACGGACGGCTCAGCAATCGGCGGCGCACTGCCGGGAATTCCTGTGCCCCGGAGGACAATTTGGAAGGTTTGATAGGTGGTGACGATCGTCAGCATGCCGGTATGAGGACCGACGGATGGTGGAGCGAAGCGAACGGGAATCACGAAATCACTGCCGAAGAATGGCTCAATCCGTTCGGCCCAGAACGGATACGACGCGAGGACTGCACCCAGAGTACCGGGCAATTCGGGATGCAGCTCCAACGTGTCCCACAAAATCTCGCCGACGGCAACGTCGCCGAAATACAAGGTATCCGGCGGCTCGTTTCCGAACGGCCCGAGGACGGGGTTGAGTCGGGCGCGTAATCGCTCGTCATAGCGGTAAACCTTGGCATAGCCGGTACCGCCGTGATTGGAACGATGCACGTAGCCACGGCGATGCTGCGTCAGTCCGCCATAAAGCCAGATGATGCCGCGCTCGTCCGGCGAGGGACCCTGGTAGCCGCTGTCCGGATCATTCTGCTGGTCGAAGGTAAAGCTGCCGCCCAGCGCGAACACGTTGGCCGTAATCACGATGTCGCGGAGATCGAGATCAGTCTGATCGTGTCCTAACCCGTCCGAATTATTGCGTCCATTCTCCGGGGTGTTGCGGACAATGATTTCACCTTCCGCGACCAGCGTCAGAAAATTCTCGCTTTCTTCGGGCATTCTGCCCGTGACGGAATCGGCATCCACGCACGTCGCGTTGTCATCCAGGCCGATGCTGTGCGTGCTGGCGAGCGTAATATCCCCCGCGACTCTGGCTTCAACTCGCAGCGGACATTCGAAGAACAAGATCTCCGTCGAGTTCAGCAACATGGAATCAACCACAGGATCGGCGCCATTGAAGCCGATCCCGATCGGCCAGGTGTAAAGCCGGGCGAAGTTGCTGTCGATTTCGATCTTCATTTGCTGGCCGGCACCGGGAGCGAAGATCTGCGTGGCGTTTTCGTGCAAGTGATAGGCTTGGTCGGGAATCCAGATCGGCCGCGCTCGGAAGACCGGCGGCGGGCCGAGAAAACACGGGTTGTATCCGGAGACGTGCTCGAAGTCGGTCCAGGATCCCGCTTGAATGACGATGTCATAGAAAACGGGGTTCTCCATGATGGCAATCTGGTAGTTTGAGCGGACGGGGCCGCTCAACGTATCTTCATGCCAGAACCGAATGCGGTCGCCGAAGACGGTCAGCTCTTGGTCGGAAAGATATGCATAGTTGATTCCATAGGCTGCTCCGCAAAGGGCCACAAGCAGCGCCGCAAAATGAAGATACTGAGCTGTTTTGTTCATGAGGGCGCTCCTATCTGATCAACAATAACTTGTGCATGGAATGTTGTGTCGGTGTCGTGAGCCGTGCGAAGTAAACACCGGATGGCAAGTCGGCGGCGGAGATGACCGCGTGATGCCGTCCGGCTTCGTAAGATTGTTCAAGCGGCGTGGCGACGAGTTGGCCGAGGGTATTGTAGAGTTCCAGCTTGACCACGCCGGCGCTTTCCAGTTCAAACGTCAACGTGGTTACCGCGTTGAAGGGATTGGGATAGACGGACGGCTCGGCAATCGGCGGCGCACTGCCAGGAATGCCGGTGCCGCGCAGAACGATTTGATAATAGTGATACGAGGTGCTCACATTGAGCATCCCGGTGTACTGCCCGGTTTGCGCGGGAGTGAAGCTGACGGGAATCGTGAAGTGAGTACCCCAGAACGGCTCGATCCGCTCAGCATAGAACGGATAGGAAGCGATGACGGCGCCGAGGTAACTCTGCATCATCGGATAGACATGCGCTGTGTCCCAGACCGTGGTGCCGACCGCAACCTCACCAAAAAAGAGTGTGTCCGTAGTTTGAGGCCCGCCGCTGGAATCGATAGGACTGAAGAAGCAGGGCGGCCGCTGCATGAGCAGGCGGGTGTCAAAGCGGTGATGCAGTCGGTAACCCGTGCCGCCGTTGTTCGTGCGGGAAAGGTAGCTGCGCTCGCACTGCTGCAGCGCGCCCCAGAACCAGATGTCGCCGCGCCAGTCGGGACTGCAATCGCAGACGTAGCCGCTGTCCGGGTCGTTCTGCTGCTCGAACTCGAAGCTGCCGAGAGCGATCATGTCCGCATGAATGATGATGTCCGTATATGCCTGATTAGGCTGCTCCATGCCCATTCCGCTCGAATTTTCGCGGCCGTTCCGCGGCGTGTTCGCAATCTTAATATCGCCTTCGCTGACGATGCCGATGTAGTGGGGGCACCACTCCTGTATGCGGTACTCCGGCGGACCACTCGTGTATTCCACACCGACCCGAACATCGTCCATCAGGCGAATTTGTTGCGCCGAGCCAATCGTAATGCGGCCGGTAATCTCCGTTCCGGCGAGTTCCAGCCGCGTCTCCGTAAAGACACAGAGACCGCTGCCTTCACCCTGCGGAATCTCAATCTGATCGGAAATGCATTCGAGCGAATCAAACGCCTCACCTAAGTCCCAAGTAAAATGGTGCAGTGTCGATCCGTTGATTACCATGCGCATTTGCTTGTCCGAGCCGGGGTTGAAGTAATGAGTGGCATAGTTGCGCAGGTTCTCGGCGTATTCAGGAAATCCGATCAGTGAAGCATTGAAAGTGGGAGGGACGTTGAAGGTCGGGTTATAATCCGGGCCGTGCTCGAAAAGCGGGGCATGTGTGATGATCCAGTCAAACACAGGAGAACCGGCGATGGTGATCGTGTCGTTGGAACGCACGATGCCGTTTATGCCATCGAACGGTCCAAAGGGTTGGTAGTCATCGTCGGGACCAAATGGACGCGTTTCGATGTCCGTCAGCCACGAATACACATTTTGACCACGCGCGGAGGTCGCGAGCGTGAGGACGATTGCGACGAGCAGGAATTTGCGGAGTGCGCTACGCATGAGAATTGTTCTCCTATCGGACATGGCAAGCCATGTCCCTACGAGTCATTTCAGAAGGAGCACCTTGATCGTCCGTCCGAATGCGGGAGTCTCCAGCCGCGCGAAGTAAACACCCGAAGCCAACGCTTGACCGTTGATCTGAACCTGCTGAATTCCGGCCAGGCGATGCTCATCGAGCAATGTCGAAACGTGGCGGCCAAGAATGTCATACAGTGTGACGCGCACGTCACTGGCGGTTTCCAGACGGAACGAAATCATGGCCGTGTTGTTGAAGGGATTCGGAAAGACGGATGGCTCGAACACAGGCCCGTTCCCCGGCACGGCATGGCCGTACAACGGGATCTGGAAGAACTGATACGTGGTGCTGATATTCAGCATGCCGGAGTAGTTGCCGGATTGAATGGGTTCGAAGCTCACGGGGACGTGGAAGTGCGTACCGAAAAACGGCTCGATCCGCTCAGCGTCAAAGGGTTGCGAGGCAATCACTGCACCGAGCGTGCTGTAATCGAACAGATTCAACTCGACCGTGTCACGGGCAATGCTGCCGACGGGCACGTCGCCGAAAAAGACCGTGTCGGGATCCGCAAAATGATCCTCATCAAACACGCCGATGTCCCAGTCAGCCAACTCTTCGTCCCAGTGCCAGCGTCTGATGTATCCAGTTCCACCATTGTTGGAACGGTGCAGATACCCGCGCCGCCGCTGTGTGATGCCGCCCCACAAATACATCTTGCCGCGTTCATCGGGAGACGGTCCGCAGTAGCCGCTGTCCACACAGTCATTCTGATTTTCGAACGTGAAACTGCCTGCCGCATCGGCCCAGTAACTGCCGAGAGCGAAATAAAAGCCGTTCAAGGCGATACTTGTGGAATCGGGATTGGTTTGATCCTGGCCGAGGCCATTAGAGTTCAGACGGCCGTTAGCAGGATTGTTGAGAATCTTGATGTCGCCCAGCGAGACGAGCGCGAACTTTTCGGGATGATTTTCCGTCAGCGCGCCAGTCACAGGGTCGGAGCTTGCATAAAGTATATTGTCTTCGAGTCCGACTTTGCTCACGCCGATCAGGATCAGACTGCTGCTCAGAGTGCCCGAGACTCGCAACATGCAATCAAAGTAATGGACGGGTTGATCGGGGTTGACTACAATGGCCGTCGGCGCAACGGTCGTATCCACCGGTTGACCCAACTCTCCCCACCAGACCAGCAGTTCGTCGCCGACGATGTGAATCGTGGCCTGATCCATCTCCCCTTGGTCGTAAAAGGTACCATTCACCAACGCTGAGTTGCGCAGGCCGGACGGGTCAATGGGAATCACCGTTGGTAGGATGTTCGGCATGTAATTCTGCGGGCAGTCGGGATTTGACTCGAAATTTGAGCCTGCATCTCCCATAATTACAAGACAACACGGTGGCACAAAGTCTTCAAAGAACGCGAATTGACCATTGGTGCGAATAATACCGCAGATACTATCTTCCCGCATGAAGCGGATGCGATCCCCAAAGGTCGTCATCTCGATATCCGAGAGGTACGTATAGTTCAATGCTTCCGCCGCCCCGATGAAGAGCACAAGCAGCAGGACGAAGCAAAGAATCTGCAGAAAGAGTCTCATGCTGGCCTCACTTGATGAGCAGAATCTTGCGGGTAAAGTGCTGCGCGGGCGTGTTCAGGTGGACGAAATACACTCCGGAGGCAAGGCGGCGTCCGTCAATGTTCACGCGTTGCAAGCCGGCCTCGCGCTGGCCATCGAGCAGTGTTTGCACGTGGCGGCCGAGCACATCAAAGACGTCCACGCGGACGTCACTGCCGACGGGAAGGAGAAACGAGATCGTGGCCGTGTTGTTGAACGGATTGGGATACACGGACGGCTCGGGGATGGCGGAGCCACCGGAGATGCCGCGACCCGTGATTGGAACCTGATAATAGTCGCCGGCGATGTTCATCGAGATGTTGCCGTAGAACGTGCCCACATTCTGCGGCGCAAAGCGCACCGGAAAGGCGAAGTGCTGGCCGTACTCGTACGAAACCGGCGGAGTGTGGAACGGCGGTGAGGTCAAGACGGCGGCCAGCCCGACCGCCTGGCGGTAATTGTCCACGAACAGCGTATCCCAAAGCGAATCCCCGACAGCCACGTCGCCGAAGACGAGCGAATCCGGCGTGAAACGATTGGCCGTGTGATTGAACACGCCGGCGTCGAAGTCCGCGAGTTCGGGATCCCAGCGATACTGCTTTGCGTAGCCCGTACCGCCATGATTGGAGCGATGGACATAACCGCGCCGCTTATGCGCGAGCGCGCCCCAGAGCCGGATCGTGCCGCGTTCATCGGGTGTTGGGCCGCAATAGGCGCTGTCCACGCAGTCGTTTTGCTGCTCAAAGGTGAAACTCTGGTTGAGCGCGACGTAATAACCGTTCAGCGCGACGTCTTTCAGATCCGGGTCGTTTGTGCCACCCGGGCCGAAACCGCTGCAGTTCTCGCGGCCATTGAAGGGATTGTTCAGAATCTTGATGTTGCCTTCGGCGACGAGGGCAAAGCGTTCGGAGTGTCCCGGCGTCGGTATGCCGTACGGCATCGTGGAACTTTCGTAAACGATATTATCCGCAATGCCGATCGTGCCGCTGGAGGCAATGATGAGATAGCCGCCGACCACACCGGAAATACGGATGGGACAATCGAAATATATCACGTGTCGATACGAATTGAGCGACCGAATTTCGTCGATTCCAAAGACTGTATCCACCGGTATTCCCCACACTCCCCACCAGATGTGCAAGTACTCCGGCGTGATTTTGACAAAGGCCTGGTCATTCGCACCTTGATCAAAGTAATAGTTGGCCCACCAAACTGTGTCCGGTTCCGACATCTCATGCAGAGCCAAACCGCGCAGCCAATCGGCGGTTTCGGGAAACGGATAAGGCGGGACACCGCAGACGCAGGGCGGATCACAGCAATCACAGTTCTCGCCGGCCTGAATGACCGGGCCATAGAACACCGGATTTTCCATGATCGCGAAGCAGTCATTCGTGCGGATCGCCGTGCCCACTGTATCTTCATGCCACCAGCGAATGCGGTCGCCGAACACGGTCGTCTCATTATCCGAGAGATACATGTAGTCGACGGCGCAGGCCGAAGTCACAATCAGTAGAATGGAGAGCACCTTCATCACGAGTATTCTCACCAGAGAGATCCTTCAGTTTGTTCAGGATGGCACGCGGCGCGTGTCACTTTATGAGCAGTAATTTCTGTGTTAAGGTGCGAGACGGCGTGCTCAGGCTGGCGAAATACACGCCCGAACTCAACGCCGCCGCATCGAAACTCACGTTGTAGCTGCCGGGGGCGTATGCCTGATCGACGATGCGGGCCACTTCGCGGCCATTGACGTCAAAAAGCGTTAGCTTCACGTTGCTCGCTGTGGGCAGCGCAAACGAAAACGTCGTGCGGCTGTTGAACGGATTGGGACAAGCAGCAAGGGAGAGAGACGAGGGCTGCGGGATGAACGGATCCTCAGTCGCTGTGGTGATCCCGATGCCGTGCATGGGCACTTCCATCCAAAGGTCATAATAGCGGAGGCGGAAGCGCAGGGTGTCGAAAAACTCGCCCGCCTCGGACGGCGTGAACGACACGGCAATTTGCTTCAGCCACTCGAGGCAGATGGAATCCGGATGCGACGGCTGCGGACACGACACAAAATGATCATAAAGGAACGGCGCGACACCGGGAGAGACCTCTGCCAGACCGAGGGGAATAAAATCATTCGCAAGCCGCACGGTATCGCGCGCCTGTTGACCGATCAGCACGGTTCCAAAGTCAATACTTTCTGGAGCGAGCCGGTTCTCCGCATAGGTGGTGTCGAACAGGCCGAAATCCCAGTGACGCAGATCTTCGTCGTAACGGTAGATCTTGTTGTAGCCGCTGCCGCCATGATTGGAGCGGTGCACATAGTTGCGCTGGCGATGCATGAGCGAACCCCACAGGTAAACCGTGCCGCGCTCGTCCGGATACGGGCCTTGATAACCGCTGTCCGCGTCATTCTGATTCTCAAACGTGAAGCTCTCGTTCATGGCCACGAGGATGCCGCTGATGACGATGTCTTTCAAGTTGATATCCGGCTGGCTATCAGGCCCCGGGCCACCGCAGTTATCACGGCCATTGGCGGGCGTGTTCAGGACTTTGATTTGGTTTTCGGAGACGAGCGCGAGCTTCTCCGTGTGTCCGGGTGTGGGCGGCCACGGGTACTCCGCTGAGCTTGACACGTAGCGGATATTGTCGTCGAGGCCGATGCGTCCGCCGGCGCCGATCGTGAGCACCGTGCTGACGGTTCCCGAGATACGCAGGGAAGCGTCGATGAAGACAGTCGCCTCCGCGGGGAGGCCAATGTCTTCAAAGACGAGCGTATCGAAGGGCTCGTCAATCTGTGCCCAGTGCAGTCGCAACGTATCTTCAAGAATCAGAATCCACGCCTGCATGCCCGGGCCGGCGTTAAAGTAGAAGCCTTGCGCAAACGCTCGCTCGCGGATGACGCTTGCGGTTTCCGGAAAGGGCAGTTCCGGCGCGTTGAGCACCGGTGGGAACTCCGACAGGAAATACGGACTGTACCCGGCGCCCTGATCGATGTAGAACTCCGACTGAATCACCAGATCAAAAAAGACCGGGTTCTGCATGATGGAAAACTGCCCATTCGTGCGGATCGGCCCGTTCAGGGTATCCAGATGCCAGAAGCGGATCCGATCGCCGAAGGGTGTCATCTCGCTGGTTGAGAAATACATGTAGTTGATGCCATAGGCGAGCGACGCCATAATCACGAGCAGGGCCAAGAAGAGCAGACGGTGTGCGGTGCGATGCATAGGGCCTCCTGTTTCGAATTCTCCTCCACAGAGTGGAGGCAATGACCGGGACGTTATTTGACCAGAAGAAGTTTTTGCGTTAAGACTCGCTCGGCAGTTAGCAGCCGGACGAAGTAAAGGCCGCTGGGCAGATCGGCGGCGTTAAATGAGACGTGATGCACACCAGCATCACGGTCTCCTTGCACCAGCGTCCGGATGCGGCGGCCGGTGAGGTCGAATACAGCCAGCTCGATGAAACTGCGCTGCGGCAGGGAATACGAAATCCGCGTGGCGGCGTTGAAGGGATTCGGAAACGCGGACAAGCCGAAGGACGAGGGATGCGGGATGAACGGGTCTTCGACAGCGGTGGTGATGCCGGTGCCTTCCAGCGCAATCGTGAATGACTGGTTGTAATAAGGAATGTCCACGCGCAACTCACCCAGATCGAGACCGGGAGCGTGGGGGGAGAAGCCGACTTGGATGTGATGCTCCCAGTCAGAGGAAAGGCTATCCACAGGGGTGAAGAAACCGAAGCCGGAGTTAACGGTGATTGGAGTTAACCACACCGGGATGAAGTCGTTGGTGACCACGACTTCGCGCCAGAGTGTGTCGCCGATGAAAATCTCGCCGAATTCAAGCCCGGCTGGATCGACGGCATTTTCCTGCAGGGTGTCGCTCCACAAGGGAACATTCCAGAAGCGCAAGTCTTCGTCATACCGATACTGCTTGCCATAGCCGGTGCCAAGGTGGTTGGAACGATGTATGTATGAACGGCGCTTTTGCATCAGCGAGCCCCACAGATAGATGTTACCGCGCTCGTCATGTGAAGGCCCTTGATACCCGCTGTCGGGGTCATTTTGATTCTCAAACGTGAAACTCTCATTCATCGCAACGAAGATGCCATTCAAGGCGATATCGGCGGCGTTCATCGAATCCGGCGGCTCGAACGGATAACGCCATTCGTCGTTTCGTCCGTTTGCCTGCGTGTTCAAGATCTTGATCTCATTTTCCGATACCAACGCCAATTTCTCCGGGTGACCCGCAACCGGCATTCCCTCCTGTGATACTGTGGACGCATAGAGAATATTGTCTTCCAGGCCAATTCTGCCGCTGGCGCCCAAAGTCAATACGGTGCTGACTGTACCGGATATCCGGAGCGTGGCCTCAAAAAAGACAAACGCCGTGTCCGGCAGCAGGATGTCCTCGAAGGCAGGAAGTGAATCTATCGGCTGATCCTCTTCGATCCAGGCAAGTTTCAGCGTGTCGTGGCTAAGTCGCACCCAAGCCAACATATTCGGTCCGGCATTGAAGTAGTAATCCTGTTCGAGAGCGCGCTCGCGGATCACGGATGCAGTCTCGGGAAAGGGCAGGTTCTGCGCACGGAAGAGCGGATCAGGCCCGAGAAAGAGAGGATTGTATCCCGGCCCGTGCTCAAAGTCTGTCCACATCCCGCCCTGCATCACATAGTCATAGAAGACGGGGTTCTCCATGATGCCTATCTGCGAATTAGAGCGAACCGGACCAGCAAGCATGTCTTCATGCCAGAAGCGTATAATGTCGTTGAACGAAGTCCTCTCAAAGTGTGAGAAATACATGTAGTTGATGCCATAGGCCAGCGAGGCCATGATGGTCAGCAAGGACAAGAAAAGCAAACGATGAGCTGTGCGGGGCATGGGAGTGCTCCTTAGCGTCTGAAGAGAATCAATTGCGCCTCATTGAACATGCTGATCTCGACAAACACTTCGCAAGTGATCTCCGGAGTGTGTTGATCCGGAAAAATGTCGTCCACCGTGCCGGACAGAATGGCAACCGTGCGGCCATATTCATCCGTGAGTGGGTTGTCGCTGAGCTGGCCGCGCTGCGAATAGAAGTTGAGATTCAGGCGGGGGACGGGTTGCGCCGACTCGTCATAGACGACAGCTTCACAGACAATCGAAGCGGTATCACCATAGTACGGGAAATACCATTCCGGTGGGCTGACAAACAAGTCGATGGACAGCATCTCGCCGTTGTACGGATGCGCGGCGACGATGGCCGTCGTAAACGAAGCGGTGCCGGCAGTTGAAGTCATGACATCGGTGCCGGTCAGCGTCGAGTAGTATTGAAGCTGAATTTGACCGCTGGCATCGGTGGTATCCGTCCGCTCGCGAAAACCGGATAACTGACCGGTGGAGGGTTCGGCCAGTGACGAGGTCACGATTGCGCCCGTGACCGGAACTCCGTCCTCGGTTACTGAGATAACCACGTCCGCGATAGCGGCTTGGCCATAGATGAACCAGATGGTATCAGGGTCAATCGAGATCGAAATGCTAAGTGTGGATAGCGGCGGAGTGGTCTCGTCGTCGTTCTGGCAGCCGAGCGCAATGAGCAACAGGATTGTCGCGAGTAAGTAGCAAGAGGACTTCATGTTCCTTCTCCAGAGGACAAAGTCTGACCGAAAGCGAGATTTGGACGAGAGGATACAGGCGTCCGAAACGCATTTTCTGCATTCCCTTCATCATTTTGCACGAAAACAATAGAGCCTTCCGTCAGAAAACGACACGTGGTCATTCCTGACAGAAGGCTCTGATAATGCGGATGGTGCGCCGGAGTCTCCTCTCGGCACGTTTTATGGACGCGCCCGTCTACAAACTTGAAGCAGCGTCAGTTAGGGGCGGACAGTCGGGCGCGGCACGCACAGAGCCTGCGCCGGTCATAAGACTGATGACCAGCGGAGATTCTGTGCTCACCCGAAATCCATCTCTCTCCCTTTCCCCACATCCAGTCGGGAAAGGGCAGGGGATAGAGGTTACTTCTTGAAGAACTCCTTCAAAATCTGTACCACCTCACCACCGACACGACCTTGCGCCTCGCCGGTCGCCGCACCGATATGCGGGAGGGCCACGACTTTGGGATGCTCAACAAGGTCTCGTCTTGGATTGGGCTCTCCAACCCAGACGTCAATCCCCGCGCCGCGCACCTTGCCGGAGTTCAGGGCGGCGAGCAGCGCGTCTTCATCCACCACACCGCCGCGCGCGCAGTTGACAATGATTACGCCGTCTTTCATCAGGCTGAACTCGCGCGCCGTGAGTTCCGCGCCGGCGATCTTGTCATACGGGATGTGCAGCGAGATGTAGTCGCACTGCGGCAGCAGTTCATCTTTGGTCATCATCGGCACATTGCGCGAGCGCGCCGTTTCGGGATAGCGATCGTGGCCGAGCACTTTCATGCCGAGGGCTGTGGCCATGCGGGCGAGGCTTGCGCCGATCCGGCCCATGCCGATGATGCCGAGCGTCTTGCCGGCGAGCTCGACACCGCCCGCAAACGCTTTCTTTTCCCATTTGGCGGCTTTCATCGACGCGCTGGCCTGCGGAATCTGCCGCGCGACCGCGAACATCAGACCGAGCGCGAGTTCGGCGACGCTGTCGCTGGACGCGCCAGGTGTGTTCATCACCTTGATGTGATGCGCTTCCGCGTGCTTGACGTCGATGTTGTCCACGCCCACGCCGCCGCGCACGATCAGCTTGAGTCCGTTGGCCGCGTCAATCACGGGCGGAGTGACCTTGGTGGCCGAGCGCACGACCACCGCTTCATACTTCTTGATTTCCTGAATGAGTTCAGGTTCGGGATAAAACTGTTCCGTGACCTCGAAACCGAGATCCTTGAGTTGTTTGACGGCGCCTTTGTCCATGCCGTCGGTAATCAAAACGCGTGTCATGGTAGGGAATCGGTTGATTGTGAGTTAGACAAAACGCGAAGATTCGGTAGGGCGGGTCTGCGACCCTACCGTAAATATACGACTTTCTGGGTCTTGATGCTCGTGCCGGCGGAGAGCTTCGCAAAGTAAATCCCGCTCGAAACTTGCTGACCGCGCCGAACCTCAACTCCGTCTGAGGGCTGCCAGCGGGCGGTGTGAGCTCCCGCCTCCTGTGCTCCCTGAACCAGCACTGCGACCTGCTCTCCCAATAAATTGAAGATAGTCAGCTCCACATTGCTGCGCTGTGGCAAGTCGTACGTGAAGGTGGTTGTGCTGTTAAAGGGATTCGGGTAAGCGGAAAGGCTGAAGGCTGAGGGCTGAAGGATGAAGGGATAGTCTGTGTTACTTGGGCTTAGACTGTACCAAAGCTGATCGCCGGCAAATAAATCGAGATCGCCATCGTTGTCGGCATCGGCAAAGGAGACGTCATTTGCCATGATCGTCGGCAAAATGCTGGAGTACTCTTGCCAGACTCCATTGCGGCGGAAAAACGTTCGCCACGAGCCGTTGTTTCGGTGTGCGATGATCTCGGCCAGACCATCGTTGTCAATATCAGCGAGCCGCAGACCGGTCATGCCCCCCGGCAAAGATGTACACCATTCGGGTCGTGCCACAAATGTAGTGTCCTCGATCTCTCCGAGTTTCTCGAAGAAGAGGATGCGGGAGGAATCAGTGCCGACGGTCGCCAGCACGCCGAGCTCCGCTCGTCCGTCACCGGAGACATCGCCGATTTGATGAGATTGGAAGAGCGTGTCTGGATTCTGCATGAAGCGGCGCGTCAGAAAAGTACGCGTAATTGGTGATGAGACATATGCATCAGCGTCTTCATCTCCAGTATTTCTCCAGATCATGCATGTCGTCGCTCCACCAATACTCTGACTCCGCAGGAGACTCAAAATGTCGTCAAGGCCATCGCCGTTCAGATCGGACTTGTTGCCGAGCACGCAATTATAGTCCCAGGCAATTTCAAAGTTGTTGTTCAGATCTCGCCAGCCGCTGTCGCTGTGACTCATGCATGCGAATGCTTCGTTGTGGTAGAAGGGTGCCCCATAGGACCAGTTCCGAACCGCGCCGACCACAGTTTGGCTGCCGGTGCGAAAGTTCCCGATGATTGGCGCGAAAAGTCCGCCGACGTAATGCCTTTCAGCAACGCGAAGGAATTGGAGTGAATCGTGCTCGACCTCCACGACGGTGAAGCCGGAATATCCTTCATAGGCATACAGCCCTTTCCACACACCGTCGCCGTCGATATCTCCACCCGTCGGTCCCGGAAAATCATACATCCCTTCAGTCTGCAAATGCCAGACGATTCCCTGCGCGGTATTTTCGCCGAAGCCCCCGAAAAGCGGTACATCTGTGAACAAGGGGGCAATCGCAATGTCGGTGTCTCCGTCATGATCGAAGTCGCCGTCATAGATCCCTGACGACACGCCCCCACCGCCGTCAAAAGAGGTGTCCACAGCCCAATCCTGGTCTGCAGTACGTTCCCAAAGCTCAAAATGTCCGTCCCAAACCCCTGACCAGTAAAAAGCATTTAGTAATCCATCGCCGTCGTAGTCTCCATATATCCCTCGCACAGCTCCTTCCGGGATGTCAAAGCCCTCGAGCAAATCGTCTCGCTGCTGCCACTCCCACGGATCGAACAGGACAGCCTCCCACACATGCACTCCGTCATCACCAAAGACAATCAGCTCATCGCTCTCGTCGGTGTCCAGATTGGCTGCTTCGCAGCCGACACCCAGCGGGCCCGCCGTACCGACAAACGACGTCCAGTGAAAAACGCCGCTGTCTCGCTGAGCAACAACATAGTCTTCCCAGGCACACATGAATAGCTCGTCCGTGCCCTCTCCGTCAAAATTGCCAAACACAGCGGCTGCACCTTCTTCTCCACTGAGGATTGGTGCCGGAAATCCTGTGGGATTGTAGTAATCCCCCTCATACAATTCCCATTGCCACGGTTGGGAAAACCCGCATACCGCAAACGCGAGCAGAATCAGAAGCGAGTAAATCATGGCGGCCTCCTGTTGAAGTTGCTATCGTGCGAAGAGCACTTTCCGCGTTCGAGTTCCGTGTTCCGTCCGCAGCGAAACAAAGTAGATGCCACTGCCTGCCGTGGGAGACCAAACTGTTTGATGGCTTCCCGCCCTCTCTATTCCACTCTCAAGTTTCGCTACTTGCTGCCCAAGCACATTGAAAACAGCTAACTCAATCGCCCCCTCCCGCATCAACTCATATTGGATGTGAAGCTCACCGTTAAACGGATTGGGATAGGCGGAAAGGATGAGAGATGAAGGATGAGGGACGAAACGGTCATTAGAAACAAGCGGCGCGTCCCACGGCATCGCAGCCAACATCAAGCGAACATAATCTTCAATTTGGCTGCGTTCCGTCCATGTCACAACGACCCACCCCGAATCGGAGATGGCAACGTTTCCTTGTCGGATATCAAAATTCGTATCTTGCCAATAGAACACGCCTTCGGGATAAGTCAGCGAGCCGGACGTATCGGTTCGTGTGATTCGAATTGATGAAGGTTCAACATGCAAGAGCACGAAGCCATAATGATCGTTCCATGCGGCAGCAGCCAGATCAGGCCCACTTCCAAGATCTTCTCTGAGCATGCAGTTTCCGGCAAGGTCAAACGAGTAGATTCTTGGTGCGCTCGAATCCGCAAGCAAGAGCCAGTTGTGCCCGACCGTCTCAACAATGTCTATTGGTTGATCGGCACAGGGCAATGGGATGAGCGGCCCGTCCATCTCACCGAAGGACCCGGGGTACAGCGATCCAGAGACGGGGTCTCCCCAGCCCGGATAGTCGGGACTACGGGATAGAAGAGCAACAGCAGTGTCTCCCACAGCTGATTCAATGGCCATCCGGGAGGGTCCGTACAGGAAAACATCAAACGTATTGATCAGGTAGGGAGACCGCTCTGCCGGACTCTCGATGTCAGGCACAAAGCAAAGAATGGCATCTTGATGAGGTTCTCCTGCCCAATTGTCATCATTCCCACGGATCCAGGAGACAATGAAGCCGCTGGTTGCCTTGTAAGCTAGCGTTGGCGGGAGGACCCATGAACCATGCGCATACGGCAAAAAAGTATGGGAGCCTTCTGCCAAAATGTCGACGTCAATTCCGGACGCATTGCGGACGAATTGACGCACAGAACGATATGGCGAGAGGGTCGCATGTGCGCTGACCACCCAATCGCCGCTATCAAATACAAGCGCGTCGGTCAGGTGATAATTCAGCGTATCCTCAATCTCTTGGTGGAAAGAATCCACCACTACGAATTCAGAGACACTGATCTCGCGTTGCTCGAGCCACTGCCCCGCATAGGTGTAGAGTGTATAAAAGACCATTATCGTATCGGCGTCATCCGCGACAACTACAGGCCATTGCATATTTGCGTTTAAGCCAACTTCATCGATGATCCACGGCCCTTCCGGTTGCGCCCATACGAAGGTAGTCGAGAGTAGCAACAGTCCAAGCACGTAGCGCATAGTCCCTCCCCTTTTTTTCAAGTCTCGCGTCCCAAGGTTCAAGTCTTCCCTAATCCACCGGCAGTCTCCTCTTCCCCAACAGCGGCGCCCACCAGAGCGCGAAGAGAATTACCGCCAGGATTGTGAAGACCCAGCCGCCCCGGATGCCGCAAATGTAGCCGGTGCCGATCGCGCGCGCGATAATGACATAGGCCGACGCGGCGAAAGCCGATGCGAAGAAGGCGGCCGTGCGTCCCGCGATAACGTAAGTCAAGAGCAGCCACGCGAGCAGGATCGCGGGCAGTGTGTGCAGAATCTCAAAAAGCCACTCACCGGGTTCCACGGCCTGCATCGGCATGAGCATGAAGAGCAGAGCGAGCACAAGCAGGACACGGTACTGCAGTCTCTTCATCGGTCCCGTCCACAGATACACATACAGCCCGATGATTCCTGCCGTGAAGATGAGTTCACGCAGCGAAATGTCAATCATTGAAAGGAGTGGCACCGGTGCGGCAATCCATTCGGGGATATTCCAGCCATGAAACGAGATCCAGCCGGTGTTCCATGCCTCCAGCCAGTGCGTCCAACTGCCGATGATCAGCACGAAGCCGACTCCCGCTGCGGCGGCAATCCACGTGTCCAGCGCTGCCGCTTTGCGTTCGCGACGGCTGAGCAAAGGAAGCTTGTCGGGATAGAGCGACCCGAGAAACGCCAGGCCGATGACGAAGTAAAGATACGTCATCATGCCGTCGAGCAGGATGCGCGTGAGCTGCTCGATGTGGAACACTCCCGGCGCAATTTCGATGCGGCCGAAATAGTCGGCCTGTGACAGATACCACGAGTTGACTCCGGTCAACAGAGCCATGATGGCCGGAACAATCGCGATCAGGAACGCTTGTTTCCACGGTACCAGACCTTTCTTTACCCGGGCGCCGAAGAAGATGGCCGCCCCGACGATGCTGCCGATAATCGCGAGGATGGTCAGCCCCTGCCGCACCGCGCGCAGCGTGGTTGTCGCGTTGCGCGCGCGTTCCCATGCTTCCGGAATCTTGTACCAGCCGCGCTTACTGACGGAGATGTAATTGCCGTCCACACGGCTGTCGCGGCGGAACTTCGCTTCCGCCACATGCCGTGGATCACCGTCTTTGGCTTCGTAAACGAACGAGTGATCCAGCCGCTGCGGGCGGGCGAAATCCTTGTACTCTTTCAACACGAACTGCGACGTATCTTCGCCTTGCCGGATCAACTGCTGTTCGACTAAGACACGCGCGGAATCTTTCGTCAGACTATCGCCCGGCAGCTCTTCAGGCAGCCACGCAAAAATGCTCTCTACCCGCCCGGTCCGAGCGTGCACGGAGCCGCTGTATCGCAAGCGGTTTTCCGGCACCCAGGCCCGCACGCGCCAGCGTCCGGCGCCCCAGAGCGTATCCGCAAGCAAGTTGAAACCGTGCACAGTAGGGGTATGTTTCAACACGTAGGCGAGCGGGTGTGTCTCGGTGAACTGATCATCAAGATCATAGACGAAGGCTGCGATCCTGAGCGTGTCGGGATCGGCCCAGCCGGTCGCGCGGAGCGAATCGGCAAAGACGCGCACGGCTTCATCTTTCGTGACCCGGTACTCGACGAAGTCGCCCAGCTTCTCGACCGGAATCAAGGCCGCAATCGCTCCGGCAAACAGAATTGAGATGCCGATCATGCGCCCGCGTGCCGGCAGCGGCAGATAGTGCGTGACGGGCGCTTCGACAATTTCCGGCGGCTTGGGAATCGGCGGCGGCACAATTGGCGCCGGTTCGCCCGTGACAATGTCATCCGCGTTGGTTACGCCCACTTCGGGAAGAAACCCGCCTTTCCGCCAGTAGGCAATCAGCGCCACCAGCAGCGGGATAACAAGCAAACCCGTTGCGACTGCCGCCGTGAATACAAAGTAAAGATTCTCGCTGCGAAAGAGCAGAAACGCGGTGTACATCGCGTCCACCGTGTAATGCCAGACGAGCGCGGCAAGAATGCCCCACTTGAGCATCACGATGCCGATGATGATGCCCGCGATTCCCACCTCCGCGCCGCGAATCCACCACGGCTGATTGGGATAACCGGCATGACCGAATCCCCAGATCACGGCCGGGATCAGGAGCGCGAGCCACAGCATCCGGTTCCTGAACGCTTTTTGCAGAAACGGAATCGAGAACATGCGGCTCATGAACTCTTCGGTGACGGCCGGGAAGAATCCCACCAGCAGCACGGCCAGCCACGGCATGGCCGTGTTCAGCAGATTGTCATAGGGCACGTCAGACGGGCTCCACGCGCCGAATTTTGCCGCACCGAGATAGAACACGATTTGATAGGCAAAGAAGAAGGACGTCAGCGTCACGCCGAGCAAGATGTTCTTGAACGCGCTCTTGGTGCGCATGCCGCGCGCGGTGAACATGCGGGAAAGTGCGAGCTTGTCCGGCAACTGCTCGCGGTAGAGCGGCTCGGCGGAGGCCGTGAGCAGCAGGATAATCGCTCCCGCGGCAACGGCGGCAAGCAGCCCTTGCAGCAATTCACTGGTCAGAAAACCGGGCCACGAGTCTTCCGTATTGTACCAGTAAAGCGTCTGCGAAAACTCGTTGACCTGATTCAGCGCGATAAGCGCGAGCGCCGCAAGGCCGAACTTCAGCGCGATCCGCCAGCGAATGTTCTTGCGGCGCATGTGAATGAAGAACACCGCCACCATCGCGACAATTGTGAGCAAAAACGCCACGGCGTCCACCTGACCGGCCGCTTCGTTCAGGCTGCGCAGCTTGCGATACGATGCCATCCACTCTTCGGGCACCTTGAGCCATTCGCGGTAGCTGCCGAATTGGTCGCCGATGATGCCGACGGAGTAGCGGTACTCCGAGCCTTTGACTGGTTCGATTCCGGCCGCGCGATACGTAAACGTCCAATCGGCGCGCTGCGGGCGGCCAACACGCTGCGATTCGATAAACGTGAGCTTCGTTGAGTCCTGCCCCATCACGCCAACGAGAAAGCGCTCGGCAATAGCGCGAGCGCTGTCTTCGGATAAATCTGCTCCCTCTGCAGTCTCAGGAAGCTCGTGCTCCACACGCACAACTTCGCCGCCGGGAGTCACGAACGCCTTGAATTCTTCCTTCGTGGCCGGTTGAAACCAGCGATGCTGCCAGTACCACAGCCGCACCGGCTTGCCCAGATACGGCTGCGCCCCGGCGACGCCCAGCTCTTTTTCGAGGTACGTCTTAGCCTGGTCGTCGTACCCGAAGCGGCTCGCGTGGCGGTATCCCTTGGAGATCTCCCACGCCAGATTGTCAACAAACTGCGCGGCAATTTCGCCGGATTGCGCGCGATTGTAGCGAAACTCGACAGCCGCTTCCGGGAACGCCTGCTTGAAATACCGCAAGCTGACCAGCACGCCTGTCACCAACACCAGCAAACAGACGGCGATAAACAAGCCGTCCTTGCGATGGAATCGCAAATCGTTCATGTTCGTCTCCGATCAGAAAATCGAAAACCGATTCACTCGAAGGTAGAGTCAGAGCAGAAAATCCGTCCGGGAGCTACAGCCCTGCCCGCAGACTGACGACCAAATTGCGGCCGGGAGCGCTGATGCCGGAACCGTAAGGGCGATAGTGTAAATCAAAGATGTTCTCTATTGCGGCAGTCAATTCGAGATGCTCCACCGGCCGCAGGCTGCCGCGGAGGTTGAGCGTCCACCAAGACGGCACGCCGTCGGGGGTATAGACCGATACTTCACCACCGGAGAGTGGAATGTCATGCTCCTGCTTCCAGGCATTGTAGCGGGCAAAGAGTTCCCCGCTCCAAGTTTTGGTTTCGCAGAGCAAGCTGGTTTGTCCGAACAGCGGCGGCACGGCTCGCATCGGCAGGTCGTGTTCTTGGTCGTGTCCGGCGCCATAGGACAGCAACGTGGAGGCCGACCATTCAGTTGTGAATTTCGCCCGCGCGAAGATATCAAAGCCGGTGAGGTAGGCTTGGCCGGCATTCTGCAGCGACTTCACTTTAGACATCGTGCCGTCATAGAGGATCGAATCCTGGCCATTGAACTGTGCGTCCGCCACGACGACCGCGTCAACAAGCTGCGAGTAATAGGCGGTTCCCCCGGTCGTGAAGCGATCCGTAAACGAGCGCTCGATGCCCAGCTCGCCATTGTAGGAATACTCGGGGCCTAAATCGGGATTCGGGAAAATCACGACGCCGTCGCCGGTATCGAAAATCTTGCCGACGTCATCTACGTTCGGAGCGCGGAACCCGCTGGACAGGACGCCGCGCAGCTTCCAGGCGTTCAGTGAGCAGACGGCGCCCAGGCTGGCCGTCGGCGCGCCGCTGTTATATTCAATCTCGTCGAAAGGAAACGCGTAGAAGCCTTTGTCTTCGAACTTCGCGCTCAACAGATTATGGGTGTAGCGCGCGCCAGTGGTAATGACCACGCGCGTCGAGGCGGGGACGTTCCAGCCTCCATACAGGGCCAGCGTGGTCGTACGACTGCCGCCGTCGGGGTAACGCGTGGACAAAGGGCCGGTTTCGCCGGTGATCATGTTCTCGGTGCCGGCTGTGGACTCCACGTCATTCACGTCCGCTTCAACACCATAGAACAGTTTGCCGCTGCCGAGGTGACGGCTGAGATTCGCGTTGACAGAGACGATCGCAAGGTTCTCGGTGCGATGATTGATCACGTTATTGTCGCGGCTGCGGTCGTGGCGGCTCTCCTGACAGTCCTGATGCGCAATTGTCAGCGCCGCCTCGTCATAAATCTGTCCGCCGTGTGAGGCGTGCAGGGTGAGGCGATTCATCAGCCAGTCCTGCGGCCCGTAATACCACGCGGCGAAGCGCAATTGACCATCGCGATATTGCTCGAGGCGATCGTAACGCGGGATATTGGAACTTGTCGAATAGAGCAGCGCGTACGTGGCATTCAATCGAGACGAGGGCCAATAGCGCACTTTGCTGAGCACGTTCGCCTGATTGTACCCCGACGGTTTTTGCACGGCGGAGTTGTCGTTCCTGACAATCACGTCCTGCCCGTTCTGCCGTTCCACGTATTCGATCCGGCGGCCGTAGTCCGAATAGGCGGAACTCCGAACGCGCCCCGTGCGGAGATCGCCGAAATCGCTGTATGTGAAGCTGCCGAGGAACGCCCATTTAGGCAAGCCGAACTCGGCCGTAGCTCCAGCCGTCTTCTCTTGCGCGGCCGTACCGTAACGCGTGAAGCCGCGCAGGCTGACGCGGGAACTGCTCACCAAAGATGGCAGCGGATCCACGGTATTGAACACCATGACGCCGCCCATGGCGTCGCTGCCGTATTGCACGGAACCGGGGCCGAACAGAATGTCGGCAGAGCCGAGCGCGTTCGCGTCCACGGTAATCGCATTCTGCAGGTTGCCCGCGCGGTAAATGGCGTTGTTCATGCGCACGCCGTCCATGACGAGCAGTACCGAGTTGGCCGTGTGGCCGCGCAGCATCGGCGAGCCGCCCCCGAACTGACTGCGCTGCACGTACACGCCGCCGTTCTCGATCACTTCCGCGGCCGTGCGCGGATTCTGAAAGGCAATGTCGCCGTCGGTGACTTCCTCAATCTGCTGCGCGATTTGCGCGCGGTCATTGCCGAACCGATAGCCTTCGACGACCACTTCCTCCGTTGTGTAGCGCGAGGGAGCGAGTTTGATCTCGAATCCGGCGCGCGCGATTTCGCGCGGCGAGAGCGCGGTCTTCGCGTAGCCCATATGGAAAAAGTACAAACGCTCGGTCTGGCGAAAGCGCTCCAGATCAAAACTGCCGGACGAATCGGTCTGCGCGATGATCGATTGACCTTGAGTATAAATGTAGCAATCGGAAATGGGTTCGCCCGTTTCCGCGTCACGTACGGTGACCGATTCTGCAGCACATGCGCTCGTGTCAATGAACAAGAAAAGTACAAGAACTGTCCAAAATCTCAACCAGTCACCTCGTGTAGTCGTGTCGTCGTAAGTCTTAAGAATCTGTTGTGGTCATTGGCTATCGCAGCAGCACGAGTTTCTGCAGTGCGCTCTGCTCGCCGGCCCGCAACCGGCAGAGGTAGATGCCGCTCGGCAGCCCGGCCGCGTCAAAGGTGAAGCGGTGATCACCGGCGGCCATCCGTTCCTGATCGACAAGCGTCTTGACGAGTCGCCCGGCGATGTCATAGACCCGCAAATTCACGTCTTCCTCAATTGGCAGGGTGAACGAAAGGGTCGTGCTGGCATTGAACGGATTGGGGTACGTCTGCAATTCGTAGTGCCGCACGGCTGTGCGCTCGGGTTGGGGATTAGTCGCGAGCGGCATGTCCCAGCCGGCTCGCAACATCTTCGTCTCGCTTATGTATGGCTCTACTGTCGTGAATTCACTCCAGACAACATAGAGAGTTCCTGTCGGTGAAATCTGTGCATCAGTCGAAACGATTCTGCGATCTGTCGGGATTGAATAGAATACGTCATCATTGAGATGAGGTTCCCCCGCGGCATTGGTTCGAAATAGCTGAAGCTCGTTCGACGTTTGGCGTATGATTGCAAAGCCGTAATCACTATGCCACGCAGTAGCAGTCGGATTGCCGGTCCAGTCAAGTACAGACCGTTCTTGACATGCTCCATTGCTGTCCACATGAACCACAACCGGTGCAGGATACGAGGCGCTCGACCCAGAAATCACCAGTAATTCGTTCGAGTGATTAAAGCGAGCATCTAACGAACTCAGAGTGCTATCTACGTGAATGGGCGGCGCTATCCAAGTGGCGGAATCACTTGCCAAAACAAGAAGTGTACCATCAGGATTGTTGAAGAAAGAGTTTGATGTCACCAAAGCAGCACCGCACCCTGAATCGCCCCATGCTGAAGTCACGTAGGTGGCTCCGCCGTACGTCTGATCACCTACAGATCGAATTGCCCCTAATGTCCAATAGAACGTGACCCCAACGTGCGGAGTAACTACGGGAAAACACTCGAAAGGATTCGTGTGCCCTGCGCCGACCGACCAGCCCCAACCGGTGGGGCGCGACGTCACTTTGTATTCCTGAAACCACTCAATGACCGTGCACCACCCATAAGTCCACCAGACTGCTGAGTCAACGAAGCGATTGTGTAATGCAGATCCGTCGTAGAAGAGCAAGTAGAGGTGATCGGCAGGTCCGCTCACCCGGTGATCAATCGCTGCAATCCAGCGTCCGTTTGAGTCAAGCTCAACATCAGTCACAATTGTTTTCCAGGCCGCCGGATACGTGTAAAGCGTATCATGCTCTGTGACAGACAGAGATTCCCAATCACAAGTAATAGAGCAAATGCGATCGCTATCCGGCACATCTTTCGCATACAGAACAGTGGTCTGATCAGATTCAATTCCAATGATATGCGGCCACTTGTGATTCGTATCTGCCTCCATCACCACCCACGGCCCTTCCACCGGTTGCGCCCATAACAAAGTTGTCGAGAGCAGTAATCCCAAACAAAGAATGCGAAACATGGCTCCCTCCGCGAGGAAAAGTGAGAAAATCCGAAATCGAAAATTCGAGTCAGAGAAGATAAACAAGAGGGCGGAAAGACCTTCATCCCTCCGCCCTTCATCCTTCATCCCTTACTTACGCTTCCACGGGCTGCGGCATCGCGACCGGAATCACTTCATCCAGCCAGCCCAGCAGTTCCTTGATGTCCTTGACCTGCCAGTCAGCCATGTGCGCGATGCGGAACGTCTTCTCCTTGATGTCTCCATAACCGTTGGAGATGATCGCGTGATGGCGCTTGGAGAGTTCCTTGTTGAGCTTGGAAACCTCCATCCCCTTCGTGTTGTTGATGCAGGAGAGCGTCACGGATTCATAGCCCTGCTCCGGGAACAGCGTGAAGCCGTTCTTCGCCGCCCACGCATGCACGACCTTCTGCATTTCCTTGTGCCGCGCCCAGCGGTTCTCGAGGCCTTCTTTGTTGAGAATGTAGTCCGCCTGTGCGCGCAATCCGAAGATCAGCGGCACGGCCGGCGTGTGCGGCACTTCGTGCTTGTCGTTGTACTTCTTCGCGTCCACGAAATTCACATAGTAGCCCGGGTTCTTGGCCGTCGCCGCTCTGGCCATCGCCTTGTTCGAAATCATCGCCACGCAGAGTCCGGCGGGCAATCCCCAGCACTTTTGGGTTCCGGCCAGGCAAACATCAAGCCCGAGTTTGTCGCACTCGATCTTGTCGCCCGTCATCGCGGAAACCGCATCCACGAGGAACATCACATCCGGATACTTCTTGATAACTTGCGCGATCTGTTCAATTGGTGCGCGCACGCCCGTCGAGGTCTCATTGAACACGAGGCAGAACGTATCGTACTCGCCGGTCTTGAGTTTCGCATCCACCATCTCCGGCTTGATTGCCTGTCCCCACGGCACTTCCAATTTGTCGGCGGGCAGTCCGTTGTACTTGGAAGAGATGTTGAACCATCTCTGCGAAAACGCGCCGTTCACGCCGTGCAGTACTTTCTTTTGCACCAGATTCCGCACGGAGCCTTCCATCACGCCCGTGGCGGAGCAGGAAAACAGCAGCACTTCCTGTTCGGTATAGAGGATCTTCTTGGTCATTTCGACGGCGGCCTGATGCACATCGCGGTAGGCTTGCGTGCGATGTCCCACCTGCGGCCGCGCGATTTCCTGGAGGAGTTCCGGCCGGACTTCAATCGGGCCGGGAATGAATAGCTTGTCGTGCATGATCGTCTCAGTCTTTGTAAGTGTTGGATTGTGTTTCAGTTAAGAAACAGTTGCGTGGTATTTTTCACCAATCTCAAAGTACGAGTTTTTCCTCAGAAAGGCAAGATTCCCTACAGTTTGAAAGATGGGGCAGAAAAGGTTATCTTTACTCAATTTTGGATTCACGCCCAATCCGCCGAGCGGGGTCGGTGCTCCGCTTGTTAAACATCACGAGACCACGACCCCGCCGAAAGAAACACAGCACAATTGCATTGCCATTCTGGACACCACGAAGTGGGAGTCCAGAACCTCTCGGAAATGCGCCTACAGATTTAGAAGGCTACTCAACCGAAAAAAAGGAACACCGTTGGAGGAACAATGTCTTTCCCGTGTATTGTCCTCACGTTAGTACGTGTTACAATCTGCCTATTTTTTGTGTGTCTTGGGCAAAATGCCGAGGGTTGGACAAAAACCGAAGAGCTTATGACAACTGGCCAGATCCCCGGGTCCGGTGGCCTTGCGGATCGCTGCAATTTCTCTGAACTCAAAGCACGGTTCCCTGACTCTACCGATCGCGTGGTCTCAGCTG